>JAJFGP010000001.1 GCA_021776055.1 Kiloniellaceae bacterium
AGGCGGTGTAGTAGTCGGGATCCTCGCGCGCGATGCCGTTCTGTCCGAAGACGACAACGCTTTGCGGCACATCTTTCTCGACCACCACCAAATCACCAGATGCATTCGGATCGATCCGCGGCACATCGAACGCCGCAGCCTCGGCCGGCAAGGCCTGGAACGTCCGGTCAAGCAACGGCGCCAACTCCGCCGCCGAGATGTCGCCGACAACACCAACCACCAGCGTATCGCGGCCAAAACGATCGGCAACGAAGTGGCGCAGATCGTCGACCTGAAGGGTTGCGACGCTTTCCAGTGTTCCGCCGCTCGGCCGGCCGTAAGGATGTTGCGGGTAGAGGAGCTTGTTGAGCGTGCGCCCGGCGATGGTATCCGGGTCCTCGGCCTGGCGCGCCAGGCCGGCCAGCATCTGGCTACGAATCCGCTCCACGGGCTCGTCATCGAAGCGCGGCTCGGTCAACGCCAAACGCAACAGGTCGAAAGCCGTATCCCGGTTTTCAGTCAGGCTTCTTAGCTCGCCGGTGAAGCTATCCATGCCGGCGGAAAAACGCAGGCTGATCGACAGATCATCCAGGCGGCCCTGAAAGGCCTGCGAGTCCAGATCGCCGGCCCCTTCGTCAATCAGCGCGGCGACCGTCGTCGCCAACCCTTCCTTGCCTTGCGGGTCGAGCGCGGCACCGCCGCGGAAAGCCAGGGAAACAGAGATAATCGGATTGCTATGATCCTCGACCAGCCACGCCTCGATGCCGCCGGGACTGCGCACACGCTGCACCTCCACCGCATGGGCCGATTGGGCGACGAACACGATCGCGACAAGGAGCAGGGCTCCGACGAACGCGCGGGAAAAGTGTCTGGTCATACGGGGGCTCGTGCTTCTTGCGATAAGGGGAAGGTCACGTCGTCGGCTCGGGAAGCAATAGGCCGGTTACCGATTGTACATCACGCAAAGTGGCGCGCGTGGCGGCATTGACCTGCTCAACGGTCACGGCACCGATGTGCTCCGGCCAGGACTCCACATCCTCGACGCTGCGCCCGGAAGTGAGCGCGCGGCCAAAAATGTTTGGGGCCGTACCCAGGGAATCACGTGCGAAAACCGCCTGCGCCTGAAGTTGCCGCTTTGCCAGGGCAACCTCGTCCTCGGTCACGCCGTCTCGAATGACGCGGGTAACCTCGGCGCGCAATGCCGCCTCCAATTTATCCATGTCGACACCCGGCCGTGGCGACACATAGAAATCGAAGCTGCTCAGATCGTAGGCTGTCGGGGAGTAGCCACTACCCGCACTGGCGGCCAAGCCTTGCTCCACCACAAGCGAACGATAAAGTCGGCTGGTCGCCCCACCGCCGAGAATTTGATCGAGGACTTGCAGGGCATCGGCGTGTTCGCTGCCTGCGCTGTTATGTCCGGGTGCCAGGTAGCTGATCGAAAGCGACGGCTGCCGGACTCGGGCGCTCTCCAGCGTTACCCGGCGCGCCGCATGTTGCGGCGGCTCGGCTGGGCGCACGCGCTCGGGCACCTCGCCGGCCGGCACTTGGCCATAATATTTTTCAGCCAAACGACGCACCTCGTCCGGGTCCACGTCGCCGGCCACCACCAGGATGGCATTGTTGGGCGCGTACCAGCGCCGGTAGAACGCTAGGGCGGTCTCCGTGCTGAGGCTGCGAATCTCATGCTCCCAGCCGATCACGGGCAACCGATACGGATGGTTGAGGAAGAGCGCCGCCTGCATGGTTTCGCGCATCTGCGATCCGGGCTCGTTATCCACCCGGCTGCGCCGCTCCTCCAGAATCACGTCGCGCTCGGGTAGAACCACCTCATCGGTGAGAACCAGATTGGCCATGCGGTCCGCCTCGTGACGCATGACGATCTCCAGCCGGTCGGCGGCCACCGTTTGAAAATAGGCGGTGTAATCGTAGCTGGTGAAGGCGTTCTCTTGTCCGCCGTTCTGGGCGATGATTTCCGAGAACTCGCCGGGTCCCAGGGTTGTCGTGCCTTTGAACATCAAATGTTCGAGGAAGTGGGCATTCCCCGATTCACCCGCCGATTCATCGGCGGCGCCAACTTTGTACCAAACCATGTGGGTCACGATCGGGGCACGGTGATTCTCGATGACCACCACTTGCAGGCCGTTGGCCAGAGTGAAGGTTTCCGGGTCAAAGACCCGGGCCTGAGCCGGCGAGGCTAGCCCAGTGGCAACGAATACAAGGCTGAAGAGGGCGGCACTCGTGAACCGGGCAAGGGCGGGGACAGACAGGAATCGGCGCATGCGGGTATCCAGACTGGCAATGTCGTGAAAATCGGTCCGCCGGGGATACAACGATCCCTGGCACGCATTGCTCTTATATGGCGTCTTGCCGCACCACTGCAACTGCGGCGCACATGGTACCAGGCCGAAAACTAGGCAACCGTTAACGAGCCAGTCTATCCCTAGAATATGCCTTCAAAGAAGGCCTTGCCGCGACGTTCGATGGTCGGCGTCTGGCCGCTGGTCGCCTCCTTGCCCAGGGCCGCGTTCTCGCGCAGACGCTGTGCCTCGGATTGCGCATCGACGACCACGCCCGGCACCTCCTTGTCACGCCAGAAAACCAAGGTATCGATGAAACCCTCGCTTTCGGCATTGAGACGCAGTGTTTCCCGATCGAGGACGAACCGGATGTCGGGATCCGCATTCTCGGCCCCGGCGGAGCGCAGCAGCGACTGCTCGCCCACGGATTGTCCGCCCGCCGGCGCCGCTACGTCCAAGGCCGCCACCTTCGGTTCATCGGCCCGGAAGATCGCCTTACGCGCTTGCTGGGCCGTCGTGCCTTCTTGCGGCCGTGCCACACCCGGCTCGGGCGGGCGCAGGGTGAAATCCGGTGGCAGTGTTAAAGGCGCCCGGGACACCACGCGGAACTCGTCCGGCGATTGCTTGGTCAGGCCAAATTGTTCTCGCACGCCCTCACACGCTACTAACGTAGCGGCCAAGGTAACGGTAGTGGTCAATCGTAAGACCATTCGCCAAGTCATGGTCTTTGCCTCCCTTTAAGTCCCCGTACTTTTCTCTAAGACTAGGTTTTACTACTACGATGGCCTTGGAACAAGCCATCCAAGAGAAGGAGGCCGACCCCGACAACCACCGCACTATCCGCGATATTGAACGCATACCAATGCCAGTCCCCGAGATGGAAATCGAGGAAATCCACAACACCCCCGAAACGTAACCGGTCGACCGTATTGCCGATGGCACCGCCCGCGACCAACCCAACGGCGATAGCAAGCAGCGGCTCCGGCTGGCGCTTCAACCAGACGAATAAGGCGGCGACGATAGCAACCGCCACGGCGGACAGGAGCCAAGGTTTCCAAGCGGTCTCGCCGTCGAAAAGGCCAAAGCTAACGCCGGTGTTAAGCGTGAGCACCAGATTGAAAAAGCCGGTTACCTCGATCATCCGCGGCGCTTGCGCCAGGGCCTCAAGAACGGCCCATTTGCTGGCCTGATCGGCAATAGCCACGATAGCCAAAATCGGCAACGCCAAGCGCAGCGCAGCGCCGACGCTCCGGCGGGCCTCGATGCCGTCGCCGCTCACGAGGCCAGAACACCTATGTTCTGCACCACATCGGCGCAGCGGCCGCAGAGATCCGGTGCCGCCGCAGCGCCGCCAACTTCGGGCAGTACCTTCCAGCAGCGCTGGCATTTTTCCCCGGCGGCAAGCTCGACGGTCACGGCAACACCAGGCACATCCTCAAGCGTAAAGGCGTCGGCGGGTGCCGGGCCCTCCATGAGGGTCAGATCCGAGGTGATGGAAATCTCCGCCATATCCAGATCGGCAATGGCGGCGCGCAATTCGGGCCGGTCCACGTGCACCACGGGACGGCCCAGCAAGCTGGAGCCGATGCGCTTGTCGGCCCGGGCCAGTTCCAGAGCGCCGGTTACGACGCGGCGCACCTCACGCACCCGCGCCCACTTTTCAGCCAAGGCCTGGTTTTCCCACTCAGCCGGGATGTCGGGGAACAAGCGCAGATGCACGCTATCCGTCCCACTGGCCTTACCACCGCGCGCCCACCAGGCCTCCTCGGCGGTAAAACACAGGATGGGCGCCAGCCAGGCGGTTAGGCAGCTGAAGACCTGATCGAGGACCGTGCGGCAGGCACGCCGGGTGCCCGCGTCGCGTCCATCGCAATAGAGCGAATCCTTGCGCACATCGAAATAGAAGGCAGATAGATCGACGGCGCAAAAGGAGTACAGAGCCTCGTAAATGTCATGGAAATCGAAATCCGCGCAGGCCTGGCGAACGCGCCGGTCCAACTCGAACAACCGATGCAATACCCAACGCTCGAGTTCCGGCATCTCGGCTACCGGTAACCGCTCGGCTTCGTCGAACTCGGCCAGATTGCCGAGCGTGAAGCGCAACGTGTTACGCAGGCGGCGGTAAGCATCGATCTGATAGCGCAGGATCTCAGGCCCGATGCGCACATCCTCGGTGTAGTTGGTCGCCACTACCCACAGGCGCAGGATATCGGCGCCACTTTGCTTGATGACATCAAGCGGGGCGGTGCCGCCGCCACGCGATTTGGACATCTTGAGGCCCTCGTCATCGAGGGCGAAGCCATGCGTGAGCACGGCATTGTACGGTGCCCGGCCGCGCGTGCCGGCGGACTCGAGCAATGAGGAGTGGAACCAGCCTCTGTGCTGGTCCGAGCCTTCCAAATAGAGCGAGGCCGGCCAAGCCAGATCGTCCCGTGCCTCAAGCACGTAAGCATGTGAGCACCCGGAATCGAACCACACCTCGACGATATCGCGCACCTGCTCGAAATCCTCGGCCCGGTAATCGTCGCCGAGGAAACGCTGGGCATCGCCCGCGAACCAGGCATCGGCACCTTCGGCCGCAAAGATCTTGGCCACCCGCTCGATAACCGCCGCATCGCGTAAAGGCTGGCCCGTCTTCTTTTCGACGAAGATCGGCAGCGGCACGCCCCAAACCCGTTGCCGCGAGACGCACCAATCCGGCCGAGTCTCGATCATCGCATAGAGCCGGTCGCGCCCGGCGGCCGGGACAAAGCGGGTCGCGGCAATGGCCTCGAGCGCCTTTTGCCGCAGACCGTTCTTGTCCATGGAGATGAACCATTGCGGCGTATTGCGGAAGATAAGCGGCGCCTTGGAGCGCCAGGAATGCGGGTAGGAATGGGTCAGCTTGGCCCGCGCCGTAAGCGTGCCGGCATCCTCCAGCGCGGCGATGATCGCGGCGTTGGCATCGCCATGCTTGCCTTTCGCCGTGTAGATTGTCTTACCGGTGAACAGCGGCGCCTCGTCGGTGAAACAACCGTCGCCGTCCACTGTCATCGGCATGGCCAGGCCGTGCTTTAGGCCCAACTCATAATCGTCGGTGCCATGCCCGGGGGCGATATGGACAAAGCCCGTGCCCTGTTCCAGGGTCACGAAATCGCCCTCGTACAGAGGCACGTCGAATTCGTAGCCGTGCCCACGCAAGGGATGCGCGGCAAGGGTCCCCGCCAGCGCATGGCCTTTGCCTTTCCAGACGACCTCGCTATCGGCAATGCCCGCGGTCTCGGCGAAGCTCTCGTAGAGATCGGCGGCAACCAGCAGGCGGTCGCCAGCCTTGGTCCGGCTATTTTCCGTGACTTCCCGCACCACGACCACGGCATAGTCGATCTCGGCGCCGAAGGCGATGGCGCGGTTGCTGGGGATGGTCCAGGGCGTGGTCGTCCAGATGACCACATCGGTTTCCGCCAATTCCGGCACCGATGGCCGGGTTATCGGAAAGCGCACCCAGATCGTCGTCGAGGTGTGATCGTGGTATTCGACCTCGGCATCGGCCAGGGCCGTCTTCTCGACCACCGACCAGAGGACCGGCTTGGCGCCACGATAGAGGCCACCGTTGAGCAGGAACTTGCCGATCTCGCGCACAATCTGCGCCTCGGCGGCATAGTTCATGGTGGTATAGGGATTGTCCCAGTCGCCCTCGATCCCGAGGCGAATGAAGCCTTCTTTCTGCACGCCGATCCAGTGTTCGGCGAAGGTGCGGCATTCACGGCGAAACTCGCCTACCGGCACCTTGTCCTTATCTTGACCACGGGCGCGGTAGCTTTCCTCCACCTTCCACTCGATGGGTAGGCCGTGACAGTCCCAGCCCGGCACATAGTTGGCATCGAAGCCCAGCATCTGCTGCGAGCGGTTGATCACGTCCTTGAGAATCTTGTTCATGGCGTGGCCCATATGCAGATCGCCGTTCGCATAAGGCGGCCCATCGTGCAGGGTGAACTTCTCCCGCCCCTTGGCGTCGGCGCGCAGGCGCTTGTAGAGGCCCATCTCGGCCCAGCGCTCGAGGATCTGCGGCTCCCGTGTAGGCAATCCGCCGCGCATGGGGAAATCCGTGCGCGGCAAAAACACGGTGGCCTTGTAATCAACACTCATAAACGGGAGGACTCATGGGTTTGAGGGCTATCGTATCGGCCCGACAAAGGGCGGCGGCGAAAAGTTGGCGGATGTTAGGGAGCAGCCGGTGGAGCGTCAAGCAAGAGCGCCCCTATCCTGGCCCTACTCCGAGCCTATTCCTCGCTCTCCTCCTGGCCATCGGCGGGGGCCGGCTGGAACGAGCTGGCCGGCCAACTCGCCTCCCAACGTTCTCCGGCCAGGATGACCCGGGCGCGGCGCGCATCCTCCAGCATCTGGGGCTGCATCGCTTCGAGCGACTCGAAATGCCACTCCGGGCGTAGGTAGTCGACCAGGGCGACGCGCATGTGCTGTCCATAGAGATCGCCGTCGAAATCGAAAAGATGAACTTCCAGCAAGACATCGGTGCCGCCCACCGTGGGGCGCACGCCAAGGCTGGCAACGCCGGCTTCCCACTGGATATCTTCGCCCCGGTCTATGCCGGCGCGCACCGCGTAAACACCGCGCGCCGGTTCTAAAATGTCGCTGAGCGGGATGTTGGCAGTAGGAAAGCCCAGCCCGCGGCCCAGCTTGGCACCGACCTGGACTCGCCCCTCGATCTCCCAATACCGGCCTAGCACCAAGGCAGCGCGTGTCGGGTTGCCGGCGGTGAGATACTTGCGGATCGCGGTTGAGGAGAAGGCTTCCTGGTTGGGGCCGGTGATCCGTTCCAGCACACTGACACCAAAACCCAGATCGCGCCCCATCTTCGCCAGATAAGCGCCATCCCCCTGGCGCTTGTGGCCGAAATGAAAATTGTCGCCGACCACCACATGCCGAACACCGAGATCACGCACCAGGAAGTTCCGCACAAAGTCCTCGGCGCTGAGCTGCGATAGGGCGCGGTTAAAAGTCAGCAGGAATAAATTATCGACACCCAACGCCTCGATCAGCCGGGCCTTCAGGCGAAACGGGGTTAATTCGAACGAGGGCGCCTCGGGTTGAAAAAATCGGCGCGGATGGGGGCTGAACGTGAGTACGGCGGTGCTGGTCTGCAAACTCGCGGCCAAGCGTTCGATGTCGCCGATCACCTGCTGATGGCCGCGGTGCACGCCGTCGAAATTGCCGATAGCGATGACCGCGCCGCGCGCCGTATCCGGCAGGTTCGTGATATGTCGATAGATCGCCATGTTGAAACTAGAACATGATCTTTCTAAATGGAACCATCTGCGCCGGGGCCATTTAGAAAGATCATGTTCTTGGCCCGCGCGCTACTCAACCGAAGTCGCGGTGGACGTTACCCTGCCATCGCCGTTCTGGGTAGGCTGGTTGTGGTATCTATTCGGCGGCGCGGACTTCCGAACGCGACGACTTGCCCGACCTAGCCTCGACATCGGCGCGCCGACTGACCATGAGGACCGCTTCGCCGTCGATGACCACGGTCTCGTCGATCGAGCAGATCGTCTCAAAGGTTACCCGCTTGGATTGCTGATCCACGTCCTTGATGGTCACCCGGGCGGTCACCGTATCGCCGGCCTTCACCGGGGCGTGGAATTTGAGGGTCTGGCTCAGATAGATGCAGCCCGGACCGGGAAGCCGCGTCCCCAGAACCGTGGAAATGAAGCTGGCGGAGAGCATGCCGTGCGCAATTCGGCCCTTAAAGGGCGTTTGGTCGGCAAAATGGGCGTCCAGATGGACCGGATTGGTATCGCCGGAAATACCGGCGAACATCACGATATCCGCCTCAGTCACCGTCTTGGCATAGATCTTGGTCATCCCCGCCGAGAGGTCTTCCAGGTAATATCCGTGTTTTTCCAGCATCTCGACTTCCTTTCCCCGGCGGCGCCGTCAAATCGTTGATATTGCAGCGCAATAAAATTGTTGCGATGCAGCTTAACGAAAGCGAACCCGCTGGGCAAGTTCGGCTTATTTGAAGCTGCACCCCAGTATCGCCGATAAAGTTGAGGAATTCCTTGCTGCGGCGCCGAAAACCCCGGTTGTTCCCAATGACACGGGAATGTTCATTTTCGCGCATCGACAAGCTAGACTGGTGCCAACAGCAAGCCTGGGGAGACCGCAATCGTGACCGCTGCCAATGACCGCCAACGGCAGATCCTGGACTTGGCCAGAAGCCATGGCTTCGTCTCCATCGAAAGCCTGTCCCAGCGTTTCTCGGTGACCACCCAAACCGTTCGCCGGGACATCAATCAGTTGTGCCGGCAAACCTTGCTGCGCCGCTACCACGGCGGCGCAGGCCTGCCCTCCAGCGTCGAAAATCTGGCCTATACGACCCGCCAGGTCCTGTGTTTGGAGGAAAAGCGCCGCATCGCCCACACCTTGGCCGGCCACATCCCCGACCGAGCCTCGCTTTTCATCAACATCGGCACGACGACGGAAGAGGTCGCCAGGGCCCTGATGAAACACCAGGGCCTGCGGGTCATTACCAACAACCTCAACGTCGCCAGCATTATGAGCAGCAACCCGGATTTCGAGGTGATCGTGGCCGGTGGTGTCGTCCGCGCCCGCGACCGGGGTGTCGTCGGTGAGGCAACCGTCGATCTGATCGGCCAATTCAAGGTGGATTTCGGCATCATCGGCATCAGCGGCATCGACTACGATGGCACCTTGCTCGATTTCGACTACCGTGAGGTGCGCGTGGCGCGCGCGATCATGAACAATTCAAACCAGGTCTTTCTCGCCACCGATCACAGCAAGTTCGGGCGCAGCGCCTTGGTCCGCATGGCGCATTTATCGCAGATCGATGCCTTGTTCACGGATCGGCCGCCACCGGCGGAGATGCGCGAGGTCCTGGCGGCGGCCGAATTGGCGGTTTTTATGCCTGAGGCCGAAGCTGCGGCCGCGGCAGAGTAGACACCACAGGTGAGTGACGATCACTCGTGTTCATTTTGTTCACTTACTAACATTCATACAGGTTAAATTTTCAGGTGTGAATTCTCCCGACCTATAGTAAGTTTTATGGTGAACGCGCGGTCATGCCCGTCGTTGCTCGCTGATCGCGCGCAAAAAAGACGGGCGTCGGGGCATAAAGACCGCGTCGAGGGAGGATGTATCCGTGACGGGCAATAAGCCGGTCGATCTGCTGGTTATCGGCGGTGGAATCAATGGTGTCGGCATCGCCCGCGATGCGGCCGGCCGGGGGCTTTCCGTCGTCCTGTGCGAACAAAACGATTTGGCCAGTGCCACCTCCTCGGCCAGCACCAAGCTCATCCATGGTGGCCTACGCTATCTGGAAACGTATGAATTTCGCCTGGTCCGCGAGGCGCTGATCGAACGCGAAGTGCTGCTGCGGGCCGCACCACACATCATCTGGCCGCTGACATTCGTATTGCCGCACAACACCGGCTTGCGCCCGGCCTGGATGGTGCGCATCGGCCTGTTCCTTTACGATCATCTGGGTGGACGCAAGTTGCTGCCGGGGTCGTACGGCATCGATTTGCACCGGCATGCGGCAGGCGCGCCCTTGAAGAGCACATTCGGCAAAGCCTTCTGCTATTCCGATTGTTGGGTGGAAGACGCACGTCTGGTAACGCTCAACGCCGTGGACGCCCGCACCCGCGGTGCCGAGATTCTGCCGCGCACCCGCTGCACAGGCGCGCGGCGGGTCAACGGGTTGTGGGAGGCGGTTCTTGAACCGAGCGCCGGCGGTCCGGCACGGCACGTATCGGCCCGCGCCCTGGTGAATGCGGCCGGCCCCTGGGTGAGCGACGTTTTGACGAAGGTCGCCGGATCCAACCGGCAGGGCCGCCTGCGCCTAGTGAAAGGCAGCCATATCGTGGTGCCGCGCATCAGCGAAGGCGAGCACGCCTATATCCTACAGAATGATGACCGGCGTATTGTCTTCGTCATTCCCTACGAGCGCGACTATTCGCTGATCGGCACCACCGATCTGCCGTTCACCGACGATCCGGGGGATGTGCAGATCACCGCCGACGAGACCGAATATCTATGCACCGCCGTGAATCGCTATTTCAACACTTCGGTCGCCCCGGAGCACGTTGTTTGGAGTTACTCGGGCGTGCGGCCGCTCTATGACGATGCCAGCGAGAATGTCTCGACCGTGACCCGCGACTACGTCTTCGATCTGGATGTCGACGGCGACAATGCGAACGGCGACCGGGCCCCTCTATTGTCCATCTTCGGCGGCAAGATCACCACCTACCGCAAGCTGGCGGAGCATGCCCTCAACAAATTGCAGCCTTTGCTCGACAATAAGGCGCCGGCCTGGACCGAATCAGCGGCGTTGCCAGGCGGCGATATTCCCGATGCCGACTTTGCCGGCTTCCTGAGCGCCTTCCGGGCCGACCGGCCCTGGCTGCCGGAAGCCCTTGCCCGCCGCTATGGCCGCGCTTACGGAACCAATGCCGAGCACGTCGTGGGGGCGGCAAAGAACTTAGCGGATCTCGGCGAGAACTTCGGCGGCGGCCTGTACGAAGCCGAGGTCACATACCTCCGCCGCGAAGAATGGGCGCAAACCGCCGAGGATATTCTCTGGCGCCGCTCCAAGCTCGGCCTGCATCTGGACGATGCGGCCAAGGAGCATCTAACCGAGTGGCTGTCCGGTCACCACGACACCGAGAAAAAGGCGGCCCAGCAATGAGCCCGTCGTTTGGAAAAGGATGGTCAGTTTTTACTCAACCGCGAACAGGTTGACAGTTCGGGCGCATTTCCCCCCCGATTGCCAATAGTGGGAAAATAGGGGCACTGTAAATTGTGCAAGAATCGATAATAGGGAGAACGGTTCAATGAAACGGAAGATAGTCACAGCGGCGGTGGCTGCCGCTGCGGTGGCGCTCTACGCGAGCGCAAGCTTCGCCGGCATCGACGAGGCGAAAAAATGGGTCAACGACGAATTCCAGCCGTCGACCCTCTCCAAGGCCGATCAGATGAAGGAAATGCAGTGGTTCATCGACGCCGCTGCACCTTTCAAGGGAATGGAAATCAACGTGCTGTCGGAAACCATCCCGACGCATGAGTATGAGTCCAAGACCCTGACCAAGGCCTTTGAGGAAATTACCGGCATCAAGGTCAACCACCAGCTCCTCGGTGAAGGCGAGGTTGTGCAGGCGGTACAAACCCAGATGCAGACAGGGCGTAATCTGTACGACGCCTATATCAACGATTCCGACTTGATTGGGACGCATTCGCGGCTGCAACTGGCAGTCAACCTGACCGACTGGATGGCGGGCGAAGGCAAGGACGTCACCCTTCCGACACTCGACATCGACGACTTCATGGGCAAGTCGTTCACCACCGGCCCGGACGGCAAGCTCTACCAGCTTCCCGACCAGCAGTTCGCGAACCTCTATTGGTTCCGCTACGACTGGTTCCAGCGCCCCGATCTCAAGGCCAAGTTCCTCAAGAAATATGGCTACGAGTTGGGCGTGCCGGTCAACTGGTCCGCCTATGAAGACATCGCCGAGTTCTTCAGCGAAGACGTGAAAGAGATCGACGGTGTCCGCATCTACGGCCACATGGATTACGGCAAGCGCGCGCCGGATCTGGGCTGGCGGATGACCGACGCCTGGCTGTCCATGGCCGGCGCCGGCAGCAAGGGGCTTCCTAACGGTGTCCCGGTCGACGAGTGGGGCATTCGCATGGAGGCCGGGTCCTGTAATCCGGTTGGAGCATCCGTGTCCCGTGGTGGTGCGGCCAATGCACCGGCCGCCGTCTACGCGATTCGCAAGTGGGACGAATGGCTGCGGAAGTACGCCCCTCCGGGTGCCGCCAGCTACGACTTCTACCAGTCGCTACCGGCTCTCTCGTCGGGCAACGTCGCTCAGCAGATTTTCTGGTACACGGCGTTCACCTCTTCGATGGTCGCGCCGAAATCTGCAGGCAACAACACGGTCGACGACGCGGGCAAGCCGCTTTGGCGGATGGCGCCCTCGCCGCATGGACCCTATTGGGTAGATGGCCAGAAGCTCGGCTATCAGGACGCCGGTTCCTGGACGTTGTTCAAGTCCACGCCCGTCGACCGGCGCAAAGCGGCCTGGCTCTTCGCCCAGTTCGCGGTGTCCAAGACCGTGTCGCTGAAGAAGACCCATGTCGGCCTGACGCCGATCCGCGACAGTGACATCCGTCATGAGTCGTTCACCAAGCGGGCACCAAACCTGGGTGGGCTTGTCGAGTTCTATCGCTCACCGGACCGCGTCCGTTGGTCGCCAACCGGCATCAACGTGCCGGACTATCCGAAGCTGGCACAGATCTGGTGGCAGCAGATCGGCGACGTCAACTCCGGCGTCTTCACACCGCAGCAAGCTATGGACCGCCTCGCCAGCGAGATGGACCAGGTGATGGCCCGCATGCAGGCAGCGGATGAGGCCGGCAACGTCTACGGCGGTTGTGGTCCGCGCTTGAACGAAGAGCAAGATCCTTCGGTCTGGCTCAACAAAGCCGGTTCGCCAAAAGCCAAGGTCAACGAAAAGCCAAAGGGCGAGACCGTCGATTACGACGAACTCGTCAAGCGGTGGAAGAGCTGATCTTAGCTTGACTGCTTAAGTCTCGTGAAACTCCGGGGGGCGTCTTTGGGCACCTCCCGGGGCTCACGGAGACTCATCCGTGCCGCCCATCCAGTTGATGCCGGCCCGGACTCCTTCCCGCGATAGCAGAGCACCCGAATGACGCTCGAATTCAGAAATGTCGTCAAACGCGTCGGCGCTGAAGTCCACATTCACGAGACCAACGTCGCCTTCGCGAGTGAGGGCTTCAACATATTGCTGGGCACCACCCTGGCGGGCAAAACCTCGCTGATGCAATTGATGGCCGGGCTGGAGCGGCCGACCTCGGGCGAGATCTGGTTCAACGGCCGCGACGTCACCGGCGTGTCGGTCCAGAAACGCAACGTCTCCATGGTGCATCAGCAGTTCATCAACTACCCGAATTTTTCCGTCTTCGACAACATCGCCTCGCCCCTTCGTGTCGCGCGCGAACCGCGCGCCGAGATCAAGCGTCGCGTCGGACAGGTGGCGGAGATGATGAGGCTTTCCGCCATGCTGGATCGCAAGCCCAACGAGCTTTCGGGAGGCCAGCAGCAAAGAACCGCGCTGGCCCGCGCATTGGTCAAGGACTCAGACCTCATCCTGCTGGACGAACCGCTCGCGAACCTCGATTACAAGCTGCGCGAAGAGCTCAGGGACGAACTTCCGCTGCTGTTCAAGGACCGTGGCTGCACGGTGATCTATGCGACCACCGAACCGACCGAGGCTTTGCTGCTCGGCGGTCATACGGCCACCATGCATGAGGGCCGAATCACGCAATTCGGACCGACGGCGGAGATCTATCGCCGGCCCGCCGGTCTGCGCACCGCGAGGGTGTTCTCCGATCCACCTATAAATACGGCCGGCGTGACCAAGAAGGGTACCAGGTTCATCTTCAACAATCGGGTCGGTTGGGACGCACAAGGCGCGCGCGCGGAACTGCCGGACGGCAACTACACACTGGGGATTCGGCCGCACCATGTGACCCTCGATCACACCGGGCCGGACACGGTCGAGTTGGAGGGCACCGTCCTGGTCACCGAATTGAGCGGCTCGGAAAGCGTCGTGCACTTCGAAATCGATGGGCAAACCTGGATTTCCCAATCCCACGGCATCCACCCGTTTAAAATTGGGGCCGCCGCGCGCTTCCACATGGATATCGAAAAATCGAAACTTTTCGATCGCGATGACAAGTTGGTCGCCGCATGAGGGAGCCGATGCCATGACCGTTCGCGCGGATATCCGGGGGATCTGATGGCCCGAATCAGTCTCCAGAATCTGAGGCACAGCTACCTCGACACCCCCCGAGCCGAGGCCGATTGGGCGTTGAAGAGCATGAACATGGACTGGTCCGATGGCGGGGCCTATGCGTTGCTCGGCCCCTCGGGTTGCGGCAAGACGACGCTGCTTAGCATCATCTCCGGGCTGCTGACCCCGAGCGAGGGACGAGTCCTGTTCGACGGCGAAGACGTGACCGACATCCCGCCGGACCAGCGCAACATCGCCCAGGTGTTCCAGTTCCCGGTCGTCTACGACACCATGACGGTCTACGACAATCTCGCCTTCCCACTTCGGAACCGAGGTATGGCAGAGGCGGATCTGGATAAGAAGGTCCGCGAGATCGCGGCCATGCTTGACCTCGAGGACACGCTGAAAAAACGAGCCTCCGGCCTCACCGCTGACGGCAAGCAGAAGATCTCACTGGGCCGCGGCCTGGTTCGCTCGGACGTCAGCGCGATCCTGTTCGACGAGCCGCTGACGGTTATCGATCCGCACCTGAAATGGATCCTGCGCTCCAAGCTGAAGGAACTGCACCAGCGCATCGGGACGACCATGATCTACGTCACCCACGATCAGACCGAAGCCCTGACCTTCGCCGATCAGGTGGTCGTCATGCACGAAGGGACCGTGGTCCAGATCGGGACGCCGGTCGACCTCTTCGAACGGCCAAAGCACACCTTCGTCGGGCACTTCATCGGTTCCCCGGGCATGAACGTGCTGCCTTGCACGCTTGAGGGCGCAACACCCTATTTCGACGGAATTCCAGTGCCGACCGAACACCCGGCGCCTGGAAACGGCGGCGCCGAGCGCCTGGAGATCGGTGTCCGGCCCGAGTTCGTCAGCTTTGCCGAGGATGGGATTCCCGTGGAGATCGTCAGATTGAGCGATGCCGGCCATTACCAGATCGTCGATCTGCGCCACGGCGAGCACCTGATCAAGCTGCTGGCACCGGAGGGCGCGGAACTGCCGTCGGAAGCCGCTCACATCCGTTTCGATCCCTCCCATACGCGAATCTACGCCGACGGCTGGATGATGGGGTGAGGTGGCGATGAACAACAAAACAGCATATCCCAAAGCCTGGCTGTTCGTGCTGCCGGTCGTTGCACTGGTCGCGTTCAACGCGTTGATACCGCTGATGACCGTGGTCAATTACTCGGTGCAGGAGACCTTTGGCAACAACGTGTTCTTCTTCGAGGGCGTCAAGTGGTTCGAAGAGGTCCTGAACTCGGAGCGTTTCCACGCCTCCTTGCTGCGCCAGTTGGCGTTTACCGGGATTATCCTGGCAATCGAGATTCCGCTGGGAGTCGCCATTGCGCTGACCATGCCGGCCCGAGGGATTTGGGCCTCGGTGTGCCTCGTGCTGATGGCCCTGCCACTGCTGATTCCGTGGAACGTGGTCGGCGCCATGTGGAACATCTTCGCGCTGCCCGAGATCGGTCTTCTGGGCCAGATGATCAACGGCATGGGCATCGACTACAACTTCACCCAGCAGCCAATGGCGGCCTGGTTCACCACCATTCTCATGGACGTCTGGCATTGGACGTCGCTGGTGGTTCTCCTGGCCTATGCCGGCCTGCGGTCGATTCCCGACGCCTACTACCAAGCGGCCAAGATCGACGGCGCATCCGGCTGGGCGGTGTTCCGCTATATCCAGCTTCCAAAGATGAAACGGGTGCTGACCATCGCCGTCCTGCTGCGATTCATGGATAGCTTCATGATCTACACCGAGCCCTTCGTCCTGACCGGCGGTGGTCCCGGCAACGCGACCACCTTTCTGTCCATCGATCTGGTCAAGATCGCGCTCGGCCAGTTCGATCTAGGACCAGCGGCGGCGATGTCGCTGATTTACTTCCTGATCGTGTTGCTGTTGAGCTGGGTGTTCTACACCCTGATGATGCGCGACGAGGAGCAGTGATGCGGAAATTTACCTGGCTGGCGCCGACTCTTTACATCCTGTTCCTGATGCTGCCGATCTATTGGTTGCTGAACATGTCGTTCAAGACCACCAACGAAATCCTCAACAACTTTACCCTGTGGCCGCAGAACTTCACGCTCGACAACTACATCAAGATCTTCACCGATCCGACCTGGTACAACGGCTATTTCAACTCGCTCACCTACGTGCTGATCAACACCGCTATATCGGTGACGGTGGCGCTGCCGGCCGCCTACGCCTTCTCGCGCTACCGTTTTCTCGGTGACAAGCACATGTTCTTCTGGCTGCTAACCAATCGCATGGCACCGCCGGCCGTGTTCGCACTGCCGTTCTTCCAGCTCTACTCCGCCGTCAACCTGTTCGATACCCACATCGCCGTAGCACTCGCCCATGGCCTGTTCAACATTCCGCTAGCAGTCTGGATTCTGGAAGGCTTCATGTCCGGTGTGCCTAAGCAGCTCGACGAGACCGCCTATGTGGACGGCTATTCTTTCTGGCGCTTCTTCCTGCGGATTTTCCTGCCGACCATCGCCGCCGGGATTGGCGTGGCGGCGTTCTTCTGCTTCATGTTCTCCTGGGTCGAGTTGCTGCTCGCCAAGACGCTAACCTCCGTCGCCGCCAAGCCGATCGCGGCGACCATGACCCGAACAGCGAGCACCGCGGGCTACGAGTTGGGCCTGTTGGCGGCGGCGGGCTCCTTGACCATCGTGCCCGGCGCCTTCGTGATTTATTTCGTGCGCAACTACATCGCCAAGGGCTTTGCCCTTGGGCGGGTCTAGGAGCCGGTTGTAATGGATGCGCTGGGCAACGTGAGGCGAAAGGGCTGAACCATGGGTTTATCGTGGATGGCTTGGACCTGGCCAACGGCCGCCTTCTTCATTTTCATAGCGCTTTGCCTTGTGGCCATGGCGATTTGGGAATGGCGCCAGCCCGGCGGCGCGCCGCGCCGGGGCGTGCTCGGCCTCGATACCACCCGGGGCGACCGGTTGTTCATTACCTTGCTAGGCAGCGCGTTTATTTTCTTGGGCTGGCTCGGGTTCTTGGGAACGCCATTGTGGGGCGCGCTTGTGATTTCGCTGGCATACGGTTTCGTGGTGTTTCGCTGGGTTTAGCGATTATCGAAGAGAGCCGAAACGGCTACCGAACTCACACCGGTCTCCAGGAAGACGCCGGGGAAAACGATGGGGCGGGAATTTTCTCCCGCCCCTTTTTCATGTCCAACCGCGCAAATGCTTAGATACACAATGAATTTCCAAGGATGGTTTCAAATTTAGGTTAAAATTCATTATTATTATAGTTGGGTATTTTATGTATTAACTAAATAAAAACTATGATGTTCTGCTATTGTTCCTATATTATTAACAAGCTACTTACTATATACTTCGTGTGTCAAAAAGAAGACAACGGCTTAGTTGCGCACCAAGCGTGCTGCGAACCCAGCAATTCACGGACAACCGTACAAGCTTGGATCGATTTGCGCGACACAAGCGGCGGGGCCGGCAGGGTACGACGGGCCCCACATGAACTCGAAACCGCCAAACCATGCTGAGGACGCTTACAACTAAGCTTGGGGGCTGACCGACGTGAGCTTATTCGGATCACTGACGTTACGGCAGAAGACGATCGCGTTCGGCCTTGGGACGGGCTGTGTGGCCCTGCTGCTATCAGCGGTATTCTTTGTCTACAGCACGCTTTTCAGCGCCGTCTACGCCTTCTTCGTCCTCGCCGGATTGACATTCCTGTTCCTGATCGGCGCTGCCATCCTAATCGCCGCACATCTGCAAAACGCCAATTCGCGGCAGATACGCAATCTCATGCAGACCATGCACGCGGTCTCCGACCGGCAAGACTATGCGATACGCGTGGACAAATTCGGCATTGGGGAAGTCGGTGAACTTACCGAGAGCTTCAACGGCATGCTGGCGCAGATCCAGACCAACCATAGCGGCCTGCGCACAGCCTGCCATGAAGCCGAGGCAGCAAACCGGGCCAAGACCGAGTTTCTGGCCAACATGAGCCACGAGTTGCGCACGCCCCTGAACGCCATCATCGGTTTCTCCGAGGTTATCAAATCGGAGATGCTGGGCTCGCTAGGTATCGAGCGCTACCGATACTACGCGCAGGACATCTTCGAGAGCGGCCACCACCTGCTCGACGTCATCAATGACATTCTCGACATCTCGAAAGTCGAGGCGGGCGAGTTCGACCTGAACGACGAGGAGACCGATCTCACCTATATCATCGAGCAGTCGCTGCGCCTGGTGCGCGAACGGGCCAAGATGCATCGCTTGGACCTGATCGTCGACACGGATCCGGAATTGCCGTATGTGCTGGTCGACCAGCGCTTGATCAAGCAAAGCCTGATCAACCTGCTCACCAACGCCGTCAAGTTCACACCAGGTCCCGGCAGTATATATGTGCGCGGCAAGATCGACGTGGATGGGACCTTGGCGCTGTCGGTCACCGACACGGGCATCGGCATCGCCGAAGAAGATATCGCCAAGGTGCTGCAGCCCTTCGGCCAGGTGGAGAGCACAATCTCACGCAACCGGGAAGGCACGGGCCTAGGCTTGCCGCTGGCTAAATCGTTCCTTGAGATACAAGGCGGCAGCCTGGACGTCGACAGCCGGCTCGGCGAAGGCACCACCGTAACCTTGCGTCTACCGGCCGAGCGCTTGCTGCCCAAACCCCTGCGACGAGCCGCGCCGACGCGCTAACTCCAGCGCAAGAACTCGCGCAAGTAGGGCACGTGACAGAACTCGTGTCTCAGCGTCGCCGGACTTGCACTTTCTGCCGCTCTTGCCGCCGATGCCAATCCTGCCAACCTTGCCACAGGGCCCGGCTCGCAGGATAGAGCACCAATACTGCCATAAGGCCGACAATCACCGCGGTAAAGATATCAGAGGTCATGGCCGCGCTCTCCGTGAACTTATCCGCAGACGTGCAAGTATCACTAATGTCGAAACGGTATGCAACAAACAATAGAAATTAAAAATACAGAGAATAACGAATACTATAGTCTCTTCTAGGGCAAAGTTTTAGCTCATTATCCACAACTTTATCCACGCCATTGTCCACAGGTTGGCAAAGCGGCGCGATTGACTTACCAGCGCCAGAATGCGCGCTGGAAGAGCATTGGGAGCGTGATTGATTCGGATGGATGAGCGTGAGAGCGATTGCCGTGCCCGGCAAGCGATCGATCCCATTCTTACCGAGTAGTGGTGCGGGTGGTCGGACTCGAACCGACACTCTGTCGCCAGAACGGGATTTTGAGTCCCGCGCGTCTACCAATTCCGCCACACCCGCACTCAGGCCGCCACACTCAGACCACCGCACCCAAGCCATCACAAACCGGATCGCGGCATCGGCGGCGGCGCATCATAGTCAAGCCAGCGCGCGTGGCAACAGGTCACATGATTTCACAGGGCGCTGTCGCAAACTGTCGCAAACCGCTGCAAGCGACGGAGACACCCTTGCAACGCCCGCCGCAAGGTCCTGTTTTCTATGGTCTCTGCACTGCTTTTTCGCTAAAAAGTAACGTTTTTGGCACAGGATCTTCGATTATTTGCTTGAGGAACTTGGATGGAAATTTGGCGGTTCTGGACAGCAGTCCGACCGCTAACCGGCCAGATCACCGGCCCGCGATAGAAAAAGCGACACCTCACCAACATGCGATCGCCGAGGTACGGATGGGACGCCATATCCCAACCGAAACACGAACAGCATCGCAACGGGCAGCGTTAGCTTACGACGGGTCAATCAGGGTCTAGACCGGCACCAACTGGAGCACCCGTGCGTATGCCTACCTCCTTCAACTCGGATCGCTCCGAGATCACACATCACCAGATCACCGCCACGGTGAAGTGGTTCAACGCCACCAAGGGCTTCGGCTTCGTACAGCCAAGCGACGGCTCGGCGGATGCCTTCCTGCATATTTCCGTGATCGAACGGTCCGGCCACCGCAGCCTGCCGGAGGGCGCGACGATCATCTGCGATCTGTCTTCCGGTCAGAAGGGCCCGCAAGTCGCCGAATTGCACAGCGTAGAATCCATGCCCGAGGCAGCGCCCCTTGCCGATCAAGGCGACGGCACCGAGGTTGAGGGCACGGTAAAGTTTTATAACGCGGAAAAAGGCTTTGGTTTCATCGTCCCCGACGACGGTGGCAAGGATGTCTTCATTTCGGCCCGGGTCTTGGAACGCGCCGGCATGCAGAACCTGGGGCCGGACCAACGTGTGCGCGTTATGGCGCGCACCGGCGAGAAAGGCCCGACGGCCGATAGCATAGAGATTATCTAGAGACAGTACGGCGGCGGTTACTGCACCGATTCCGCCGGTTGCTCGCCGGAAAGTTCCGAGGGCAACGCCTCGCACGGCCCGGCCTGATGATGCATGAGCAGCCAGGCATCGCTCTCACGCACGAAGATATTGCTGGCGACCAACACGGCCTTGTCGATCATTTCATAGCAGACCACCAGGCCCACATCGCCCCTGATAATTCCCTGCGCCCCCCGGCATGTGATGCTCGGCGCGTTGGGGTTGCCTAGGATAGCGCGCCAAGACTCCATCACGTCGTCGCGCGATGTCAGGGCCTGCCAGCCAGGATGAATGCAGGTCACCGGCGTCTGATGCGCCCAGAGCGCATCCATGGCACTTGCATCCCGGCTACTGAACGCGTTGTAAAACGCGTCGTTGGCGAATAGTAGCTTGGCCGTCTCGCTCATTGCCGGCGCCTCCAAGTGGGCCGTATAGAACCAACCGTCCCAACAACCTAGCAGACTTCGCCCATGGTTGCCCGCGTGCCCGGCGCCTGCTAAACGGGCGGACCCGAACGGGGTGGCGGCCGTACCGTCAGGACCTAAGGACAGCATGCTTTACCGGCTATACGACTGGACCATGAACTTGGCGGCACATCGGCACGCGATGTGGGCCCTGGCGGCCATTGCGTTCGCCGAAAGTTCCATCTTTCCCATCCCGCCGGATGTCTTGGTCATCCCCATGGTTCTGGCGGCGCGGGAACGTGCGTGGCGCATCGCCGTCGTGGCGACCGTCGCCTCCGTCCTCGGCGGCATGCTGGGCTATGGCATCGGCGCCCTGCTGTTCGAGGCCGTCGGCCGGCCGGTGTTGGAGCTCTACGGGTACATCGACAAATTCGCGGAGTTCCAGAGTCTCTTCGCCGAATGGGGCGCCTGGATCGTGGCCGGCTTCGGCTTCACCCCCTTCCCCTACAAGGTCATCACGATCACCAGCGGCGTGGTCAATCTAGACCCAGCCGTCTTCATGATTGCCTCCGTCATCTCCCGTGCCGCGCGCTTCTTTTTGGTCGCGGCCTTGCTCTGGTGGTTTGGGCCCCCCATTCGCACCTTTATCGAAAAGAATCTGCCGGTATTGACGGTGTTGTTCTTCGTCCTACTATTCGCCGGCTTCGTGGCCGTGCGCTACCTCATATGAGCCGGGTGTTCGACCACCCGCGGCTGGTGCCGGCTCTGATCGTTGCCGTGAGCCTCGGGGCCCTGGGTGCCGCCCTGTTTGCCCAGTATGTCGGCGACATTCAGCCGTGCATCCTGTGCGTCTACCAGCGCTACGCCTACTTGGCGGCGTTGGCCGCCGGGATCATTGGCCTCGCCGTGGGCGGCAACCCGGTTGCACGCCGGCTGGCGATTGCCCTCGCCGCTCTGGCGTTTCTGGCAGGCGCCGGGTTGGCTTTTTTCCACGTAGGCGTGGAGCAACTGTGGTGGCGGGGCACAGCCGAATGTCACGCTCCGGCCTTCGATCCCAATGCCAGCATCGCCGATCTGCGCAAGCAACTCCTGCAGACCGATTTCGTCGCCTGCGATCAAATACCCTGGTCCCTGTTCGGCATCTCCATTGCCGGGTACAATATGTTCGCATCGCTTGTCTTCGCGGCGGCCTGCGCGTGGGCAGCGGTGCGCATGGGAAGGACCACGGGACGATGACCAAGCGAACCGCAGCGCAGACCGCAGCCGGACGTCTGCCGGGCGATCTGGACAAGGATGCCTTGATCGACCGGATGCTGCGCGTCGACCACGCGGGCGAATACGGTGCCAGGCGCATCTACGAAGGCCAGCTTGCCGTTCTCGGCCAGCGGCCCAGCGCCGCGACCATCCGCCACATGCACGCCCAGGAACTAGAGCACCTCGCCCACTTCGAGACACTGGTGGTCGAACGGCAGGTGCGCCCGACGGCCTTGCAGCCGTTGTGGCACGTGGCCGGGTTCGCCCTGGGTGCCGCCAGCGCCCTAATGGGCGAACGCGCGGCGATGGCCTGCACGGTCGCCGTCGAAGAGGTGATCGAGGAGCACTATGCCCAACAAATCGCCACCCTCGGCGACGACGAGGCGGTCTTGCGGGACAAACTCACGGCCTTTCGCGACGACGAGTTGGAACACCGGGATGTCGGCCTGGCCCAC
>JAJFGP010000002.1 GCA_021776055.1 Kiloniellaceae bacterium
CTTGATGGAGCGGCCGTTGTCCAAGTTCGTGACGCGCACGATGGACGGCATTGGCAACGTCCGATGCGCCGCTGTCATCGCCATCTGATCGTAACGCTCGCCATTTGCCGTCCGCCGGCCGTCGAACCCCGGTCCGTACCACGAGGCGATGCCGGTCTCCCGATAGGTAAAGTCCGGCTTCGGGTAGTACCAGACGCCATCGACTTGGTATGGCTCACCGATTTTGTAGGTGCCGGCGCCCAGCTTGCTTGGCGGCGCCCGCAATTTCTTTGCCGCATGAACGGCAAGCTCGGTCTCGGCACAGCCGGCCAGGACAAGCCCCAGGAGTCCCAGGGCTATGGTCGGAAACATAAAAAGGCGGTTCGATGATTTCAGCATGTTGGGGTCACGAATCGTTCGACAGCAATATGTTGTAACCTACGCATGGTCATTCCGAGCCGCAACCACTCCGTCAATTGGCTTTCGCCTTCTCGGCGGCAACCCGGCGCAAACCCTCAAGCGCTTTAACCGATGGATAGCCGTCGGCAACAAGGTTCGCCTGCCGCTGAAAAGCCTTCAGCGCAACGCGTGTCTGCGATCCGGCGATACCGTCCGCATCACCTGGATTGAAGCCAAGTGTCGCCAATAAGGTCTGTATTTCTTCAACCTCGACCCGTTTAAGCGGCCGTTCGCCGGTCGGCCGTTTGGCGCTCAGCGGCCCCAGTCCGGCAATGCGGTCTGCCAGATGGCCAACGGCGACGGCGTAGAGGATGGAGCGATTCCAGGTCAGGATCGCATCGAAATTCCGGTACACCAGGAACGCCGGTCCATTGTGACCCATGGGCACAATGATGGCGCCCGAGATATCCGCGGTCGGTAGATCGGCACCATCCGCTCGCCGTATGCCAAGACGCTGCCATTCGGCGAGGGGCTTGCGGATCTTCAGGCTTGCCACATCCCAGTCGAAATCCGCGGGCAAGCGCACCTCCCGCCCCCACGTCTCGTCGCCGCGCCAGCCGACGCGGCCGAGGAAATTGGCGGCGGAGGCGAAGACGTCCGGCAAATTGCGCCAGATATCCCGGCGGCCGTCGCCATCGAAGTCCACGGCATAGCTGACGAACGTAGTCGGGATAAACTGTAGCTGTCCCATGGCCCCTGCCCACGAGCCACGCATGTCGGCAGCCGCGATATTGCCTTCGTCGATGATCTTCAACGCATCCATCAACTGGGCACGGAAAAAGGCGGCGCGGCGCGCGTCAAAGGCCAAGGTGGCGAGTGCCTGGATGACTGAATAACCCCCGGTGTGCTCACCGAAATTGCTTTCCAAGCCCCAGAACGCAACCAGGAAACGCGGCTGCACGCCGTACCGCGCATGCACCCGGTCGAGCAGCGGCCGATTCTCCGCCAGCAGTCGCCGGGCCCGCTCGATACGTCCCGTCGTCACGCTTTTGTCGAGATAGCTCCAAAATGTCTGAGTAAATTCCGGCTGCTTGCGGTCGAGCTCGACCACGCGCGCGATAGGCTCCAGGCCGGTTAGAGCCGAATCGATGGTCGCCTGGGAAATGCCGGCGGTACGCGCATCACGCTTGACCCCATCGAGCCAAGTGGAAAAATCGTTGGTCTGACCATAGGAGGGCAGCGATGCTGTCAGCACGACAGCAAGAGCGGCCATGGCCACCCCCCACCTCTTCCACCGACGTATCTGAATCGTCACAAAAGGCCTCCGCGCCTCGGCGACTCTATGGACCTGCTATCTGGCTCGAATCCTTGTGCCACAGTGGTTGGGGCTGCGCAATGCGTCCCGTTAAACACTCAACCAATGGCGGCCGCCTTGGGGTACACATTTGCATAACCCCGTTAATGCCTCATTAACCCGCGCCAGCCCGCGGCGTCGCCGGGTCCGGTCCCGGTACCAACGAGTCCGTCCAGTCAAACCATCGGTAAGCTGCCAATCCGATCCATTCGTAGATCCCCGCCGATATCCGGGACAGCCCGCGTGCGAAATTGAAGTCGAGATGCTGCGTGTCATTCGGGCCGGTCACGTAGGCCACGGGATAGGCGGTAACAGACCAACCGACCCGACGGAAAGCGCCGACCGATCGCGGCATGTGGCTGGCCGATGTCACCAGCAGCCAGACCTCGCCGGGTTGCGGCTTCACGGCGGCCATCGAATTGACCGCATTCTCGTGGGTGTTGCGCGATTCGCGCTCAAATACCACCCGACCGGGGGCCACGCCCAGCACGTCTAGAAGCGGGGCGGCGTAGTCAGCCTCTCTATGTATTTGGTCGAGCAAAAGACCAGAACCGCCTGTGAAAACAAGCTTTGCATCGGGATAACGCTGGGCAAGTTCGACAAACACCGTGATCCGCTCGGCATTCCCACCGATGGGTGTCCCGCCCCGGTCGGCCGCGCGCCGCAGGTTGATGGCACCGCCCAATACGATAATGCCGTCGACCGTGGCCGGCGGATCGACAACTTGCGGAAACCGGTCCTCAAGGGGTGCCAGCAGCCAAGCCCCGATCGGCAAAATGGAGATAATCAGGGCGCTGCCCGTGGTAAGCCCAAGCACCCACTTCGCAAAAGCCCGTAGCCGGCGCCACGGGGTCAAAAGCCCCAGGCCCCCAACGAGCAACCCCAAGACAAACAGATTGCCAGGGTTCGCCAAGGCCCAAAAAATCTTGGAGAGAACAAAAATCATGCCGGGTCATAGCCGGAAGGGTTTGCCGGTGCAACGGGCCCGTTAAGGTTGGCAAGGTGCCGGCAAGTCCATATTTTGTGGCGCGGCGATGCCCGCATCGCTGGATGGGTGGCCGAGCGGTTGAAGGCACCGGTCTTGAAAACCGGCAGGCGTGCAAGCGTCTCGTGGGTTCGAATCCCACCCCATCCGCCACTGACCGCCCTTACGCTATTTCTGGATTTCCCAGCTGCCGTCCGGCTGCCGGCAGGCTCGGCCGTAGGCCTGTTGGGGTTTGCCGGCGACCATCGCCGTTGTCGTGTACTCGCGGCAGTAGCGATTGTCGGCAACCTGGACCGTGCGGGTTGGCGTCATTTCGTATTGCGTGTCGTTCTCTGGATTGTTCCAAACGATGGTGCGGCCGTCCGGCGCGTGCTCCAGGGCTTGGCCGATGCAGTGCTGGTCGACGTCGTCCATGGAACGGCCGACGCTACCGCCGACCATAATGCCGAGAATGGCGCCACCGATGATGGCCGCGGTCTGGCCATCGCCCTTGCCGATGGTGGATCCCAGCGCCGCGCCGCCGGCGCCGCCAATCAGCGCGCCGAGTACATCCCGGTTGCAGCGACCCAAATTTAAATCGAACGGTGGCACGTAGGCCCGCGCATGCTCTTCCTCGTATTCGCGCTTGTGCTTGTACTTGCCCTTATGTTTGTGGTCGTGGCCATGGTTGTCCTTGTGCATGGCGCGGTAGCCATGGGCGGGCGCCCACGGCGGCGGATCGGCGCTTACCGGCGTGGCGACGGCGGTCACCAGGGACGCCAGAAGGACGCCGACGACGGCTATCCTTGGCATGGGAACAATCGGTAACCTGTTGATGGGCAAACGCATCTTTCTCGCTCCAAAACAAATGAGGGCACACGACTGCAGGTCAGTCTGGGTGTTATACGTGAGCAAAGGCCAAAGGTTCCCCACCCGCGGCGGCGGGACCGAAGACTCGTAGCCGTGGAGCCGCAGTTAGCCGTGCCCGGAGATATACTCGCGCAGCACCGTGGTTTCGGCTTCCAGCTCATCGAGCCGGTTCTTGACCACGTCGCCAATACTGATCATGCCGCAGAGCTTGCCGTCATCGAGCACCGGCAAGTGCCGGATCCGGCTATGGGTCATCTCCGACATGACGTCTTGGATATTGGCGTCCAGGGTGCAGGTCTTGACCGCCCGAGTCATCAGATCGGAGACCGGCTTGTTCAACAAATCTCCACCATGATCAACCAGGGCGCGCACGACGTCCCGTTCAGACAAGATACCTTGGACGTGGTCACCATCGTCGCTAACGACGAGGGCGCCGATCCTTTCTTGCTTCAATAGGGTTATCGCCGTCGCGACAGTTGTGTCTGGCCGTGCGGTTACGACTTTGCTTTCCTTGGTGGAAAGCATCGCTTTGACTTTCATGGGCCGACCCTCCTTAATCGGCCGACCCGACCTAAAGGAGTTTCCCTATTCGGTCGGCCGGTCCGATTCTCATCCCGTTCGCCCCGCGAACATCGCATCTATCATAACGCCGCTTCGGCTATCGCCAAAACTTTTCCAACCCTGCGGCGAACTCTCCGGGTTTTCAGCCAAAGCCATGTTTCCCGTCGCCGTGGTTCAGGGGCGGCGCATCGAGATCGGCAAGGACCTTAGGTACATTCCAGGGCGTATAACCGGCTTGTTCGCATTGCTCCGAAATCCATTGGCGGCGAAGTTGATGGCGGCGCGTCTCCCCTGCCCGGCGCAGGCCCGCGATTGCCGCAAGAGTGCCGGCACCCACGACCAGCAGGGTAAGGCTCAACGGCATGTTCAGGGACCAGCGAGCCAATATGCCCAAAATCGACTGATCGGGTGTCGGCATAGCGAACACGGCCCTCCAGGCCACCGAAACAGGAATTGAGACCCAATTCCCGCCGGATATCCAGAGGTGCACTTGGTAGAGCCAGACGGCAATACCGTAATAGACCAGGCAGATCGCAATCGTAATCATCGGGAGTATCTCCAATGAACTCCACGAGAACTATATCGCAAAAAGGTAGGTAATACACGCCTTTCGTGCGATGTCACAAATAACGCACGGTTTGCAATTTAGTATTCGGCAAATAATTGTGACAATATTGTGGTATATTCTACCAACGCAAGATCAACCGGTCGCCGCGCGCCTCGTAACTGGCCAGGCGTTTCAAGAAAGTCATGCCAAGCAACGAGATAGGCATCGGGGCACGGCTGACCCAGACTTCCACGTCGTCCACCACCAGCCCATCGATACGGATTTCGCGCACAATTGTTCTAGCCGCCGGGATCTCCCCGTTCGCGGTCTGGATTCGGTCGCTGTATGTGAGCGATGCGGGCTGAATTCCGGCCTTTCGGGCATCTGCCTCGGTCAGCATGATGCCGGTGGCGCCTGTATCGACCAGGAATCTCACGGAATTCCCATTGGCCTGCGCAGTGACCAGAAAATGGCCGTTGGCGCCGGCCGGGATCGTCAATTGGTAGCCCCCATCGCCTGATTGCGGGCTCGGCCGGCTTGCAGTCGGCAATTGCCGAGCCTGTTGCGCCCCAGGCAGGGGCTCATCAATGTCCCCCATGATACCGAAGAACGCCAATACGGCCATCAGACATATGGCGATCAGCGCACCGATATTGCGTAAAACCGGCCACAGCACGCCGGCCTCTGGCTCGGTATCAAGCGACTCCAGGTCCCACTGCTCATCCCGATCGAACATACCGCGTCCTCCATGGCCAGCTGCCGCACCCCGATCATGGCCTGGGCATGGATAAAGCATCGCTAATAATTGGCGGATTTCCGCGACATTTTTCCGCAAATGCGGCTTATTCGGGCGGTTTCTCGGTCAATGTCAATCAACTGTTAACCATAAACGCATTAAGAGCGGTATTCGAGCAGGAGCAAGCGCCATGACAGCCGAGCGCCGCCGCTGGCCACGGAATGAAATAGACGAAGGCATCCCCGTTATCTTGACGGGCGACGGCTGGAGCCAACCCTGCCTCATCTCGGATATTGGCCTTGGCGGTGCCGAGGTTCGCCTGGACGGAACCCCGCCGCGCAATCTTGAAGTACGTATCGAGCACCCGGCGGCCGGTTATCTCTATGCCACCCGCGCCTGGGTCGGCACCGGCGTCATGGGTGTTGCTTTTGACAGCGTGGAACATGCCCGCGCCTTTCTGTCCATCTGCGAGGCACACGTCACTCTCCCCCTCTCCGCCTAGGGCCACGATCCGGCGCTTTCTCGCGCCGTCCGGCAAGGTTAGGATTCTCCCGCGCGGAATATCAGCGGACGGGAGTAGCATGAGATGAACCAACTGGATTTTTGTGGTCGGGCGGCGATCGTTACCGGCGCCGCGAAGGGCATCGGTTACGCCACCGCGGTGCGTTTGCTGGACTCCGGCGCCGGCGTTTCCCTGTGGGATGCCGACCAAGCGCGCCTGGCCGATGCGGCTGAAAGCCTTGCCGGTAAGGGTACCGTGCATAGCGCGGTTGTAGATGTGGGTGATCCCGGCGCCGTAACCTCGGCAATGGCGGCCACCTTAGAGACCTTCCCCGTCATCGACGTCATGGTTTGCAACGCCGGCATTGCCGGAATCATCAAGAGCGCTTGGGAATACACGCTGACGGAATGGGAACGGCTGTTGCGCATCGATTTGACCAGCGTCTTCCTGTGCTGCCGTGCCGTTGTGCCGCATATGCTTGCAGGCCGTTACGGGCGGATCGTGACGGTCTCATCGATCGCCGGCATGGAGGGGGCAGCCAACAACGCCGCCTACAGCGCGGCCAAGGCCGGCATCGTTGGCTTCTCGAAGGCGTTGGGCAAGGAGTTGGCGAAATCCGGCGTCATCGTCAATTGCGTCACGCCGTCGGGAATCGAGACTGAATTGTTGCAGGAGATTGCGCCGCAATACCGCGACGACGTGCTCGCCCGCATGCCCATCGGTCGCTTCGGCCATCCGGATGAGGCCGCCGCATTGATCGCCTGGCTGGCCTCCGAGGATTGCTCGTTCTCGACCGGTGCGGTGTTCGATCTTTCCGGTGGCCGCGCGGTTTACTGATTGCCGCCTTGCTGATCGTCGCTGGGCAACGCCTTAGGGTTGGCCAAGCGCAACCGGCCACGGACGCTCTCCCGCAGCAGTTCGTGCACAGGTGCGTCGCCGTCGCGGCGGCCGGCGCGAATCTCGGCCGCCAGCCACCAGTTCAGACGGGTAAGTGCGTCGTCTAGATTCTCCGGATCAATGCGGTCGGCGGGTGTCGGCGTCTCGTCATAGAGCGCCGCTAGAGCGTCTCGGTCGGCCTCTTGCGTGCGCTTGCCCTCGGATATTTCCCGCGCGGCGATGGCCATGGCATTGGCCACCATGCGGGCACGATAGCGCGCGGCTTCGGGCAACTCCGCCAATAGATCGTCGAACAAGACCGCACGCGCCAAGTCCAACAGCGCCGCACCATCGGGTTTGTCACGCATCAGATGTCCGCCCATCGCGCCGGTGGCGTGGCGTCGAGTACGGCGAGTTCCAATGCCGGGGGATACAGACGGCCGGTAAGGCCAAGCTCGAGGGACGCTTCGCCGCCTGCCGCCGTCCGCCGACCCTGCTGCAAAGCGATGACGGCCCAGCGGATGTGCGCTAACAGCTCCCAGTAAGCGACCCGCTCCGGGCTTACACGGCGGCCGGATTCGGCTTCATAACCACGATAGAACGGCTCCCGCGTGGCGATGCCGCCCGCCTCCAGATCGTCGCGGTTGAAACGCCAACACTTGGCGCAGAACCAACCAAGATCGCTCATGGGATCGCCCCAGGCGCAGAACTCCCAATCGAGAACCGCCGTCAGACCATTGCCGTCGACCATGTAGTTACCGGTGCGGAAATCCTGGTGCACGAGGGTAACCTCACCCGGCGGCGGCGCGTACTTCTCACACCAACGCAAACCCCACTCTAATCCTGGCTGTGGTGCGCCGAGGGCGTCGAGATAGGCTCGGCAGGTGGTAATTACGCTGCGGGCCGCGTCCGGTTCCGGTAAGTCCAGGAACGAGAGATCGGGATGTGGCGGAGTGATCGTATGGAGACGCGCCAGCTCGCGGCCCAAACGCTCGGCGAGTGCCGACCGGTCGCCACCGAGGTGCGTATCCGCCACCACCCGGCGGCCAAGAGCCTCACCGGCTACCCGGCGCATCACATAGAACGGTTGCCCCAAAATAGCCGGGTCTTCGCACAACCAGAGCGGCTCGGCGACGGTCACACCCGCTTGCCAAGCGGCACGTTGCACGGCGAACTCATGCGCACGCGGCAGGCTTGACCCGACGGCCGTGGGGGCGTCGGTGCGGAGCACCAATTCCTGACGGCCATCCTGCACGCCGCCCGCGAAATCGACCGTGAGCAGCCAGTTTTCCTGGATCGCCCCGCCGGACAATGGTCGAACTTCCGTTGTGCGGGCCGTTTGGGCGCCGGCGGATCGGGCCAAAAAGGTGTCGAGTGCGGGCTGGGCAGCAGCTAGCCTCACGGCCAACTCCAAAAATCCACGCCTTCCTCCAGGGCAAAGCGCGCGAGCACCATCTTGTGCACCTCGGAGGCGCCGTCCACCAAGCGCGCCTGGCGGGCATACCGGTACATCCACGACAACGGCGTATCGTTGGAGTAGCCGCGCGCGCCGCAGAGTTGGATGGCCGTGTCGATTGCCTTGTGCAGGGTGTCGGCGACCTGCACCTTGGCCATCGAAACCTCCTTGCGGGCACGCTCGCCGCGCTCGAGCTGAAGCGCCGCTTTCATGGTCAGTAATCGGCCGACCTCGATTGCCATCGCCGCCTCGCCGAGCATCCACTGGACGCCCTCATGGGCGCTGAGCTTCATGCCAAAGCTCTCGCGTTCCGTCACATAAGGTGTCGCGATCTCCAGGGCGCGTTTGGCCATGCCCAGCCAGCGCATGCAATGGGTCAGACGCGCCGTACCCAGGCGGATCTGCGTTACCTTCAGGCCGTCGCCCACCTCCATCAGTCGGTTCTCGTCGGCGATCTCCAGCCCGTCGATCTCGATCTCGCAATGGCCGCCGTGTTCTTCCGGTCCCATGATCGGGATGCGCCGAACGATCCGCCAGCCGGGTTGGTCGCGGTCGACAAGGAAGGCGCTCAGGCCCTTGCGCGCGTCATCCGATGTACGGGCGATGAGAATGATGTGCTGGGCCGCGTCCGCGCCGGTGATGAACCACTTGCGGCCGTTGACGATCCACTTGTCCCCGTGCCGCTCGGCTGTTGTGCGCATATGCGACGGGTCGGAACCGGCACCCGGCGCCGGCTCGGTCATGGCAAAAGCCGAGCGGACCGTGCCGTCGATGATGGGCTGCAGCCAATGTTTCTTTTGCGCCTCCGTTGCGACCTTTTCCAGGACGGTCATATTACCGTCGTCGGGGGCGGCGCAGTTGAAGACGGCGGGACCGAAGATCGACCGCCCCATCTCCTCATAGCAAACCGCCAGGGCACTGACCGGCAGCCCCAGACCGCCGCGTGCCACCGGCATTTGCGGTGCCCACAGACCCTCGGCCTTGGCTTTGTCGCGCAGCGGTGCCAGCCGGTCGAGGCGGATGTTCTCATGCTCGTCATAGCTGGCCGGGTCGCCCTCGAGCGGAATCACATGCGCATCGACGAAGGCCCGGTAGCGGCGACGCAGCGCGTCGGTGTCCGGAGATAGGCTAAAATCCATACCGAGAAAAATTCTTTATATTGTTGAAAATGCCGCTAAAGCATCGCCGATTGACCGCCATCGACGACCAGGACGGCACCCGTCACATAGGCCGAGGCGTCCGAGGCGAGAAATAGCAGCGCCCCATCGAGATCTTCCGGCTTGCCGCAGCGGCGCATGGGCACCCGGTCGATCATGGCGCGGCCGGCATCGCTGCCCAGGTAGTCTCGATTTATGTCCGTCTCGACATATCCGGGCGCCAGGGCGTTGACACGAATTTCGTGGCGCGCCAGCTCTCCGGCTAAGGCCCGCGTTAGATTCACGACTCCAGCCTTGGCGGCACAGTAACTGGCCACCCGAGGGACGCCGGTCAGGCCGAGGATCGAGGCGATGTTGATAATGCTGCCGCCGTGTCCCAGCCGGGCCATGTGGCGGGCCGTTTCCTGGGCCATCAACCAGACGCCCTTCAAATTTGTATCAATCACCCGGTCCCAATCGGCCTCGGTTAACTCAAGGGCCGGTGTGTCGACGGCGATGCCCGCGTTGTTCACTAGAATCGAGATCGGACCGAGTTCGGTTTCGGTGGCGCGCACGCACTCGGCCACGGAAGCCGCGTCGGTCACGTCGAGGGGCACCGGCATGGCCCGACCATCGAAAGCCTGGATCTGCCGGGTCAGCTCCGCCAAGCGATCCTGCCGCCGCGCCGCTAGGGCGACCTTGGCGCCGGCGCGGGCCAGGGTCAGGGCGAATTGGCGGCCCAGGCCGCTGGAGGCGCCGGTGACAAGGGCAACCCGATCCTGCACATCGAATAGACTACTCATAGTGTCTTTGCCTGTTCGCGTAGGACAAACTTCTGGATTTTGCCCGTCGAGGTTTTCGGCAGCGGCCCGAAGACGACCGTTCTGGGCACCTTGAACCCGGCCAGAACCTCGCGGCAATAGTCGGTGATCTCCGCCTCGCTGATCGTCGTGCCCGGCCTGGCCGTGATGAACGCGCAGGGTGTTTCGCCCCACTTTGGGTCGAGCCGCGCCACGACGGCGGCCTCGAGCACCTTCGGGTGGCGGTAGAGCGCCTCCTCCACCTCCAGGCTGGAGATGTTTTCGCCGCCCGAGATGATGACGTCCTTCGAGCGGTCCTTGACCTCCATGTAGCCGTCTTCATGGCGGACAGCCAAATCGCCCGTGTGTAGCCAGCCGCCGCGGAAAGCCTCGGCGGTGGCCGCCGGATTTTTGTAGTAGCCCTTCATCACCGTGTTGCCGCGCAGCATGATCTCGCCCATCGTCGTGCCATCCGCCGGCATTTCCGCCAAGTCCGCCGGTGCGCCCACCTTGGCACCATCGAGTGTTACGTAGCGCACACCCTGGCGCGCCATTTTCTCGGTGCGTTGCCGGTCGTCCAGGCTTTCCCAAGACTCCTGCCAGGCGCAGACGGCGGCCGGGCCATATGTTTCTGTTAGGCCATAGAGGTGGGTCACGCGAAAGCCGTTCGCCTCCATGGCCTCGATCACCGCGCTCGGCGGGGCGGCGCCGCCAGTGGCGATCTCCACCGTTTGAGCGAAGGGCGTCTTCGCCTCGTCCGGGGCGTGCGCCAGCATGGTCAGGACGACGGGGGCGCCGCACATATGGGTCACCCCATGGCGGGCGATGGCATCATAAACCGGCGCCGGTTCCACCTTGCGCAGACACACATGCGTGCCGCAGGCTGCGGTGACCGCCCAGGTAAACGTCCAGCCATTGCAGTGGAACATGGGTAAGGTCCAGAGATAGACCGAGTCCGTGCGCAGGCCGAAGGTGATCATATTGCCGAAGGCGTTGAGATAGGCGCCCCGGTGGCTGTAGACGCAGCCTTTCGGATTGCCCGTCGTGCCGGAGGTATAGAGCAGGCTCAGGGATTGCCACTCCACCGCCGGCTCGCCCGTATCGGCGGTTGGGTCGCCCTCCGCGAGCAGGGCCTCATAGGACATCGCGCCGATGCTTTCGCCCTCGGGCGCCAGCGCGTCCTCGATGTCGATCACCAGTGGTTTGGCCTTGGTCTGTGCCAGCGCCAGGCGCGCGGTCGCCGCAAGCTCGCGGTCGCAGAGCAGCACCTTCGACTCGCCATGGTCGAGGATGAAAGCGATCGTCGCCGGGTCCAGGCGGGTGTTGAGCGCGTTAAGCACCGCGCCCGCCATGGGCACGCCGTAGTGCGCCTCCAGCATGGCCGGCGTGTTCGGCGCCAGGATGGTGACCGTATCGCCCCGGCGGATGCCGTGCTTGGCCAGCGCCGAGGCCAGCCGGCAGGCGCGCGCGTACAGGTCTCGGTAGCTGAGGCGCAGATCGCCGTGAATGACCGCCGTTTTGTCCGGAAAGACCCCGGCCGCCCGGCGTAGATAGGTGATCGGCGTCAGCGGCGCCGTGTTCGCGGCGGTGCGGTCCAGATCCTGTTCGAAAATAGAGGCAGCGGGTTGCGCCTTTGCCATGCGGTGTCCGTATCGTTGTGCCTGATGGCGATACTGTCTCAGTTCGGGACTTGTTATCTAGTTTGGCTTCCGGTGCCGCCAAAGAAGCATGCGGCTCCGATCACAAAGCCAAGATCATACCACCCACCACTGTTCGGAAAAGCATAGACTCGAATGTCCCAGAAGGCGCTTCCAATGAGAGAGAACAAAGAGACGAAACCATGTGCAAGGCCCAGCAGGAAACCAGGAGGATCATATGCGTTTGGTTCTGGCTGCGTAGCACACGATGCAAGAACAAGTCCCATGAGAATCACTATGGCAAAACTGCGCCGATTCATCTGCCCCTCCTGACAGAAAATTCAAACTGAACCACAACCGCGGGAGCCGGGGTTTCGCCCGCCTGTGCTTCCGCGCTATGGTTGGGCGGGGGCCGGAAAAGGTCAAGCCCCTGCCCCCTTTTTCGTCCCAGGCATAAGATAGGGCGATCATGCATATCGACATCTTTTCCGACACCATTTGTCCCTGGTGCTTCATCGGCAAGCGGCGGCTGGAGCGGGCCTTGGCCGAGCGGCCGCAGACCGGCTTGACCGTGCGCTGGCGGGCCTTCCAACTCAATCCCGACATGCCGGCCGAAGGGATGGAACGAAGCACCTATTTGGCAACGAAATTCGGCGGTGCCGTAAATGCGCAATCCGTCTACGCCCAGGTCGAGGCGGCGGGCGATAGCGAGGGCATTGCCTTCGCCTTCGACCGCATGAAACGCACGCCGAACACGATCAATTCCCATCGCCTGATCCGCTTCGCCGATACGAAGGGCCGGGAGAACGAGGTGGTTCAAGCCTTGTTCGACACCTATTTCCTGAACGCCGAGGATATCGGCGACCGCGACATATTGGTCGAAGCCGGACGCGTGGCTGGCCTGGACCCCGACGAAGTCCGCACATACCTGACCAGCGACGCCGATGCCGACGCCGTGCGCGCCGAGGATCACGCCGCCCGGCAAGCCGGCGTCAACGGCGTCCCCTGCTTCATCTTCAACGGCCGCCACGCCCTCGCCGGCGCCCACACGCCCGACGTGCTGTTTCAGCTTTTCGATTTGGCGAATCAGGAAACGGCGAAAACTCCGCAGACCGGGGTGGGCCCCCAGTGAAATATGGTTAAGGGCCGGGTTGGCGGCTGGACGCCCTTTGGGTTGCCAATGCCGCTAATTGAGAGGAGGCATCTGGAGAATTTCGGCTGAAATAACACTATCTTAACCGTCCGAACGGACAATCGTCGCATCCCCCAGCTAGAGGCGTGTCGACGATGAAG
>JAJFGP010000011.1 GCA_021776055.1 Kiloniellaceae bacterium
GCCGTGGATAGCGGGAGAGCAGCCCACCGAGCCGTGGCACCAGTGCGTGATTGACGACGCTGGGCACCGCCGTCAACCGAACCACTCCGGCCGCATCCTTGTCCGCGCCTGAAAGTTCCGCCGCCAACGCCTGCGCCTCGGCCTCAATCCGCTCGGCCCGGACAACCGCGATACGGCCCGCATCGGTGGCAACCAAGCGCCCCTCGATGCGATCGAAGAGCCGGACCCCGGTTATCCGTTCGATCCCCGCCAACCGGCGCGTCACCGTGGTCTGGTCGACCCGTAGCCGCCTGGCCGCGGCAGAGAGGGTGCCAGACCGCGAAATCGCCAAGACGTAACGCAAATCGTTCCAGTCCATACTCCGGCCTCTGCATTCTTGCGGATCATATTAGCATATCTTCGGATCGTTTCAGCATTTCTGCGGTGCAATAAGAAGGCATTGGATCTCACACTTGCCGGAGAACCGGATGCCGAGCAATTTTTGGGCGCTTATCGACATGATCGATAGTCGGTTGCTGTGGGCCGCCGGGGCGGCGGTCTTGGCCGGCTCGGTGCGCGGATTCTCTGGCTTCGGCGCCGCCATGATCTTCGTACCTCTGGCCAGCGCCATCTACGAACCGAAGGCGGCCGTGATCCTGCTATTTCTTGTGGATGCGACGGTCACCGTGCCGATGCTCATCCCAGCTTTCCGAATATGCTCCTGGCGCGAGGTCGCGCCTCTGGCCATCGGCGCCACCGTGACCGTCCCGCTTGGCGTCTATATCCTGACCGTTGCCCGGCCGGACCTGCTGCGCTGGGTCATCGCGGTGGCGATCCTCGCGGCCGTCTCCGCATTGGCGTGCGGTTGGCGACTCCGGCGCGTACCCAATGTGCCCGGCACCTTGGCCATCGGCGGCGCCGCTGGCCTTACCGGCGGCATGGCCAGCCTCTCCGGGCCGCCCATTGTCCTGTTCTGGCTGGGCGGCCAATCGGACGCGCCCGTTGTTCGCGCCAACATCATTGCTTTCTTCGGCCTGACCACCGTCGTCATTGGAGTTAGCTACTGGTTGAACGGCCTCTTCACCGAGGGCCTTCTGGTGCGTGCCCTGGCTCTGATGCCGATCTATGCCTTGGCGTTGTGGGCCGGGGCAACCGGCTTTCGCATCGCCCCGAGCCCCCTTTACCGGCGGGCCGCGTTGTTGATCTGTGCAGTTGCAGCGGTGCTGGCGCTGCCTGCCTGGGATGGGCTGTTACGGTAGCGTGACCGGGCGATTTCGCTTCGTTGACAGCCGGGCCGGCAAGCACTTATTGTGCGACTGCGAAATGACGGGGGAAACGGCGCCGCGGCGGCGGAAAGGTTGGTTTGCGCCTTTTCCGGCCTAGGCCCTTCTCAAAACGGGCGATTTTCAAGACAGGCAGGACAGGTTTGCGATGAAGGTTCTGGTACCGGTCAAGCGCGTCATCGACGCGAACGTCAAGGTTCGGGTCAAGGCGGATCAGACGGGCGTCGAGCTGACCAATGTGAAGATGGCCATGAACCCTTTCTGCGAGATCGCCGTCGAGGAGGCGGTGCGCATGAAAGAGGCTGGCACCGCGACCGAGGTCATCGTCGTCTCCGCCGGCGCGCAGCAGGCGCAAGAGACCATCCGCACCGGCTTGGCCATGGGCGCCGACCGCGGCATCCTGATCCTAAGCGAGGCGTCGCTGGAGCCCTTGGCAGTTGCCAAGCTGCTCAAGGCCGTGGTGGAAAAAGAATCCGCCGATATGGTCCTCATGGGCAAGCAAGCCATCGACGGCGACAACAACCAGACCGGACAGATGCTCGCCGCCCTGCTGGGCTGGCCGCAGGGCACCTTCGTCTCCAAGATCGAGAAGGCGGACGGCGGCCTGAAGGTTACCCGCGAGGTGGACGGTGGGCTGGAGAACGTGGCCCTGAAGCTGCCGGCGGTGGTGACCGTGGACTTGCGCCTCAACCAGCCGCGCTATGCCTCCTTGCCCAATATCATGAAGGCGAAAAAGAAGCAGATCGACACGATGACCCCCGAGGATCTCGGTGTCGATGCCAGCCCGCGCCTGACCGTGCTCAAGGTCGTCGAGCCGCCGGCGCGCAAGGCCGGGGTCAAGGTGGCCGACGTGGCCGAGCTAATCGATAAGCTGAAAAACGAGGCGAAGGTCATCTGATGTCCATTCTCATCGTCGCCGAACACGATAACACCAGCCTGAAGCCGGCCACCCTGAACGCTGTTACGGCGGCCGGCCAACTGGGCGGGGATATCGCCGTGCTGGTCGCCGGGGCCGACTGTTCCGCCGCCGCCCAGGCCGCCGCGAAAGTCGCGGGTGTCGCCAAGGTGCTGTGCGCCGATGCGCCTGAATACGCCCACGATCTAGCGGAAAACCTGGCACCGCTCATCGTCAAGTTGGCCACGGGCTATACCCACGTGCTGGCCCCCGCCACGACCTTCGGCAAGAACGTGATGCCGCGCACCGCGGCCTTGCTCGATGTGCAGCAAATCTCCGAAATCAGCGGCATCGAAAGCCCGGATACTTTCGTCCGCCCCATCTATGCCGGCAACGCCATGGCGACCGTGCAGTCGGGCGATCCGATCAAGGTCATCACCGTACGCACCACCGCTTTCGATCCGGCGGCAGCCGAGGGCGGCTCGGCCCCGGTCGAAGCCGTGGAGGCCACCGGCGATACCGGCCTGGCAAGTTTCCTGGGCCAGGAGTTGACCAAGTCCGAGCGGCCGGAACTGACCACCGCCGGCATTGTCATCTCCGGCGGGCGCGGCATGCAGAGCGGCGAAAACTTCGCCATGATCGAGCGCATCGCCGACAAGCTGAACGCCGCCGTGGGCGCCAGCCGCGCCGCGGTGGACGCAGGGTACGTACCCAACGATTATCAAGTTGGCCAAACCGGTAAAGTCGTTGCCCCCGATCTCTATATTGCCGTCGGCATTTCCGGCGCCATTCAACATCTGGCCGGCATGAAAGATTCCAAAGTCATCGTGGCGATCAACAAGGACGAAGAGGCGCCTATCTTCCAGGTCGCCGACTACGGCTTGGTCGCCGATTTATTCCAGGCTCTGCCCGACTTGGAAAAGGCGCTCGGCTAGGCGCTGTCCACCAAGCACACGGCACAACGGTTCAAGGCTCATGTCCGAAACAGCACCCGCCGGCAACGGCGATATCGACATCGACATCAAGTGTATCGGCGTCATCGGCGCCGGCCAGATGGGCGGCGGCATCGCCCACGTCTGCGCCTTGGGCGGCTATGACGTGCGCCTGTCGGATGTGGGGGACGAACAGCTTGATAAAGCCCTGAAAACCATCGCCCGCAACATGGACCGGCAGATCGGCCACGGCAGCATCAGCGAGGCGGACAAGACCGCGGCGCTGGCCCATATCACCACGAGCACCGATTTCGCCAAATTCGCCGACTGCGACATGGTCATCGAATCGGCCACGGAGAACGAGGAGATCAAGCGGGAGATCCTCAAAACCCTGTGCCCGCATCTGAAACCCGAAGCGATCCTCTGCTCCAACACCTCGTCGATCTCGATTACGCGCCTGGCCGCCGTGACCGACCGGCCGGGCCGCTTCATGGGCATGCACTTCATGAACCCGGTGCCGCTGATGAAGCTGGTGGAGCTGATTCGCGGCATCGCGACCGAGGAACCGACGTTCCAGGCCATTCGCGATCTCGCCGCCAAGCTGGGCAAGACCTCGGCAACGTCGGAAGATTTCCCGGCCTTCATCGTCAATCGCATCCTGCTGCCGATGATCAACGAGGCTGTCTATACGCTCTATGAAGGCGTCGGCTCGGTCAGTTCGATCGACACGGCCATGAAGCTGGGCGCCAACCATCCCATGGGGCCGTTGGAACTGGCCGACTTCATTGGCCTGGATACCTGCCTGGCCGTCATGCACGTACTCTACGACGGCCTGGCCGATTCCAAATACCGGCCGTGTCCGCTGTTGGTCAAATACGTCGAAGCCGGCTGGCTAGGCCGTAAGGCCGGCCGAGGTTTCTACGACTACTCCGGCGAAACCCCCGTCCCCACTCGCTAGTTTTTCGCCGCGTTTTGCTTGTCCGTTTGCAGGCGTTCCGCCAGATAGTAGCGCACGAGGGCTAACGCCTCGGGCGAGTCCCATTCCGCCGATCCTTGCAACGCGCCGACGATGCGGCTGTCCCTATCGATTACGAACGTGGTGGGTAGGCCCGTGACGCCGAAGGCCTTGGCCAAGATACTTTTGGGGTCCAGATAGAGTCCTAGGTCTTTGAGACCAAGCTGTTCGGCGAAGGGCTCGACAACGCCGGCACCGCCACGATCGAGGGAAACCGCAACGATCGCCAGGCCGTCATCGACCAGTTTCGCCTGCAGGCGGTCGAGGGAGGGCATCTCGCGCACGCACGGCGCGCACCAGGTGGCCCAGAAATTGAGCAGCACGATCTGCCCGGCGAAATCGGCCAACCGCACACGGCCGCCGGCCAGGTCTCCGAAGACTTCCAGCGGCGCTGGCACCGGCGGGTCCAACAGGGTAAAGTTATGGGTGAATTCCCCCGCAAGGGGCGGCGCTTCCTTGCCCGGCGCTGAACCAGGGGCGGCCGTAAGCAGGACCCCAGCGACGAGGCTGACGACTACGGCCGTTAGGGCTTTTTTTTGGATCATGGCACCGGCAACCGTTCAAAACATGAGCACAAAAACAAACAAATCGTCTGACCGGGACCCGCAGCCCAACGCCCCAGCTAATACCATGTGGGGCGGCCGCTTTGCTGTCGGCCCCGACGCGGCGATGGCGCATATCAATGCCTCGATCGATTTCGACCGCCGGCTCTATGCCCAGGACATCGCCGCCTCCAAGGCGCACGGCGAGATGCTGGTGCGCCAGGGGATCGTCTCGGCCCAGGATGGCAAAGCCATCCTCTCCGGTCTAGACACGATTCTGCGAGAGATCGAGGCCGGCGACTTTACCTTTGACGCGGCGCTCGAGGACATCCACATGAATGTGGAGGCGCGGCTGCGGGCGCTGATCGGCGAGGCCGCCGGGCGCCTACACACGGCGCGCTCGCGCAACGACCAGGTGGCCACCGATTTCCGCCTCTGGCTGCGCGAGACGATCGATGCCCTGGACGGCCAGCTACGCGACCTGCAGGCCGCCTTGATCGACCAAGCGGAGGCACATGCGGCGACGGTGATGCCCGGCTATACACACCTGCAACCGGCCCAGCCGGTGACTTTGGGCCATCATCTGCTGGCCTATGTGGAGATGTTCGGCCGCGACCGGGGCCGGCTCGCGGATTGCCGCACCCGCCTCAACGAATGTCCGCTGGGCGCGGCGGCGCTCGCCGGCACCTCGTTTCCCATCGACCGGGCGGCGACCGCCAAGGCTCTGGGCTTCGACCGGCCAACAGCCAATTCTATCGATGCCGTCTCGGACCGGGATTTCGCCCTGGAATTCTTAAGCACCGGGGCCATCCTGGCCGTGCACCTGTCGCGCCTGGCCGAAGAGATTGTGATCTGGTGCACCGACCGCTTCGCCTTCGTAGCCCTGTCGGATGCCTTCTCGACCGGCAGCTCGATCATGCCGCAAAAACGCAATCCAGACGCAGCCGAGTTGGTGCGTGGCAAATGCGGCCGGGTGATCGGATCGCTCAATACCCTGCTGGTGGTGATGAAGGGATTGCCGCTGGCCTATGGCAAGGACATGCAGGAAGACAAGGAGCCGGTCTTCGACGCTGCCGATACCCTGACCCTGTGCTTGGCCGCAAGCACCGGCATGTTGCGCGATTTGCGCCCCGATGTGGACGCCTTGCGCGCCGCCACCGCCGGCGGTTTCCTGACCGCAACCGATCTGGCCGACTGGCTGGTGCGCGTCCTCGGCCTGCCGTTCCGCGAGGCGCACCATGCGACCGGCGCCATCGTGCAGCGGGCCGTCAAACGCAACTGCCTGCTGGCGGAACTGCCCCTTGCCGACATGCAAGAGATCGAGCCGCGCATTACCAAAGACGTCTACGACGTGCTATCGGTCGAGAAAGCGGTCGAAAGCCGCAACAGCCTGGGCGGCACCGCGCCAGTTCAGGTAAAAGCCGCCGTTGCCGCGGCACGGGAGCGATTCCTGTGAGTCGTCTACGCCACACCGCACTGTTGGTTGTCGCCGTTGCCTTAGCGGCAACGCTTGCCGCCTGTGGCAAGAAGGCCAACCTTGAACCGCCCGACGACACAAAGGCGACCTACACATACCCGCAGCAGTACCCGACTCCCGAATCGGTTCTGCCCGACGAGACAGAGAGCAGCAAGGCGCAGGAGCGCCCGCCGCCGCACGCGGGCGGCCTATCGCCATTTCCGACGGGTCGCAGAACCACCACCTACCAATCGGGGGCGCCGCAATGACCGCCTTTAGCTATCGCACCGGCGCGCTGCACGCCGAAGCGGTGCCCATGGAGGCATTGGCAGAGGCGGTCGGAACCCCGTTCTATTGTTACGCCGCGACCGCCATCGAGACCGCCTACACCGACTTTGCCGGCGCCTTGTCGGGCCTGCCGGCCACCGTGTGCTACGCGCTCAAGGCCAACGGCAACCTGGCGGTCGTGCGCACTTTGGCGCGCTTGGGTGCCGGGGCCGACGTGGTCTCCGGCGGCGAATTGCAGATCGCCCTGGCGGCCGGCGTGCCGACGGAAAAAATCGTCTTTGCCGGTGTCGGCAAGACCGCCGCCGAGATGGCCGCCGGCTTGGACGCCGGCATCTTGCAATTCAATGTTGAATCCTTGCCCGAGCTGGAGCTTTTGTCGCAGGTCGCGCAGGACAAGGGGTTGCGGGCGCCGGTCGCTCTGCGCATCAATCCAGACGTGGATGCACGCACCCACAAGAACATCTCCACCGGCAAGGCGGAGAACAAATTCGGCATCGATCTGGACCAAGTACCGGCGGTCATCGAACGCGCCGCCGCCCTGCCGGGACTGTCGGTCGAGGGGTTGGCCGTCCATATCGGCTCGCAACTGACCGAGACCGCTCCCTATCGGGCGGCGTTCACCCGCCTGATCGATCTGTATCGCAGTCTGCGCACCGCCGGTTTGCCCTTGCGCCGGTTGGATTTCGGCGGCGGCCTGGGGATTACCTATCGCGATGAAACGCCACCGGATATGGCTGCCTATGCCAACCTGGTGCGCGAGCTGACAACTGGCCTGGAGGCGGACCTGGTTTTCGAGCCCGGTCGCCGTCTGGTCGGCAACGCCGGCATTTTGGTTACCCGCGTTCTCTACGTAAAGGATGGCGCTGAGCGGCGCTTTGTTATCGTCGATGCAGGTATGAACGATCTGATCCGGCCGCCACTCTATGACGCCTGGCATGAGATCGTGCCGGTGCGCGAGCCGGCGGCCAATGTGGATTGGGCGCCCGTCGATGTGGTCGGCCCGGTCTGCGAATCCACCGACACGTTCGCCCGCCAACGCTCTCTGCCGCCGCTGGCCAGTGGCGATCTGGTCGCCTTCCGCTCGACAGGCGCGTATAGCGCGGTCATGGCATCCAGCTATAACTGCCGGCCGCCGGCGCCCGAGGTATTGGTGCGCGGAAGCGAATTCGCCGTGGTCCGGCCCCGGCCGGATGTCGCCGAAATCATCGCCCGCGATACCCTGCCCATGTGGCTGGAGCCGGCCGACGGTGCCGGTGAACCCATTGGCGAGCCCATCGTTGTCGCCGGCAAGGCCGCGCTCGGCGCGCGGGGGCGGAGCGCACGGTGAGCCGGGAGCCGACAACCTCTGCGGCACCACCGCGGCGGCTGTCTCTGCTCGTTGTTCTCGCTCGGGCCGCACTGATTTGGGAACGATTTTGGCCGGCCGCTTGGCCCGCGGTCGGCGTCATCGGCCTGTTCATCGCTGTCGCCTTGTTCGATATTCTGCCTGTTCTCCCAGGTTGGCTGCACAGCCTGGCGCTCGCCGCCTTCGCTGTCGCCGCGGCGGCGTCTCTCTATCTGGCAATTTCGCGTCTGCGCTGGCCCACGCGGCAGCAAGCACGCCGCCGCCTGGAACGGGATAGCGGCCTCGCCCACCGCCCGCTCGAAATGTTGGAGGATTCGCCGGCAGCAGGGACCGGTGACCACGATTCCATGCGCCTATGGGCATTGCACCGAGAGCGCGTTCGGGCACAGATCGCGCGCCTGCGCCTGCGGCTGCCCCGCGCCGGCCTGGCAACGGTCGATCCCGTGGCATTGCGCGCCGCCTTGGGTCTCGTGCTCGTCGTTGCCTTGGTTGCCGGTCGCCACGACTGGCCGGAGCGGCTGGGCCGCGCCGTGTGGCCGGATTTGGCCGTCTTCGCCGCGGCACCGCTGGCCAGCCTCGATGTCTGGGTGAACCCGCCGGCCTATACAAGGCTGCCGCCCTTGTTCCTGAACGCCACCGCGGGCAAGCAAGAGCCACTGACGATCGCCACGGGCAGTACGGTTCTGGCCCAGGTTCAGGGCGGGCGCGGTGTTCCGGCGCTGCTGGTCGGCGACGATCAGGTCGATTTTTCCAGCATCGCGGCGGATTCCTACAAGATCAGCACGGAGGTTGCATCCGGTGACCGCTTAGCGGTGACGCAGGACGATACCGTCCTAGCGGAGTGGCCGCTGATCCTGGTGCCCGACGAGGCTCCGAAGATCGAATTCCTGGCCCCGCCGGCGCGCAGCGAACGCGCCGCCCTGCGGCTCGATTACAGCGCCCAGGACGACTATGGCCTAGCATCGGTTCTGGCGCGGATCCAGCGCCTTGACGATACGAACGTGCCGCCACTGGACGTCGAATTGGCATTGCCCGGGGCCGAGCTGAAGCAAGCCGACGGCACCAGCTACCACGATCTAACACCGCACCCGTGGGCCGGTTTGGCGGTGACCATCCAGCTCGTCGCCGAGGATGGCATCGGTCAGCAAGGGACAAGCGATGCGGTGCGCACCGTCCTGCCGGAACGCATCTTCAATCACCCGGTCGCCCGGGCGCTGGTGGAGTTGCGCAAACAACTCACTCTCAACCCGCAAGGGCGCCTGCCGGTGGCGCGTGCGCTGAGCGATATCTACGAGCAGCCGGACCACTACTTCAACGACACGACCGTCGCGCTGGCGCTGCGTTCGGCCGAGCGGCGGCTGATTCACGACTCGGCGCCAAGCGCCGTACCGCAGGTGCAGCAGCTTCTCTGGGATACCGCCCTGCAGATCGAAGAAGGTGATCTGGCGGTCGCCGAGCGCGACCTGCGCGAGGTTCAGAAGGCGTTGATGGAAGCTCTGGCGCGCGGCGCCGACGACGCCGAGATCGAACAATTGATGGACGAGTTACAGCAGGCGTTGGAACGTTTTCTCGAAGCCCTGGCCGAGCAAATGCGCGACCAACTCGCGGGCGGCGCCGAACCTCAACCGCTGTCCCCCGACACCCAGATCTTGCCCAGCGACGAGCTGCAGCGAATGATCGACCAGGCCCGGGAAATGGCGCGCAGCGGCGCCCGCGATGCGGCGCGGGACTTGCTCGCGCAGTTGCAAAACATGCTGGAAAACCTGCGCGCCAGCCCCTTCTCCCCCGGCCTCAACGACAATGACCGCAACGCCTTCAAGATGTTGCAGGACATGGAATCGCTTATGCGCGAGCAGCAGGAGTTGCTTGACCGCAGCTATCAACGGTCACTGAAACGTGGCCCAAACGATGGCAGCCAGTCATCGGAATCGCAAAAAAATAGCGAGGATGCGCAAAACCAGGACAAGTTGCGCCGGCAGCTTGGCGAAATGATGCGCCGCCTGGGCGAGGCATTGGGAGAGATCCCGCGGCCTCTGGGCCGGGCCGAGCAATCCATGCGCGACGCCCGAGACGCCTTGCAGGGCGGCCGGCCCGACGATGCGGTGCCCCCGCAAACCCGCGCCATGGACCAGTTGCAACAGGGTATGCAGAGCATGGCCGAACAGTTCATGGAGCAAATGGGGCAAGCCGCCGAGCGCAATTCGGGTCAACTCGGCGTTCGCCCTGGTAACGGTCAAGACCCGCTCGGGCGCCGGCCGGGAAGCTCCGGTATCGAGGCTTTGGAAGGCGTCGAGATCCCCGATCGCATGGAGCTTCGCCGCGCCCGTGAGATCCTCGACGAGTTACGCCGCCGTCGCGGCGACCGGGATCGCCCGGCGCTGGAGCTGGACTACATCGACAGATTGTTGCGGCAGTTTTAACGAACGGCGTGTCCGCCTACGTTACCCTGTTCAGGCCAGAGCTGCTTCCGCCTGGTGACAAATCTGCTCCAGGGTAAAGGGCTTCAAGACGATGTCGAAAACGATTTCGTCGAGGTTATGGGCCCGCTGCTGTTCAGCTGTATAGCCGGTCATCAAGAGAATCCGCAGACTCGGATGATCTCTCGCAACCTTCAAAGCCAGGCCGATACCATCCAACTCGGGCATGACGATGTCGGTGATCAATAGATCGTAGTTGGTGCCACCCAGGGCCTCTAGGGCCTGCAAGCCGTCATCGACCGGGGTAACGGTATGCCCGGCATGCGTCAAAGCGCGGGTAACAAAGCTTTGCACCGCCGGGTCGTCCTCGGCGACGAGTATTCGTGCCATTGCTTTATGTATCTCCTCGTGCGGCAGGCGTTGTCGCCCACCCGCGATGGTGTGCGCAGGGTACTTAACGCCCGGTTAACGCAGGGCCAGCCAACACCCCAAGTAATAAATGTATTTCAGAGAAAATCTAATGTAATCAAGGAAATTACCAATAATTTTATCTTAATTTTACTTACTCTATTATTGACATATTCTTAAGTCATGTTAAACTCTCATTAAGCTTCACCGATCTTTGCCAATAAACGAGAGCGCATCATCATGGCCGTCAGCAAGGAAACGCCGCCGCACCTGTCGCACGCCAGCGTCGCGCGTTTGCGCCGCGATCCTTCGCGCAGTGCCCGGGCGGAGACGGCGGCTGGGGTGGCTGCCGTCTTCGCCCGTGGCGGCCTAACCGATCAAGAGCGGCGCTATGCGATCGAGATCATCGAACATTTTGCCGGCGACGTGGAACGCCAGGTGCGCGAGGCTCTGTGCGAGCACGTTAAGCACTGCCCGTTCCTGCCGAACGGTATTGCCATGACTTTGGCCCGCGATGTGGAGTCCGTCGCGTTGCCGATCATCCGCTATTCCGAGGTTCTGACCGACGACGATCTTATCACTATCGTGCGGGAAGAAAGCACGGCCAAGCAGTTCACGATCGCCGGCCGCGCGCAGGTCAGCACGCCCGTCGCCGATGCTCTGGTCGATACCCGTAAAAAGAACGTGGTCGGCGCGCTGCTTGGCAACAAGAGCGCAGACATCGGCGAGGCCGCCTACGTTAAGGTCGCCAGCGATTTTGCCGAAGACCATGATATTCACACCTTACTTGTCGGCAGACCGACACTGCCGGCGAGTGTGTCCGCGCGTCTCATCACCTGTGTATCGGATGTTCTGCGTGAGCGGTTGGTCGAACGTCATGGGTTTCCGCAGGTTCTCGCCGACGAAATCGCCATGCACGGGCGCGACCGCGCCGTCTCCGAGACCGTCACGCCGGATACATCACGCGACGAGGTGGAGCGCCTGCTTGACGCCCTACGCGCGACCCATGGCCTCAGCCCGACGTTCCTTCTGCGGGCGTTGAGCAAGGGTGATCTCGCCTTCTTCGAATCCAGCCTCTCGACCATCGCTCGTCTGCCGCAAGATAACGTCGCTCAGTTGATTCGCGACCGAGGTTCGCGCGGGTTTCAATCTCTCTACGCCCGCGCCGGGCTGCCCCCACAACTCTTCGCGGCCTTCCGCACGGCCATGGATGTGGTCCTCGATGTGCGCGCGGAGCGGCCGCACGGATGGACGGACGAGGACACCAAGCGCATCGTCAGCGGCCTGGTGCGAAGCTACGATGATGTCTGCCCGGAAAACATCGAGAACGTCTTGGGCCGCCTTGCCCGGCGTGCCGCCACGCCCGTGCTCACCGCGAATCGGACCGGCACCAATCCGACTGGCGCCTACAATCGGCGGCGGGACGATCTGCCGGCCATCGAGATGGCGGCTGCGCCCCTCCTCGCGTAACTCTTATGCGGCAATTTAACCGCCGTGAGCTCTCACGGCGTGATCACGAAATCGATTAGGATACGGCCTTCCCGCGGTGGGTTTTTGGCCGTCGTCTCGAAATTCGTCGTGCCACCGGGCGGCAGGGTCGTCGCGGACGCCGCAAAGGTCCAGTTCTCGACCTCGTCTCCCTTTGAATCGATGATGCTGGCACGCAATAGCGGTACGGATTGCGGTTCGCTGGTTACGTTGGAGACCAGCCCCTCGACAGCCACAACCTGCTCACCATCAACGAGGCGGCGGGCCGTTTTCACATCGCGAAGTTCCAGCGGCACGCCCACCGGTGGAGGTGCTAGCCCCGCCATCTGATAGAGCGGTGCCGCCGCGGGCACCAGCGCCAGCACCTGCTCCCGCCCGAAATAGAGACCGGCGGCCAAGCCGCCAATGACGGCCAGGAACAGGAGCCAGCCAAGAATCAGTGACGAGCGGCCGCTGCTGGCCTCCTTATGGCGCGGCGGCTTGGGGCCGCGCCGACGGGCCCGCTTCTCCGGTATTTCCGGCGGTTCGGGCACGGCCGACTCTTGAGCAGCCTCGGGTGGCGACTCGGCGACGACCGGCGCGGCTTCGTTTTCCGCACCTTGGTGCCAGTTATGACCACAGCTGCCGCAGCGCACCTGGCGCCCGCTAGGGCCAAGTTGCTCAGTTTCGACAACAAACGTGGTCGCACATGATGGACAGGTCAGGTTCATCCTGCGAAAGCTTACCCCCCCCTGCCTGATTTCCCTGCGATATCCTTATATGGACGGGTCGGAGGCAACGCAAGGCGCCTGCGGCAGCGAGCAAAGCACCTGCTGTGTAAGCTTTACGAGACAAAGGGCGCTGTGTCATTCTCGCCGCCAACCGCTTTCGGAAGGAATATCTAGGTTTTGGTGCGTTTTGAGGACGTCTCTCTGCGCTACGGGGCGGGCCCAGAGATCTTGCGCCACGTTGATTTCCACCTGGAGCCGGGCTCGTTTCATTTCATGGCCGGGCCCAGCGGCGCCGGCAAGTCATCGCTGCTCAAGCTCATGTACCTGGCGCAACGGCCAAGCGACGGCGGCATCCAGATGTTCGGGCGCGATGTAGCCGGTCTGTCGCGTGGCGACGCGGCCCTTATGCGGCGGCGAATCGGGGTCGTCTTCCAGGATTTTCGCCTGCTCGACCATTTGAGCGCCCTGGAGAACGTGGCCCTGCCCTTGCGTATCGGCGGCCAGCGGGCCGACAAAGTGCGCAAGCACGTTGCCGAGCTGTTGGCCTGGGTCGGCTTGGCGGACCACTTGCACGCCCTGCCGCAAACCCTTTCGGGCGGACAGCAGCAACGGGTAGCCATTGCCCGTGCGGTGGTTGCCCGACCGAATTTATTGCTCGCCGACGAGCCAACCGGGAACGTCGACGACAGGATTGCCGTGCGCCTGCTCTACCTATTCGAGGAGCTCAATAAGCTAGGGACGACGGTCGTCATCGCCACCCACAATGAAACCCTGGTATCGCGCTTTTCGCACCCGGTGCTCCGGCTTACCGCCGGCGAGATCAAGCTCTCCCGGTCACCCGCCATGTCGCCCGCCATGACCGGCAGCCGGCCGACCAAGGGAAGTGCCGCATAACATGTTGCTGCGCCGCACCGACTTGCCGCTTGATCGTGACGCCTCCGGGCGCTTTCTGCCGTGGCTGGTGGCGGTGATGGTGTATCTGGCCGCCCTCGCCCTGATCTGCGCCATTGGCGCGAACAAGGTGGTCACCCGTTGGGATCAGGGCCTCGCCGGCCGCATGACCGTCCAGGTTCCGACCAGCGAAGAGGAGGGCGACGATCGCGCCGATGAAGTTCTCGCGGCCCTGCAGGCTATCCCGGGCGTGCGCAGCGCCGAGACACTTGGCACCGAGGAAATCGCCCGGCTGCTCGAGCCGTGGCTGGGAACCGGGGCCGCTTATCAAGATCTGCCTATGCCGACGCTGATCGCCGTTCGTATAGACCGCGCAGCGCCACCGGATATGACCCAAATGCGCCGCCGGCTAACCCAGATCGCCCCCGGCACCGTGCTCGATGACCACCAGAGCTGGCTGGGCAAGTTACTTGACCTGGCGCGGTCGGTGCAGCTTGTTGCCGCCCTTGTGGTCGGCCTGGTCGGCGCCTCGGCGGTGACCATGGTGATCTTTGCAACCCGCATGGGGTTATCCGTGCACGGCCGGGTGATCGAGCTGTTGCACCTGGTCGGCGCTCAGGATTCTTACGTTGCCAGTCAATTCCAGGCACACGCCTTGCGGCTTGCCTTGCGCGGTGGTGTTCTTGGCCTATTGATGGCCGTTCTCACGGTGCTGCTGGTCGCTAATCTGTTGGGGCAGAGCGATGCCGTTGCGTTACCCGATCTGTCACTGCTGCCTATCGAATGGTCGCTGCTGCCGTTACTCCCTCTGGTTGTCGCGCTGATCGCCATGGTAACCGCGCGACTGACGGTGCTACGCACTCTCGGCCGGATGCCCTAGCGCCGATGACCGGTCAGGCCAAAGACGCTCGACGCCCGCGAAACCGGCGCCTGTTATGGGGCTTCGCTGTTTTTGTCGGGTTGGCGTTCGCTGCCTGGCTGGCGGGCTTGGCCTGGTTTACATCGATGCTGCCGACCAGCGTAGAGGATGCGACCCGACCCGCGGATGCCATTGTCGTGCTGACCGGTGGCAGCGGGCGCATTTCGGCAGGCCTGGATCTCCTCGCCGCGGGCCGAGCGCGGAAACTATTCATCTCCGGTGTCGGTCCGGCCGTCGACGTGCAGGAGTTGTTGCGCGTATCGCAACGGCCGGCGGCGGAGCTCGAATGCTGCGTCGCCCTGGGCCACCAAGCGGGCAGCACCCTGGGCAACGCTGTCGAGACCGCCGGCTGGATGCAAGACAACGGCCTGCATTCGTTGCGCCTGGTGACCGCCGCCTATCACATGCCGCGCAGCCTGCTCCATTTTCGCCGCGCCATGCCGGATATCGACATCATTCCGCATCCCGTCTTTTCCGAAAATTTCCGCCAAGACGATTGGTGGCGCTGGCCCGGCAGTGCCAATTTGATCGTCACCGAATACAGCAAGTATCTGGTCGCGCTGGTCTACGACCGCCGCGCCAATGAGCCAAGATGATCGGCCTGCGATCAGCAGTTTTCACCGTTCTATTCGTGATTTGGACAGCGATCGTCCTCATCGCCTGTTTGCCGATTCTGACATCCAAAGCGATCATCCGAGCGGGGCGTATCTGGGCCCGAGTATCGCTGGCCATGCTGCGAGGGATATGCGGCCTGGATCACGAGATTCGCGGCCTGGCCAATTTGCCGTCGGGCCCATGCATGATCGCGGCCAAGCACCAGTCGGCCTGGGATACGTTGATCTTTCCGCTGCTCGTCGATGGGCCGGGTTATGTCTACAAGCGCGAGCTGCGGATGATTCCGCTGTTCGGCTGGTACCTGACGCAAGCCGGCTGCATCCCCATCGACCGCGCCGGCGGCCCCAAGGCACTGCGTCGCATGATCGAGCACGCCCGCCGCTCGTTGGAACAAGGGCGCACGATCATCATCTTCCCCGAGGGCACGCGTGTGGCCCCCGGCGCCCGGCATCCCTATCATCCGGGGGTCGCCGCGCTGTATCGCCAACTGAACGTCCCGGTGGTGCCGGTCGCGGTGAACTCCGGCTCGTTCTGGGGCCGGCGCGCGCTCGCCAAGCGACCAGGGCACATCGTTCTCGAGTTTCTGCCGCCGATTCCACCGGGACAGGATCGCCGGGAATTCTCCGCCGAATTGGAGCGGCGCATAGAAGAGGCCAGCAACGCCTTGTTGGCGGAGGTCCGCGAGACCTGTGGATAAGGCTGTGGGCGCATCGGCGGCGCGCTGACACGCCTGCTACGCCGGGCCTTGGTGCCCCGCCACAGATAACAAACAAACCAAGAACATGCGCTTGACCGGGAGCCAAGTCGACCATATCTTGAACGATACGACACACTGAAATCGCGAGATTTCGCGGCCTTCCGGCTCGCCGCCAGGGCAGCATCGGGGCCACAACCGGAGCTATGCACCGATGCCGCCGGTCAGCGCCATTTCACAGCAGATATGGGACATGAAATACCGCCTGAAGACGGCGGCCGGCGTGCCTGTGGACAAAACCGTCGAAGATAGCTGGCGCCGGGTGGCCAAGGCTCTTGCCCAGGCGGAAACAACACCGGTCCGCTGGCAAAAACAATTCTACAAAGCTTTGGAAAATTTCACCTTCCTGCCCGCCGGGCGGATCCTGGCGGGTGCCGGAACCGACCGCAACGTGACCCTATTCAACTGCTTCGTCATGGGCACCGTTCCCGACGATATGACTGGTATTTTCGACCAGCTGAAGGAAGCGGCGCTAACCCTGCAGCAGGGCGGCGGCATCGGTTACGACTTCTCCACCCTGCGCCCGAAGGGGGCGCCAGTGAAGGGCGTCGGCGCGGATGCCTCCGGCCCGCTTAGCTTCATGGACGTGTGGGATGCGATGTGCCGCACCATCATGAGCGCCGGGCACCGGCGCGGCGCCATGATGGCCACCCTGCGCTGCGATCATCCGGATATCGAAGCCTTCATCGAGGCGAAATGGGAGCCGGACCGCCTGCGCATGTTCAACCTGTCGGTGTTGGTCACCGATGCCTTCATTCAAGCGGTGCGCGAGGATGCACCTTGGGAGCTAACCTTCGGCGATACCACCTATCGGGTGGTTGAGGCGCGCGCCCTGTGGGACAAGATCATGCGCGCTACCTACGCTACCGCCGAACCCGGCGTAATCTTCGTCGACCGGGTCAACCGGCGCAACAACCTCTGGTACTGCGAAGAAATTCACGCGACCAATCCGTGCGGCGAACAGCCCCTGCCGCCCTACGGCGCCTGCCTGCTCGGCTCGATCAATCTGGCGGCGCTGGTGAACGACCCGTTCGAGACGTCGGCAACGCTCGACCTGGACCGCCTGCGTGAGTTGGTACCCACCGCGGTGCGCATGCTCGATAATGCCATCGACGTCTCGCGCTTTCCCTTGCCGCAACAACGTCACGAGGCCCAGGCCAAGCGGCGCATCGGCCTGGGCATCACCGGCCTGGCCGATGCCCTGATCATGTGCGGGGCGCGCTATGGCAGCGCCGAAGCCGTCGAGCTTTGCGAAACCTGGCTGGCGGCGCTGCGCCGCAGCGCCTATCTGGCTTCGGTTGAGATCGCCAAGGAAAAGGGTGCCTTCCCGCTGTACGACCAGGAACCCTACCTGAAGGGCGAAAGCATCCGCGCGCTCGACGCCGACGTGCGCGAGGCGATTGCCGCGCATGGCATCCGCAATGCCCTGGTGACCTCGGTCGCGCCCACCGGCACCATCTCGCTGCTGGCCGACAACGTTTCCTCGGGTCTGGAGCCGGTCTTCAGCTTCCAGCACACCCGCCAGGTTTTGATGCCCGACGGCAACCGCGAGCCGCAGGAAGTTTCCGACTATGCCTACCGCCTGTTCCACCGCCTGCGTGGCGAGGACGCCGCCTTGCCGGCAGCCTTCGTCGATGCCCAGACCCTGGAGCCGGCGGCGCACGTGGTGATGCAGGCAACGGTACAGAAATACATCGACAGTTCCGTCTCCAAGACCATCAACCTGCCAGCCGATATATCGTTGGCGGATTTCAAGGACGTCTACATGCAGGCCTACGACATGGACTGCAAGGGCTGCACCACCTACCGGCCGAACGCGATCACCGGCGCCGTCCTCGAGGCGCCGGCACAGCCGGAAGAGGCATCGCTACAGGCCGAGGCACCCCCAAGCGAGACTAACGATAATCGCGAGACCGGCGACGTGGTCTATATGAGCCAACCGTTGGACCGCCCCGCGACCCTGCCCGGCCGCACCTACAAGCTACGCTGGCCGGAGAGCGAGCATGCCATCTACATCACCATCAACGACGTGGTGCGCGACAATCGCCGCCGGCCGTTCGAGATTTTCATCAACTCGAAAAATATGGAGCACTACGCCTGGACCCTGGCGCTTACCCGCATGATCAGCGCCGTGTTCCGCCGCGGTGGCGATGTTTCCTTTGTGGTGGAGGAGTTGAAGGCGGTCTTCGACCCGCGCGGCGGCGCCTGGCTGGGCGGCACGTATGTGCCCTCCCTTCTGGCCGCCATCGGCGCCGTTATCGAGCGGCACATGATCGACATCGGCTTCCTGCAGGGGCAAGCGGAAAGCGCCGAGGAGCGGGAAGCGCGGGTCGCCAACGCCGGCGGTGCTCGGATGCCGCAGCGGCCCCGGCAGTGCCCGAAGTGCGGCGCCGCCAGCCTGGTCCGTCAGGAAGGTTGCGAGCTGTGCACCTCGTGCGGCCATTCTACGTGTCTGTGACGGGCGATCGCGCCGCGACCAACCGCTGCAGGCGTTCCAGCGGCTGGTCGCGCAGACCCAGCGCGTGCAAGTGGCGCACGGTGTTTTCCAGATAATCCAGGCACGGTCCGCTGCTCCCCGTGCCCTGAAGAATGAGTTCGACGATTCGCTCCGGCGACAGGTGGCCGGCGTATTGTTCGTGGTCGGTATCGACGATAAAGGTTGCCGCGCGAACCGGTCCCTCGGCCGTGCGGATGCGCACCCATTTCGGCAGATAAACGGCGGTGACCATCTCCCGCTCGTACAGGTAATCCATGGTTTCCGCCGCCTCGGCCGCCGGCACCCGGTACGCCAACCCGGCGCACGACCCACCCCGGTCGAGGCCGAGAACCAAGCCTGGCCGGCTGCGCGTCCCGCGATAGATATGCGAGTAGACGCAGAAGTGCCGGTGGTAACCGTGCAGCCGTCCGGGCCGCACCTCCAGGTGCGGAAAGCCCGGATGCCACATGAGCGAACCGTACCCGAAGACCCAGAAATCCTCGCCCGTTGTCGGCTGCAGGCGCGTCGTCTGTTTGGATGGTCGTTGACTGGACACACGGCATTTTATCGCTTGGCCGCCGCCCGGCCAAGGCAAGCGACACATGAGCGTCATCGGACTATGATCGCCACTCGCAAAATCAAACAGAAGGTCCTCGATGGGCAAACGAAAGATCGCCCTCACCGCCGCCGCCATGGTGGTTCTTACGGTTGCCGCCTTGGCCATCTATTGGCTCTGGGCAGCCGGACAGGTGCGGACGGCAATCGCCCAGTGGGCCGAGACGCAGCGCGCCGAGGGCTACGACATCACCTACGCGGGTCCAGAGGTGCGCGGGTTTCCGATTCGCCTGGCCGTCCGCCTGGATGATCCACGCATCGCCGCACCGCACGGTTGGCGCTGGTCCGGGGCCGCCATCGCCGGCGAGGCGGCGTTTTGGCAACCCCTGTTGCTGCGCCTTACTCTGCCACGCCAACAGGACCTTGTGGCGATCTGGCGCGGGCACGAGCGCACCCTGCAATTGGACGCGGCGCGCGCCGACGGCATGGTCCGCTTCGATACGCGCGGCCAGGCGGTAACGGCAACGATGGACATGGCCGATGTGACGGTACGGGAAGCGTCCGGGGGAAGCTTGCGCGCCAGCCGCCTGCATCATGAGGTAACGCGGCCGCCGAATGGCGACTCTCGCATGCAGGTCCGTGGCGAAATCGACGATCTTATCTTGCCTGAAGCGCCATCGCCGTTTCCCGAGACCGTCGAGCACCTGGCTTACCGTGCCGATCTGATCGGCGAGATACCGTCCGGTGAGCCGGCGGCGGCGCTGGCCGCCTGGCGCGATGCCGGCGGGTTGCTGGAAGTAAGCGATCTTTCGCTCACCTGGGGACCATTGGCTGTACGCGCCGACGGCACCGCCGCGTTGGACGAATTGTTACGGCCGCAAGGCGCCTTCTCGGCCCGCATCGCCGGTCTGCCGGAAATGCTCGACGCGCTGGTCGCACAAGGAGCGATGAAACCCGGCGCCGCCGCCGCGCTTAGGCTTGCCGTCCTGACTTTGGCCGACGGGCGCGACCCGAACGGGCGGCCGATTGTCCGCCTGCCGGTGACTTTGCAAGACGGGCGCGTTTTCCTTGGCCCGGCGCCTTTAGCCCGACTCGATCCGGTTCTCTAGCATCGAAAGTGCCCGCTTGCTGCGCATCGATGATGCTCTGCCGCAACTCGCGGGTGCGCCGGAATAGGGCTTCCAGCTTGTCCCCCTCGCCCCAACGAATGGCCCGCTGCAGGGCCGTCAGATCCTCGCTGAAGCGCTGCAGCATCTCGAGCACGGCCTCGCGGTTGTATAGGAAAATATCGCGCCACATGATCGGGTCGGAGGCGGCGATGCGGGTGAAGTCGCGAAAGCCGCCGGCGGAATACTTGGCCACCTCGGCGCGCAGGGATTCCTCCACATCGCCGGCGGTGGCGACAATCGTATAGGCGATCAAATGCGGCAGATGCGAGGTGATACCCAGCACCCGGTCGTGGTGATGGGCATCCATAATCTCGATCATGGCGCCGCAGCGGCGCCACAGCTCGGCGACCCGTTCGACCGCCGCCGCATCGGTACCCGGCGGCGGCGTCAGGATGCACCAGCGGCCTTCAAAAAGCTCGGCAAAGCCGGAGGCCGGCCCGGAATGTTCGGTGCCGGCAATCGGGTGGCCCGGCACGAAGTGCACGCCCTCGGGCAGGTAGGGTCCGACGTCGCGGATCACCGACTGCTTCACCGAGCCCACGTCGGAAAGAATGGCTCCGGCCCGCAGCGCCGGAGCAATTGCCTGTGCCAGGGCATCGTAGGTGCCGACCGGCGTACACAAGAGCACCAGATCGGCACCACGCACCGCCGCGGCGGGCGTGGTATGCAGGCTATCGACCAAGCCCAGCTTGCGGACCGTCGCCCGGCTCGCCTTCGACCGGACGCTGCCGGCGATGTGCTCGGCCAACCGTTCGCGCCGCATGACACGCGCCAGGGACGATCCGATCAAGCCCAGACCGATCAGCGCCACGCGGCCGAAAAGCGGCTTTCTAGCCGCGCTCATGCGCCGATCCGGACGATACCGTCGGCCATGAACCGGGTCAGCGTCCCGGCGACATCGCGCGTTTCGCCCTCGTCGCCGATGGTGATGCGCAGGCACTCCGGCAGGCCATACGACGTCATGTCGCGGACCAGAATACCGTTCTCTTTCAGATAGCGCAGGGCCGCCGGGGCCGCGTGCGCCGTATCCGCGGGAAAATGCACCAGAAGAAAATTGCCGACGCTCGGATAAGCGTGCAGGCCTACACCTGCCATCTCCTGCGTCAACCAATCCCGCCAGCGGGCATTGTGCCGCCGCGACCGGTCCACATGCGCGCGGTCACTCAGCGCCGCAACACCGGCAGCCAACGCCGGCCGGCAGACGTTGAAGGGGCCGCGTATCCGGTTCAACACATCGGCCACCGCCGCCGGACAATAAGCCCAGCCCAGGCGCAGCGCCGCCAGTCCGTGAATCTTGGAGAATGTCCGGGTCATGACCACGTTGTCGAATTCATCCACGAGAGCCGCACCGGAGTCGTAGTCGTCGACGGTAACGTATTCGGCATAGGCCGCATCGATGACCAGAAGGACGTGCTTGGGCAGGCCGGCCCGCAAGTGGCGCATCGCATCGCCATCCAAATAGCTGCCTGTCGGATTGTTCGGATTGGCGAGAAAAACCATCCGCGTTTGGGTTCCGGCGCGGGCAAGTATCGCGTCCACATCCGCCGTCAGGTCCCGCTCCGGCACGGCAACCGGCGTTGCCCCCACGGACTTCGCCGAGATGGCATACATTAAAAAGCCGTGCGCGCTGTGCAGCACCTCGTCGCCAGGGCCAGCATAGGCGCGCACCAGTAGAGAGATCAATTCGTCCGAGCCGGCGCCGCAGACGATGCGGGTTGCATCCAGACTTTCCGCCTCGGCGATGGCCGCCCGCAAGGCCGCGGCGGCGCCGTCCGGGTAGCGATGCAAATCGTCGCGCACGGCGGCGAAGGCGGCGGCGGCACGCGTGCCGGGGCCCAGAGGGTTCTCGTTCGACGCGAGCCGAACCGTGCGATCTCGGCCAGGCGCTACCGATTCGCCGCCCACATAGGGAGAGATGTCGAGAATGCCGGGACGCGGGGTTACACTCACCGTTTGGCCCCGCTGCCGGCTCCCCCCGCCATCTCCTCAAGGGACAAAGGTACGGCAAAACCACCGACGGCCCAGGCATGTGCCAAGCGCCCCTCGGACAACTCCAGGAGCTGGGCTAGGCGCTCATCGTCAGCCGCCACAAAGCCTTCGACCTCAACCAGGTGCAAAGACCGGCCACCCTCGTCGCAAGCCTGTATATCCAGTGCACCCAGGCCGCTGGCGGTCAAGATTTCCATAAGTTGGCTGCGCGAGATGACCTCGCCCGTTTCGACGGTCAAATAGCTGTGGTCGCGATCGGTCGGCTCGGGTGCCGCCAGCCCTATGGCCAAGGCTTCCGGACCATCGCCGCGCGGTGCATCGAGCACGGCAAAGGGCAAGCGGGCGACGATGCGCGGCAGCTCGCCGCCGTCGCGCGCCAGATTGCGCCACCAAGGTTCGGTCTCGTCGCCATGCGGTACCGGCAGAACACCCACGCTGGCCTTGCCATCGCTCACGGCTTCAAGAACCTGGGCGGCCGACCGGAACGCGGTCATGGGTGTACGCCAGCCAAAATGGTCGCGCGCCAAGTTGCGATAGCCAAAGGTGCCTTCCGGCGCGTACACGGCAACCGCCAGCGGCCCTTGCAAGGCGGTGTTGGCGGAAAAGATCTCGCGCCAAATCCGCACGATCAACGCCCTGGGCAGCGCACCCTTGTGACGGGCGATAAGCCGGCGCAGCACCGTTGCCTCGCGGCCGGGGCGCATATGCCCGGCGCCGTTTTTCAGCGCCCCGATCTTGCCGGCAACGTCGGTGCGTTGCATGAGCAGATCGTGGACTTGGTCGTCGATATCGTCGATCTGCCGGCGCAGCCGGGCCAATGACTTGTCTTCGCCATGCATAAGGGGCGATTACTCCCGCGGAAAAGAGCGAATACAGATAGTCCGTGGCCCCGGCAAAAGCAAAGAAAACCTGGCGAATTGGCCAACGGCCCCAGCGATCACGGAATCGGTGTTAGTCGAAGTTCCGTCGCGAGGCGGGCCGGGCGGCCTGCGGGAAGGGCACGACGATGGGCCGGGCAAAGCGGCGGCGAACCGGGCGCTGACTGGCGGCGTAGAGCTGTTTGCCTGCCTCCAGAACCACGACGCCGGAAAAAGTCGGGAACCAGCGGCTTCCGATCCGCTCCCACGCGGGGGCCGAGCGCAGCAGGGTGCGCGAGCGCATCGGCGGCATGAAGAGCGCGCGGGCACTGCGTGTCGGTGTGAACATATTGTCGCGCAACAGGCGAGATAGTTGCGTCTTGCTATAGGGATGCCCCCAGCCCAGCGGCGTCCGCTCCATCCGCGCCCAGATGCCGCGGCGATTGGGCGCCACCACCATCAACCGCCCGCCGCTGGTCAAAACGCGCCAAACTTCGCGCAGCATATCGCGCTGATACTCACCGCTTTCGATGGCATGCACCAAAAGAACCCGGTCCACCGAGCAATCGGGCAGCGGCAACTCGGTCTCGTCGACCAGCGATGTTAGGCTTTGCCCATCCGGCCAGCGGATGACCCCTTGCGCGGCCGGCATGAATGCCAAGACCCGCTCCGCCTCGGGCACGAACTGGCGTAAGTAAGGAGTGGCATAGCCGAGGCCCAGCACCGCCTGCCCCGCGACATCGGGCCACAGGGAACGGATGGCACGGCGCACCATGCGCCGGGCGGTTTCGCCTAGGCGCGATTCATAGAAATCTCTGAGGTCGACGACGTCATGCCACATCGTGGGTGCAATCCTAGCATAGGCTGGTTAACAATGAGCAAGCCGCATAGGCGGCGCCAAGAGAGGCCTTCTAGGCACCATTTCTGGATGCTAGATTAACGCCGCGTCCAGTTCGGGCACGTTTTTTCGAGGATCACCCCCATGCAACTCTGTTACTCCGCAACCTCCCCCTATGTGCGTAAAGTCTTGGTCACCGCCATCGAGCGGGGCTTGGACAAGCAGATCGAGCGCATCTCCGCCAATACGGCCGACCCAAGCAATGATAATCCGCTGGCCAAAGTCCCGGCGCTGATCATGGATGACGGCGAGGGTCTCTATGATTCGCCGGTCATCTGCGAATACCTGGACAGCCTGCATCAGAAGGCAAAGCTATTCCCGGCCGAGGGTCCGGCGCGCTGGCGGGCCCTGCGCCAGCAGGGCCTGTGCGATGGCATTCTGGACGCCGCCATCCTGCGCATGCTGGAATCCAAGCGCCGGCCCGAGGCCTTGCGTTGGCCCGATTGGATCGCCCTTCATAGCGGCAAAGTCAGCCGCGCCGTCGACCGTCTGGAGGCAGAGGTCGCGCACCTGGAAGGCTCGTTGACGATTGGCCAGATCGCCGTCGGCTGCACGCTGGGGTATCTGGATTTCCGCTTTGGCCACGAAGATTGGCGACCGGCACATCCAAAACTCGCAGCCTGGCACACCGAATTTGCGAAGCGCCCGTCCATGTTGGAAACCGCGCCCAAGGACCCCACTTAAGCCGCATCCCTATCCTTCCGCGGGAGATTGCCATGCTCGACGTTATCCGCCGCACGATCCCACTAGTTTTGACGGTTGCCCTATTGCTCACTCTGGCATCAAATGCCCAGGCGCAACAACTGGCGCAGGCCGAGGAAGGGGGCTTCGAGCAAAACGAAATTCTGCAAAAGGCTGGCGAATTCTTCGGCTCAACCACCGAGGGCCTGGCCAAGGCGGTCGAAAAGGTCTTCGCCGAGCAGGGCAAACCGAACGCCTACGTAACCGGCGAGGAGATCAGCGGCGCCGTCGGTATCGGCGTCCGCTATGGCGAGGGAATGTTGAACCGAAAGGCCGGCGCCGGCACGAAGGTCTTCTGGCAGGGCCCATCTATCGGCTTCGACTTCGGTGGCAATGCCTCGAAGGTCTTTGTCCTTATCTATCACCTACCGGATACGGAATCGCTGTTTCAGCGATTCCCAGGGGTGGACGGTAGTTTTTATTTCGTCGCCGGTGTCGGGGTCAATTACCAGCAAAGCGGTGATATCATCCTAGCACCCATCCGCACCGGCGTCGGTCTGCGCGCCGGCGCGAGTGTCGGCTACATGCACTATACAAAAGAGCATTCTTGGATTCCGCTCTAGCGGGAAACACTACAGAAAACGGATTCGGACCATGAAGATTTCTGACTTCGCGGCCCTAACCTTCGATTGCTATGGAACGTTGATCGATTGGGAAACCGGTATTTCCGAGGCCCTGGGCGCTTGGGCCAGGAGCCGTGGCATTGGCGCCGAAGCGGCCGACCTACTTGCGACGTTCGGCGCGTTCGAGGCCAAGCACCAGACGGCAACGCCCGATGCCCTCTATCCGGAAATCCTCGCGGCGGCTTTGCGCGACATCGGTGCCCAGTTCGGCGCCGAGCCGACCACGGCAGAGCAAATCGCCTTTGGCCGCTCGGTGCAAGATTGGCCCGCCTTTCCGGATAGCGCCGAGGCTTTGGCGTACCTGAAGCGTTACTACAAGCTGGTGATCGTCTCGAACATCGACCGGGAATCGTTCCGCCTGAGCAATGTGAAACTGGAGGTCGAGTTCGATCATATTATCACGGCGCAGGATGTCGGTTCCTACAAGCCGGCGCCGGGTCATTTCACGCGCATGCTCGCGGATATGGAGGAGATGGGAGTCGGCAAGGACCAGATTTTGCACACCGCACAAGGTCTGTTCCACGACCACGTACCGGCGAAAGAGCTCGGCCTGACCACCATGTGGATCAACCGTCGCGCCAAAACCGAAGGCTGGAGTGCCGCACCAACGCAAAACGCCCAGGTCAAGCCGGACTTCGAAGTGCCGAGCATGGCCGCCATGGTCGAACTGCACCAACAGGAGTTGGCAAGCTAGTTCCGGCCGCCCGTTCAACACGCATCCGTGATCTCGCCAAGAAAATTCAGATAACTCGGAATAAAGCTGACGCTCCCGTGTCCATACTCCCATCAGCAACCTTTCACGGGAGTTCACTTTATGAAGAAGCAGGTTTTGCCGGCACTCGCGGGCGCCCTAATGACAACGGCTCTTGGCGTAGCGGCCACCGGCGGACTCGCTCAGGCGGCAGGCGATCGTCCACCCCCTGCCCCGAATGGCATAGAGCTGCCAAGCAACTACAAAGACTGGCGTGTTATCGCCCCATCTCACCGCCCCGACCATGGGGATGGGAGCATCCGGGTTATTCTGGGCAACGACGCTGCGATCAAGGCAGCCCGGAAAGGCCAAACGAATCCCTGGCCTGACGGGGCCGTCCTGGCGAAATTGGTCTGGTGGGATCGGGCGGACGAGAACTGGGAACCGGCAACTGTGCCCGGAGAATTCGTCCACGCGGAATTCATGATCAAAGATTCGCAAAAATACGCGGAGACAGGCGGATGGGGCTATGCGCGATGGCTCGGCCTAGAGCAGAAGCCCTACGGGGAGGATGCGGATTTCGCCCAGGAGTGTGTCGCCTGCCACACGCCTGTCGCGTCCCGCGATTATGTGTTCACCACGCCGGCAACCCTGCCGTAACTCGCTAGGATCAAATCCATCATGCGTTTGGCGGTCGCATACGCCTCGGGAAGTCTTGGCGGGTTCGTCACAGCTCTTTTCATTTGGTTGCTTGGTGATATAGGCGTCACTTCAGCGGCCGGCGTTGCGATCGCTCCGGCGCTTACGCCTGCTTGGCTGTATTCACGGGCCGTCTGGGGTGGTCTTTGGGGATTCACATTCCTTTTGCCATTCCTCGCGCATCAGAGGTGGTGGGTCAGAGCCTTGGTCTTCAGCCTTGGCCCCACCCTTTCCACGTGGCTCATCATCCTGCCGGTCCAAGCTGACGCAGGCGTTTTCGGTCTTGGACTCGGATTTCTCACGCCCGTCTTCGTTGCTGTCTTCAACGCGGTCTGGGCGCTCACAACAGGGGCAAGCATGGCCGCTGTGGTCGAACTGCACCAACAGGAGTTGGCGGGCTAGCCCCTTCCAACCCGCCTCGTCATCCCGGACGGCCCATAGGGCCGATCCGGGATCCATCTCTCAAGCCACGCGGAAACTTGGACCCCGGCTCTCCGCTCACGCTACGGCCAGGATGACAGTTTAGAGTCGCGCCCGTTCAGGTCATGTACTGACCGCCGTTGGCGGTCAATGTCGAGCCGGTAATGAAGCCGGCCTCTTCGCTTGCCAGAAAGGTGACACAGCGCGCCACCTCCTCCGGCTCGCCCAGGCGACCGACCGGGATGTGTGGCAGAATCTTGCTTTTGATGACCTCTTCCGGGACAGCGCGCACCATCTCGGTGGCGATATAGCCGGGGGCGACCGCATTCACCGTGATGCCCTTGGCCGCATTCTCCTGCGCCACCGCCTTGGTAAAACCGAACACACCCGCCTTGGCCGCGGAATAGTTGGCCTGGCCGATCTGGCCTTTCTGGCCGTTGATCGAAGCAATCGAGATCACCCGGCCAAAGCCGCGCGCGCGCATGCCTTCGATCACGTTGCGGGTCATGTTGAAGATCGAGTCCAGGTTGGTCGCGATCACCGCCCGCCAGTTTTCCGGAGACATCCGGTGCAGCGTTCCGTCGCGGGTAATACCGGCGTTGTTCACCAGGATATCGACCGGCCCCAGGTCTGCCTCGACCTGAGCAACCCCGGCCTGGCAGGCCGCAAAATCACCGACGTCCCACTTATAGACAGCAATTCCGGTCTCGGCCTTGAAGGCCTCTGCCGCCACGTCATTGCCGCCGTAGGTCGCGGCAACGGTGCAGCCTGCGTCCCTAAGGCCGACCGCAATTGCGGCACCAATGCCGCGGGTGCCGCCGGTCACGAGTGCGATACGTGCCATAAGCCGTTCCCTCCCTGTTAACGCGTTTTTTTGCGTTCATTTTTTAGCCGCGTTCAACACACATGGCGATGCCCATGCCGCCGCCGATGCACAGGGTAGCCAGACCCTTCTTGGCGTCCCGCTTGGCCATTTCGTGCAGCAGAGTTACCAGCACCCGGGCGCCCGAGGCGCCGATCGGATGGCCGATGGCAATCGCCCCGCCATTGACGTTCACCTTCGCCGTATCCCAGCCAAGGTCCTTGTTGACCGCCAAGGCCTGCGCGGCAAACGCCTCGTTGGCCTCGATCAAATCCAGATCGCCCGCCGACCAGCCGGCCAGGTCCAGGGCCTTGCGGCTGGATGGAATTGGCCCGGTGCCCATGATCGCCGGATCGACGCCGCAAGTTGCCCACGAGACGATGCGCGCCAGCGGTGTTATGCCGCGTTTCGCCGCCGCATCCGCGGTCATGAGAACCACCGCCGCGGCGCCGTCGTTGATGCCGCTGGCGTTGCCCGCGGTTACCGTCCCGTCCTTCTCGAAAGCAGGGCGCAGCTTGGCCAGACTTTCCGCCGTGGTGCCGTGCTTGGGGTACTCGTCTACGTCCACGGTCACCGAGCCCTTGCGTGTCTCGATGACGACCGGCGCGATTTCGTCGGCAAAGCGGCCGTCTTTTTGCGCCGCCTCCGCCTTCTGCTGGGATGCCGCAGCGAAGGCGTCCTGCTCGACCCGAGTAAGTTGCCATTTCTTGGCCACGTTCTCGGCGGTGTTGCCCATGTGGTAGCCGTTGAAGGCATCCCACAGGCCGTCCTTGATCATCGAGTCGATGAAGTTGACGTCACCCATCTTTGTACCGTTGCGCAAATGCGCCACGTGCGGTGCCTGGCTCATGCTCTCTTGCCCGCCGGCCACCACGATCTGCGAGTCGCCGACCTTGATCGCCTGATAGCCAAGGGCCACGGTGCGCAAGCCCGACCCGCAAAGCTGGTTCACTTGATAGGCCGTCTTCTCCACCGGAATACCGGCCGCTATGGCGGCCTGCCGGGCTGGATTCTGGCCCGTCCCGGCGATCAGAATCTGCCCAAGAACGGCCTCATCGACCTCGTTCGGCTCCACCTTGGCACGCTGCAACGCTTCCTTGATGGCAACGGTCCCCAGGAACGAGGCAGCGACACCGGATAATCCGCCGTTAAATGCGCCGACGGGCGTGCGCGCTGCACCTGCGATGACGACTTCGGTCATGACTGCGCTTCTCCTTGAATTCTCCAGCCGCCTTGCAAACAGTTAGCCGATGCCGGTTAGCCGATGCTGCGGCGCAAAAGATGTCCCCAACGTATAGCCACCTGCAACCCATGGGGGCAAGGGACAACACGGTCTTAGTTGGCATCGGCGCCGCGCGCCATGAGCCATGTCAAAAGGGGTTGCCAGACCAAATCGGCCGCGCGGCCGCCGACGACCATGCCGATATGGCCGGCCGCCGGGCGCAGAATTTCGGTATTCGGGATGGCCTCGCACAAAGCCAATGCCGACGCCGGCGGCACGATACGGTCGCCGGACGGAATGATACCGAGACTGGGCAGCTCGAGGCGCGCCGGATCGACCGCCTTACCGGCAACGCGCCAGTGCCCGGTGGCCGGCGTATTCTCGCCGTACCAGCCGGCCAGGCATTCGCGCGCAACCGGAGCGGCCAGCGGAACCCCATCGTTCAGCCAATCCTCCAGGGCGACAAATGCCTTGGCCTTGCGGTGTGCCGGGTCGAGGCGCGCGAAGGCCAGGAACTTGCGCACCACCAGTTGCGGGTCGAGACCGGCAAAGAGCGCCTGGATGACGTCCACCGGCAGCTCACCCAGGGTATCGAGGAGCGGTGAAAGCAGGGTTGCCGCCGATGCCGCCTGGGCACTCTGCGCCCCGGCATCGGCATGGAAGTCCCAGGGTGTGGCCAGCAACGCCAGGCCAGAAAGATCGGCGCGCCGGCGCAGCGCCAAGGCGAGCGCCAGCAAGCCACCCATGCAATACCCGAGCACCACCGGCCGTTGCCCGGTCGCCGCCAGCACCGCATCGAGCGCCGATTCCAGGCGCCCGGCGATATAGTCAGTCAGGGTAAAGCGTCGCTCTTCCGCGCCCGGCCGGTCCCAATCCACCAGATAGGGGCGCACGCCCTTGTCGGCGAGCCACCGCAGCAGGCTTGTCTCCGCCGTCAGGTCCAACACATAGGCGCGGTTGATGAGAGACGGGACGACGAGAACCGGCGGGCCGGCGGCGCCCGTTTTGCCGGATGCCAACGCGCCATAGTCGAGCAGCCGAGTCGTCCCCTCGCGCCAGACGTCCGGTGCGGGCGGTAAATCGCGGCGATAGGGGTGCTGGCGATAGGCCGAGATACCGTCGAGCAGCGCCTTATGGCGCTCGCTGATCTGCTGATCGAGTATCGTCGCCGCGGTTTCAGGTTCGAGTTTTGCGAGGCTTGCTTGCAGAGCGTCGGCCGCTTGGCGCAGGTCCGCCTTCCAGGGCAGCGATCCGTTTCTCAAGAGCGGTAAGGCGGCGCGCGAGCTTGTCCACGTCAGCGCCGCCACCGCCAGATGCAGCCCCAGGGGCCGCGGACCCGGCCGCTTGGGGGTGTCCGGATCGCGCTGCGGTGCGGCTTTGGGCATCGGCGGTTGCCTCTCCCTGGGTTGCCGGTGTCTGCATGGACGGGACCAAACCAGCCATCAAACCGGCCCAGGCGGCCGGCGTTGCCGTGCCGGCCAAGCCCATGCCGGTCATAACCTGCTGCAAGGCCCGGGCGAAGTCCTGGTCCGTGGCCAGCGCCGACATCTGGTCCTGCCATAGGTCCAGATACCGTCTTGCCAGCTCGTCCGCATCCGCCTGCTCCGCCATCGCTGGGAAGTATACCGGCGCCTCCCGGCCCTGACTAGGGTGCCCCGCATGGTCCAAGCCTCCCCAGGGCTCAAATCAACGATACGACTATTGCCAAGCGTACGACTATTGATTGACAGTCCTTGCCGCATCGCAGCACAATTGGCGTACGCAGTGCAGCAAGATGCGGCCGGACCCGGGGACTTGCCTCGGCAACCGACGTACTTTCCCGGAGGCAGCGAAAGGCACGGCACGTGGTGGGCAAGAAGAACAACGACGAAGGCCAACCGACCGTCATCAAGAAATATGCCAATCGCCGATTGTACAATACGGCGACCAGCAGTTACGTCACCCTGGATCATCTCTGCCAGATGGTGCAAGAGGGCATCGATTTCGTGGTCTACGACGCCAAGAGCGGGGATGATATCACCCGCTCGGTGCTCACCCAGATCATTGTCGAGGAAGAAGGCAAGGGGCAGAACCTACTGCCCATCAAGTTCCTGCGTCAGATCATCGGCCTCTATGGCGATTCCATGCAATGGATGGTGCCGCGCTATCTCGATCACATGATGGAATCGTTCTCTCAGAACCAGGAACGCATGCGCCAATCCATGCAGGAATCATTCGGGGGTATGTTCCCCTTCGGTAAGTTCGAGGAGATGGGCAAACAGAACATGACCATCTTCGAAAACGCCATGAAGATGTTCACGCCATTCGAAAATGAGTCGGGAGGCGATACCGGACCCGGCCAGGAAGCCCAGCCTGCGGCAGCGCCGAATAGCAGCAGTAAGGCCGCGCCCGAGGCCGATACCCTGGACCGCCTCAAAGCCCAAGTCGACCTGCTACAGCAGCAACTCGAAACAATCAGCAAGACCAAGTCGAAAGATTAGATCGTTGCCGGTTGGCGCCTGCCGCTTGGGGCCGCCGCGAAGCGCGGCAAGGGTAGTGGCATGATCGTCTGCCGCCGCCAGGCGGGAGTGAGTTCGGGCTTGCCGAAGAAATATCCCTGAAGCAGATCGACACCCTCGTTGGCGAGGATCGCGGCTTCCTCATTGGTCTCCACGCACTCCGCGACCGTGACCAGGTTGAAGACCTGCGCGAGGCTGAGAAGATTGCGGATGAAAAGCTGGTTCTCGGTGCTGTGCGCCAAGTCGCGCACAAACGAGCCATCGATCTTGACCACATCGACGGTCAGCGCCTTGAGGTGGCGGAAGGTGGTGTAACCCGCGCCGAAGTCGTCCAAGGCCACCTCGCAGCCTAGATTTCGTAGGACCGAGACGAAGCGCGCCGAGTCGTCGATGTCGAACAGGGCGGCAGTCTCGGTAATCTCAACGATCATGCGGTTGGCCAGATCGCGGCGACCCTTCAACTGCGCGATGAGGGCACGCAGCCAGCCACGGTCAGCGGCGGTAACCCCGGAGATGTTGAATGCCAACGTCACCTCCGGATGCTCCTCCAAGTCACGGACAACCAGTTCCAAGGCGCGCCGGTCAATGGCGCGCATAAGGCCCAGGCGCTCGACCACCGGAATGAAACGGCCGGCCGCGATCACGCTGCCGTCCCGCGCTATCATGCGCAGCAGGCATTCGTAGTAACGCACCTCGTGGGTAAGCGCATCGACCACGGGTTGATAGGCAAAGACGAGGCGATCCTCTTTTAGCGCCTCCGTAACCTGCTCGCCCAACTCCATGTTGGCGCGGTGGTTGAGACGTTGTTCCTCGGACATCTCGAAGGGCTTCACACAATCGCGCCCCGAGGACTTTGCCTTCAACAGCGCAGCCTCGGCATTGATGATGACATCGAAGCTTGTCCGCGCCTGGTCCGGGAAGTGAACCGAGCCGATGGACAAGGTGACATGCACGCTATTGGTATCGATGACGATTGGGGTTTGCCGCATTGCCTCGACGATACGTTCACCGATCATGGCCGTGTCGTCGGGCGAACAGAAGGCAAGCACAACACCAAAGCGGTCGGAACCGAGGCGGCCAATAACGTCGGTGGTGCGCAGACACTGATCCAAACGGCGCGCTACCTCGACCAGAACGCGGTCGCCGGCGGCACTGCCATACGCCGTGTTGATGCGGTCCAACTGATCGATACCAACCGCCAGGAAAGCTCCCGGGGGGCCGTAGCGCAGACTGTAGGCAAGCGCATAGTCGAGCGCCTCGCGCAGGCGCAACTTGTTGTAGTGCCCGGTCAACTCGTCATAATTGGCCAGATGCTCGAGACGGGTTTCGTTCTGCTTGCGTTGGGTAACCAGCCGCAGCATTCCGGATAGGCGAACCGGTGTCCCACCCGGTGATATCTCAACAGTTCCGCGATCGTGCACCCAGCGAAACTCACCGTCGCTTGCCCGGATCCGATACTCGCAATCATACCCCATGGTCCCGGCAAAATGCTCGGAGAGGGCTTGCATGCGTGCCGGCAGGTCTTCTGGATTAATACGGCTATGAAAGCGATCGCCGCTGCGTGGTACGGTCGCCGAACTGAGGCCCAAAAAGTCGGCTGCCCGCCCGACCCAATCTATGCGGTCGGTCGCCAAGTCCCAGCTGTAGACAAGATCACCGGATCCGTCCACGGCGGCGCGCAAGCGCTCAAGCTCGGCCAAGCTCTCGTCTCGAGAGATAGATTGAAGCACGGGCGATCACTCCTACCTGAAGCGTTCGTCTATCGCCGGAAAATCAACGGGGTGAACTACCGCTACGACCGCTCCTACTGGAATGCGGGCCTAGCGGCACCCGTTGGCCGGTACACAGGTTCTAGGGTAAGCTTCGTCTCACTAAGAATTTATGAATAAAGACAAATGTGACAGTTGTTATGGTTAATTTTAAACTATTCAACTAGTACATATATAGCTCGATATTGAATATTATCATCGGTTTTTATTGTTAATATAACGTATTAATAGAGTTTAATTTTGCGATCCACCTACAATTCAAACAATTTATATTGCATTTGCCAGAAATTTGCGTCACAATTCGTTTCTTCTCCGAATCAATTACACTGGGTTCATGGCCAGTTTATCTTCGCCTCTCGTCTTACCGGCAGGCTCCGCGATTCGGCTACCATCGCCGCCGCAGTCGGTATCCGGTCACGCCTTCGAGGTGCGCCCGATCCCAGGCGTGGCTCCGCCACAGCCCCTGCGAGCGGAATCGCAAGCACGCCAATCGCGCGAAGACCTTACCGAGGATCGAGGGCGGGCGCGGCGCGCCGACCAGGGAGCTTTTGGCCAATCGCGGCCCCGACAAAGCGCGACACAATCCTTCGCGCCAACCGATTTCGCCTCCAGTCAGTTCTTGGCGCAGATTTTCGGCCAAGACCATGGGCCGGCCGGAAACGTCGTGGCCCTGCACCGCAATGGTGCGACTTTGAGCAGCGATGCCTATCGACGGGCCGGCGGTGAACCGGTCATCTACAGTGAGCAACCTCAGATTCTACGGATCGCTGTTTGACGGTTACACCGCGTATTCTTCCGCAGCAGCGCCTGCTTCTAGAGCTGCTCCTAGCCTCCGGCCATATTGCCGTGCCTAGCGATGCGCGGGGAACGATTTTATGGCGGACCTTAGAGGAATGCCGCCAAGCGCGCTGGATTACCGTGGCCGAGGTCAGCCCCGATTTCTTCAACATTGGGATCACCAGGGCCGGCCGCATCGCCGTCAAGGACGGCAGCTAGCTTTCCACTAGGGGCGCGGCTCTGTGCGCAGCTCGCGCAAGGTGAAGGAATCGGCGTGGATATCGGCAAGATCGACACCCGCTAGATAGGCTTGCCGCTGCGCCCCCGTCACCATAGGTGGACAACCGCATAGGAAAAGGCGCCAGCCACCAAGATCCGCATGATCGGCGAAGGCCGCCGCCTCGGCACGTTGCGGGCGACACCCCGATATGTCCGGGGAGCCGGATAGGCACGGCGTGTAGTGGAAATTCGCGTGCGCCGTGGCCATTGCCACCAACTCGTCGCGCAGATACAGGCCCTCGGCGTGGCGGCTGCCGTGATAGAGATGGATCGGGCCACTGTGACCAACCGCCAACGCCGCGCGCGCAATCCCATACAAAGGCGCAAGCCCGGTCCCGTTACCCACGAGAAGCAGAGGTTGCTCCGGCCGCCCCGGCACATAGAAGCAGGCGCCATTCGGTCCCTGAAAGTCGACCTCCGCGCCCGGCTTTAGATCGTCCGATATCCAGGTGCTCATGGCACCACCCGTGTGCCGTTTAACATGGACCTCAAGGGCCGCATCTTGGCCCGGAACGCTAGCCAGGGAATAGCTACGCGATAGGCCGTCGGCACGGCGAACATTGATAAACTGGCCGGCGGAATAGTCGATAGGTTCGGCGGGCTGCAAACGCAGCCGCCAAACCAGCGGGGCCAATGGCTCGTTTTCCAGGACCCGGGCCCGCGCATAAATCGCCCCTTCATCGGGCAACGAAACCGTCAGCGGACTCTGAGGCCGGCAACAACAGGCCAAGAAGTAGCCTTGTCGGCGCAAGGTTTCGCGCAGGGGTGCCTGCGCCTCAGGCGGGACCAAGCCATCCAAGCCGCGGAGCACGCACGTCAAGCATTGGCCCACGCGACAGGAATGGGGCAGCGCGACGCCTTGCCGCAACAAGGCATCGAGCACCGTTTCCGACTCCCGGCACTCGTATTCAACGCCCCGAAAGGCGATCGCCGCCATAACCGTGCAGCGCTAGCGCCGGACCGTAACCCTAGGCGTTGAGCACGTCGTTCCGGGTGCCGGCGGCTATGCCCATGATCTCCTGCGCCACATCGGCGGCAACCCCAAGCTCGGTCAAGGTCGCTTGAAGATGGCCGGCAACCGCATCGAAATGGCTGCCATCGAGGCCCTGAGCAACCAGGGGTGCGTGCGCCGTGCGCAGATCCTTGCCCGAATAGTGATTAGGGCCACCGAAGACGACCGTCAGGAACGACTTCTGCTTGGCCCGCTGCTCGTCCATATCGACGTCGTCGAAAAAATTGTTGATCTTCGGATCGGCTAAAACCTTGCGGTAGAACAAATCCACGGCCGCTTCCACCGCAGCCGCACCGCCAACACGCTCAAAAAGACTGCCAGACATTCCCACTCTCCTCGTATGCGCCGGATAATCGCGCCGGACGCTGTTTCCGTAGAGAGTTGTGACAAATGCCGCCTAAGAAACGGTGAATATTATAGTGTTTATCTACTTATGGTTGCAAATGCGTGTGTATGCATAATCCCCTGCCTCGGACCGCTTCGGATACATGCTCACACGTCCTCGACCGCTTGTACCAGCCACCTGGCGGTCCGCAGGAGGCGACCGTCGTTGCCGCGGCCAGCAATGAGCTGCGCCCCCATAGGGAGGCCGGCGGCGCCGCGTAGTATGGGTAGGGTCACCGCCGGCGCACCGCAATAGGTCCATAGCGTACTGAAGACGGGGCTACCGGTTGATTCCAGACCCAATGGGGCCTCGCCAGTCGCCGCCGGGGCAAGAATCGCATCGTAATCATAAAATATCTCATCAAGGCCAGTGTTGAGAACCTCGCGCCATTCGACGGCACGGTTATAGTCCACCGCGGTCGTCTTCCGGCCTTCCTCGATCAGCGCGCGAAGATTATCGCTGAGCTTGTCGCCGCCATTCTCGTGGAAAGAATGGAAGCTCTTGGCGATATCGGCGCACATGATCGTGCGATGCCATTGAACCGCCTTCTCGAACGGCGACGGCAGATCAAGTACATCGCAGTTGTCGCCGAGAAGATCGGCCAATCCCTCGAGCGCCGCCTGAGTATCCTCGCTCGCCTGGTCCCACACGGGCGTCTTCACGAACGCCAGACTGGGGGTTGCCGGCGGCTCCTGCGCGGCGACCGCGACAATATTGCGGGCCCCTTGCGGGCGCATATCGGGGTCATTGGCATCGTACGCCATCAATGGCTCGGCCAGCAGCGCCAGATCCTCGGCGCAACGGGCAAAGACACCTATGTGGTCGAGGATACGCGATTGGCTCAAAACACCGTGCCGCGACATCGCCCCATGGGTCGGCTTGAAGCCATAGACGCCGCAATACGCGGCGGGCCGTATCACCGAGCCGTTGGTTTGGGAGCCCACCGATAGCGGCGTCATACCGGCGGCCACCGCCGCCGTGGAGCCGCTGGATGAGCCGCCGGGTGTGCGCTCCGGGTCGTGCGGGTTGCGGGTCTTGCCGGGGTGATAGGTGGCCAGCTCGGTGGTCACGGTCTTGCCCATGATCACGGCGCCGGCCTGGCGCAGCAATGCAACCACGGTCGCATCCTCGGTGGGCCGCCGCCCCGCGTGGAGAACGGTGCCGTTCTCGGTCGGCAAGTCCTTGGTATCGATAATGTCTTTAAGACCAACCGGCACACCGTGCAGCGGCCCCAGATCGACGCCGGTGCGGTGCGCCTCGTCGGCTTGGCGCGCCTGTTCCAGCGCATAATCGGGATCCAGCGTTGCCCACGCCTGAACCGTCTCGTCCACCGCGTCACAGCGCTCCAGGCAGGCGCGCACCAAGGCTTCCGACGTGAACTCCCCGGCATGAATGCCGGCAACCGCCTCGACCGCGCTTAGATGCGCCAGGCTCTCTTGCGTTTCGCTCATTTAAGGCCGTGCTCCCCTAAATATCCCTATCGAGTGTATCTGCGGCAACGCCACACCTTATCACGCGACCCGGTCCCCCGGCTCGCGACCGGCAAAAACCGCGTCCAGATTGTCCAGGGCACGAAACCCCATGGCATCCCGTGTTTCGTGTGTCGCGCTGCCCAGGTGCGGCAGCATGAAGACATTGTCGAGACCTCGAAATTCGGGACGGATGTCAGGCTCGTTCTTAAACACATCGAGCCCGGCGGCGGCGAGTTTCCCCGTGCGTAAGGCTGCGATAAGGGCGTCCTCGTCCACGATCGCGCCACGCGCGGTGTTCACGACAATAGCCCCGTCCGGCAAAAGGGCAATGCGTTGGGCATTGAGCAGATCGTTGGTCTCGGGAGTCGCCGGACAATGCAACGAAAGGAAGTCGCAGTGCGGCAATAGATCTTCGATAGTTTCATGATAGATGCCATTCGCCGCCTGCTCGGCGGGTAGCCGCCGCCGGTTGTGGTAGTGCAACTGCATACCCAGGCCGCGCACCATGTGAGCGAAGGTGCGGCCCACCCGGCCCATGCCGATAAGGCCAAGGCGCTTGCCGGTCACCTGGGTGCCGAGCATGAAGGCCGGGCTCCAGGACTTCCAGGCGCCGGCCCGCACAAGGCGCTCGCCCTCGCCCGCCCGCCGGGCGGCGCCAAGCATGAGCAACAAGGCAATCTCGGCAGTGGCGTCGGAAAGGACGTCCGGCGTATTCGTGACCACGATCCCGCGGCGCTTGGCGGCGGTCAGGTCCACGTGATCGACGCCTACGGAAAAATTGGCAATTGCCCGTACACTTTTCGGCAAGCGCTCGATCGTCGCCGCATCCATCCGCTCCGTATGGCAGGCGAGCAGAGCATCCGCCCCCTCCAACCGGGCGATCAACTCGTCGGTAGCGTAGAGCCGGTCCTCGTCATTGAGCTGCGCCCGATAGTCACGAGCCAAGCGCGCCTCCACCGCTTCCGGCAGCTTGCGGCCAACGATGACAATAGGTTTTTGGCTCATAGCAACCTCCCACAGTGTTCCGCCCCGGTGTTGTAGTATGCGACATTGACGGCAAGTTCAAATGGGACCGGCCGCGGCGGCGACGGCTGGGAACCTAATGACCGCGTCTCTAGAAGGGATATATAGCCCTTATTTTGCGGCGACTTACCGATGGCGAGGTGGCGATTTTCGGAATTTTGCCCGATTTGGCCCGACACTTCGGCGCGAATGGCCATAACCGGTTTCCCGGCAGGTCGGGAAACTCTTGCGATTGCACTCATAAAAGCTAATATTCGGGGAGCTGAGGCAACGGCCCGGTACCGCGTAGGTTGATGGGCATAAAAGAACAGCATGCCCTGCAGGGGGACGATCATCCAGGTTTTCAGCCTCGACATTCATGTGCATCGGCGGAAGCGGGCGCACTTGATTTTTATCGGTCTCGGGCAAGCGCCCGGATACAGAAATACCACTGGGAGGTATCAAAATGCAGAATTCAAAAACCACACCCGTCAAAGCTGTCGACGTCAAGTCACGGCGTAAATTTCTAACGGCTGGTGCCACGGCTGCGGCCGGTGGCGCGGCGATGGTGGCCATGCCGAATATCGCCACGGCCGCACCGGCAGTCCTGAAGGTTCAGGCCGCATGGGGCGGCGGCATTTTCCTTGAGAATGCCAAAAGCTATGTTGATCGTGTCCACGCCATGGCCGGTAAGGACCTGAAGATCGATCTTCTGTCGGTCAACTCGGTCGTCAAGACCAGCCAGATGCAGGATGCCGTTCACCGCGGCGTGCTCGATGGCGCGCATTACGTTCCCGCCTATTGGTATTCAAAGTCCAAGGCAGCGTCCCTGTTCGGCACCGGTCCTTGCTTCGGCTGGTCGGCGCAAGAACTATTGGGCTGGATTCACCATGGCGGCGGCATAGACCTATTCAATGAACTAATGGGCACCCTCGATCTTAATCTGGTCAGCTTCTTCAACAGCCCGATGCCGGCGCAGCCGCTGGGCTGGTTCAAAGAGCAGATCAAGGACGTGTCCCAGTTGGAAGGCTTGAAATACCGCACCGTCGGTCTAGCGGCCGACGTTCTACTGGAAATGGGTATGTCCGTAGTTCAGCTTCCGGGCGGTGAAATTCAGCCGGCCATGAAGAGCGGCCTGATCGATGCCGCCGAGTTCAACAATCCGACGTCGGATAAAGACTTCGGCATGCAGGACGTTTCCAAGCATTACCATCTGGCCAGTTTCCACCAATCGCAGGAAGCTTTCGAAATCACCTTTAACAAGAAGAAATTCAATTCTCTGTCAAAGGAACATCAAAACATCCTGCGCTATGCGTCGGAAGCCGAGAATTCGGACTTCTATTGGAACAACACCCTTCGCTATGCCGATGACTTGATCAAGTTGAAGAACGATCACGGCGTCAATGTACACCGCACGCCGGACTCGGTCATGGCCGCTCAGCTGAAGGCGTGGGACGTTGTTGTCGACCGGATTTCCAGTGAAGATCCGTTCTTCGCCAAGGTAGTTGCTTCGCAGAAGGCCTATGCCAAAAAGGTTATGGGTTACCTGCTTCTGAACCAGCCGGATTACGGCTTGGCCTACAAGCACTACTTCGGCTGATACAGCTCTTACCTATCGGCGGAGCCGATAGGTAAGAGACGATACGTCAGGGAGGGACAGCCGATGAGGCTGTCCCTCACCTAACCCACCCAATTCACGCACAGGTTCTCTATGGCTGAAAACAAAGCCATGACATCGGTTATTCACTCCGTCGAAAGCTTGAATATTTGGATCGGGCGCGCCTTTGGCTGGTGCATCCTGATTTTGACGCTTTCCGTCTCTTATGAAGTTTTCGTCCGTTATGTCCTCAACGCTCCCACGGTGTGGGCGTTCGACATGATGGTGCAGATGTATGGCGCGCTGTTCCTGATGGCCGGGCCATATGCCCTTGCCCAGGATGCCCATGTGCGGGCCGACGTGATTCACCGGCTGATCCCCGTCCGCTGGCAGGCGCGGATCGATTTCACTTTGTACATTTTGTTCTTTTTTCCCGGCATGCTCGCCCTGTTCTGGTTTGGTTGGGAAATTGCTTCCGACTCCTGGCGTTATCTGGAGGTCAGTTGGAACAGCCCGGCCCGAATTCAAATTTATTTCTTCAAAACCCTGATCCCGGTGGCCGGTGGATTGCTGATCCTTCAAGGCATTTCGGAATGCATGCGGTGTCTTCTGGCCATGAAGACCGGTTCATGGTTGCCGCGCCTGGAAGACGCACGGGAAACTGAAGATATATTGAGAGGCCAGGCTACGAAGTTTGAAGCCTGATAGCCCTTAATCCCTTTTTTTTCAATTTTGAGACGGAACTCCCGGTAGGATGACAGACCCCCAAGTCGCTCTTTTAATGTTGTCCCTTTTCATCGTGGTGGTGCTGCTCGGGTTTCCGGTGGCCTTCACGCTGCTCGCCATGGGCGTGGGGTTTGGCTACTACGCCTACTACGAGGCGGGCAGCATCGAGACGCTCGCCGATGTGTTCAACAACAAGATTTTCTACCTGCTGAATCAGAACACCTATTCGGTGATGGAGAACGACACGCTGGTCGCCATCCCGCTGTTTCTGTTCATGGGCTATGTGGTCGAGCGCGCGAATATCGTCAACAAGCTGTTTTACGCGCTGCAAATGGCGGCGCGTAACTTGCCGGGGTCCATGGCAATCGCGGCGTTGATCACCTGTACCGTGTTTTCCACCGCCAGCGGCATTGTCGGCGCGGTGGTGACCCTGATGGGCCTATTGGCGTTCCCCGCCATGGCCAAGGCCAATTATGAAAAAAGCTTCGCTGCCGGGGTCATTTGTGCTGGCGGCACGCTTGGCATCTTGATCCCGCCGTCCATCATGCTGATCGTCTATGCGGCAATTGCCGAGCTGTCGCCCTTGAGGCTCTACGCGGCGGCCGTGTTCCCGGGACTCATCCTGGCCGGGTCATATATCGTCTATGTCATCATTCGGGTTTTTCTGAACCCGTCGATCGCGCCCAAACCGCGCGACGAGGATGTCCCGCCAAAGCGCGTCGTTTACCTTCAACTGCTGACATCCTTCGTGCCGTTGACCGCGCTCATCCTGCTGGTGCTTGGATCGATTTTGGGCGGCTTGGCGACCCCGGCGGAAGCGGCCGCCATGGGCGCCCTGGGCGGGCTCGTCCTAGCGGCCCTGTATCGTTCTCTTAATTGGGAGATGCTCAAGCAATCCGTCTATCTGACGGCCAAAGCCACCGCCATGGTCTGCTGGCTGTTTGTCGGATCATGGACCTTTGCCTCGGTTTTCTCTTACCTGGGCGGGCACGAGATTATCGAGCATTTCTTCCTGGGCCTCGATCTCGCCCCATGGCAATTCCTAATCCTGGTGCAAATCATCATCTTTGTTCTGGGCTGGCCGCTGGAATGGTCGGAGATATTGATTATCTTCGTGCCGATTTTCCTGCCCATGCTGCCCACTTTTGATGTTAACCCCTACTTCTTCGCCATGTTGGTCGCGCTGAACCTGCAGACGTCGTTCCTCACGCCACCGATGGCCATGTCGGCCTATTACCTGAAGGGGGTGTTGGGAAAAGCGATTGAACTGATGCAGATTTTCAAGGGCCTTATGCCTTATCTCGGCATCGTTATTGCTGTCATGGTCCTGATGTACCAGTTCCCGGGTATAGCCCTGTGGCTGCCCGACGCCCTGTTTGGCAAGTATATTCCCTGATAGGCTGGATAATATGGTCGCTAAAATTTCCGGATTAATTGGATTGGCGTTGGTCGCCGTATTCGTTCTTGGCTTGGCGGAAAGTATTTCTTCCGGCTTTGCCGGCTTTTGGGGTGGCCTGCCATTCTGGGTCATCTGTCTGTTTGTTCTGCCGCTTATCGTCTACGACTATTGGGACACCTGCCTACGCAAGAAATAACCTCTTCCACGCCGCGCCCGTCGTCGGCGCGGCGGCCATTCCTCAAGAGTATTTCACACGTACGCCCTCGATCGCCTGGTCAAACAACGGGGCAATGCCATCTACCAAGCCATCAGGTTTGATGTCAGTGATCCAGATCAGCCGCGCTTTGTCACCATTCTCCACAACCTGCATCGAAGCACTGTGGAATTCAAAAGGAAACGGCGCGTCTGTGATCGTGTAGGCAACACGCTTGAGCTCGGAATCATTGCTGAGAATCTTCTCTTTGAGTTTCGAGCCATCAGCCATGGTGCAAAAGCGCTGATCGCCTTCCAGCCGGCATTCGGTGATCATCGGCATGAACTTTTGCACCTCACCAACCCGGGTAATCATTGCCCAAAGATCGTCGGCCGACATCGGTAATTTGACCTCGCGATAGATCGTCGCCATGGCGTGCATGTCTCCCTAGTTTCTATTTCTATACGAATAACTAGATATTGCTTTACATAGTACTGTCAAGAGATACCATTGGTGCTGTACCAGACCGCCGGACGGTCAGAGTTTGCGGAGAACCATTTTGCCCCGATCCAAGGGATACGACCCCAACGTTGCGCGGGACCGCGCCCTGGGCGCGTTTTGGAAGCATGGGTATCGAGCAACATCCGTGGGCGATCTTGAGAAGGCGATGGGGGTCAACAGATTCGCCATCCAGACCTTCTTTGGCGGCAAAGAGGCGCTGTATGAATCTTGCCTGGATGCGTACCTCACGGGCACCGAGGATGACTACTTTACGGGCATCCGGTCGGGTGGCCTCACGGCCATCGAGAGTTTTTTCCGCATGCTCTCAACACCAAGTGAGGTATTGCCCGAGGCGGCCTGGGGTTGCCTGCTCGTCAACAGTTTGTCCGAGCGGGCAGACCCCGGTGCGCCGCGAGTGCGCCGGCAAACCAAGCGATATCTGAAGGGCCTCAAGAAAGCCTTTCAGGGCGCCCTGCAGACGGCGACACGTGATGGCGAACTCAGATTAGGCCTCAACCACGAGGAGTGCGCCGATTTTCTGGTCTCGCTGGTCCTCGGCATACACCTCGTGAATCGGAGCGCGGGCAGCGTGGCCGCGTCGGATCCAGTGGCGGCCGTCTTGCGCGACGTCCTTGCTTCGTGGCGGGCCTAGGCCCCGGCGAACCGGCTTTTTAGGCTTTCCAGACCCGCCGCCACTAACTCGCTGACCATACCCGGCAGTTGGTCCGCAACCTCGGGGTCCGGATCGAAGGATGCGGACCACTCGATAAACGTCGTATCGCTGTCCGTGATCGGCCGCAAGCGCACGGTGCCCTCGTAATTCTTCATGGGCATGGGCGACTCGGTGATGGCGTAGGAGTATGTGTGCTCCGTATCCGAGCGGGCCGTCTGCTTCTCCAGGAGCTGCGCACCGTCTTCCAACGTGCACTGCCGGATCGAACCGACCTGGTCGGCAGCCGGACCGGCCTCGATCTTGGTCGACTTAACCGCCGGGTGAAAGACGTAGATGCGGGCATAGTCGCCGGCTACCTGCCAGACATCTGCGACGGGCGCAGGGATGACAGCGCTTTGATAGATTTTAGCCATGGGTTTCTCCTTAGATTAAAGGTTTGGGAAGACTGTATGGAACGAACATTCCGGATACCGGCAAAAAAATTTACGCCAATAAGGTCGCCGCCTGTCCGGCTACCGATTTCAGGAGCGCTTTCTCGGGCCGGCTGCGCGCCAGCACGCGCAAGCCCGTCATCAGCGCGAGCAGGCCACGTGCTACCGCCGCCGCGTCCACATGCGCTGGGATCTCTTCGGCCGCCTGCCCGGCGCGGATCATCCGGCGAAAGAATTCTTCCGTCTTCGACAACCCGTGCGCCACGATGTCCGCGACCTCGCCGTCGTGAGCCGATAATTCGACAGATGTGTTGACCAGGAAGCAACCGTTTTGGCCATTGACCCCCAAAGACGCAACCACGGCCGTATCAAAGAGAGCTAGTATGGCCCCGCGCGGCGTGTAATCCCGCTCAAGCTCGGCGAAGTAGTTTGTCCGGCAAACCGCGTCATAGTGGCGCAACGCACTTAGAAATAAGTCGTGCTTGTCGCCATAGGTCGCATAGAGGCTGCTCCGGTTGACACCCATGCGTTCAACCAAATCCTGCATCGACGTCGCCTCATAGCCCTGCGACCAGAACACGTGCATGGCACGCTCCAGGCCGTCCTTCACGTCAAACTGCTTTTCCCAAGGCATGGGCCGTATCTACCTCCACACCCATATTGGCATACATGGAACGATCATTCCATAAAATAATATCGGCGCCCTGGGGCATCAGGCTGCTCGCGAAACGGGCAACGGTAGTCTAGATTGCGGGATATACGCACGTCCGGGCGCGCCGGCGCGCCCATCAAAAGAGTCCCCCCGATGGAAATCTATCTGCCGATCGCCGGCGTTTCAGAGAATCTGCTGCTCATCCTTGGCCTGGGTGGGGTGGTCGGTCTGCTCTCGGGCATGTTCGGGATCGGCGGCGGGTTTCTTTTAACGCCGTTTCTCATGTACATCGGCATACCGCCGCCAGTGGCCGTCGCTTCGGCCGCCAATCAGGTGGTCGGTGCCAGCGTTTCCGGCTGCCTCGCACATTGGCAGCGCCGAAACGTGGATGTGAAGATGGGGCTCATCCTGCTGATGGGCGGGCTGACCGGCTCGTCCGCCGGCGTCTGGTTATTTCAATTGCTGCGCACGGCAGGACAGATCGATCTGACGATCTCGCTGTCCTATGTGCTGCTGTTGGGGGCCATGGGCACCCTGATGCTGGTCGACGGTCTGCGCCTGTATTTCAAACGCCGCGGCGGCAAGGCGTCGGTGCGAAACCGCGGCGCGAACCGGCACACTTGGATACACCGCCTACCGCTCAAAGTTCGGTTCCGCCGCTCCGGCCTGTACATCAGCGCGTTGGTGCCGGCCGGTGTGGGCTTTCTGGTTGGGGTGCTTTCGGCCGTGATGGGTGTGGGCGGCGGCTTCGTCATGGTGCCGGCGATGATCTATCTGATCGGCATGCCGACCTCGGTGGTCGTCGGCACCTCTCTCTTCCAGATCATTTTTGTTAGCGCCAACGTCACCTTTCTACAGTCAGTCACCAATCAAACGGTGGATGCGCCCCTAGCGCTTCTTTTGCTGGTCGGCGGCACCATGGGCGCACAGGTCGGCACCCGCATAGGCGCCAAGCTGCGAGTCGACGAGTTGCGCATTCTACTGGCGGTGATGGTTCTGTTGATGAGCCTCAAGGTTTTTGTCGACCTCACCGTTTCACCGGCTGATATCTATTCGCTGGACGGCACCATCTAGGGTTGCGCGCCGACGTTCTAGGCTGCGCCTACCTTCTGGCCGAGGGCCTGTGCCAACGGGCCATAACCATGCTGCGCGATCATCGGGCCGGATTTCTTGAAGATCTGGGATGACCCTTCGATTCCGAAGCCATCCACCAGGCGATTCATGAAGGCAAACAGGGAGATGACATTTATCACGTCCTCGACCGCCTGGTCCGACCAGCCGGCGGCCCGCACGGCATCGATATCGGTTTGACCAACTGCCCCGGGAGTCTGGGTCAATTTGTGCGCGAGTTCCAGAATGGGGCGCATGCGCGGTGAGTCCTGCGCCGACGCCACCGCCGCCTCATCCGCCCCCAGACCGTTTAGGACGGCTTGGTGCGAGCCGATGCAGTAACGGCAATCGTTGAGCCCGGAGACATAAAGGGCGATGGTCTCGCGCTCCACCCGCGAGAGATCCGAGTCCCCGCTCATCACACCAGCGATGAATTGGGTGAACGGGTGATACCGTTTGGGGTCCCGCATAAAGACATCGGCAACCGACTGGAAATCTTGAGAATGCAGTGAGAAGGGCATATCCTATTCCTCTAATAAAACGTTACGGATCGTTTCGTAATATAATCAGCCGATGGCGATTTGCAAATGAATTCAGTGAGCAATGGAAACGCCCGAAGACACCGATAGGGGCCGCAAACCCGGCCGGCCACGCAGCGCTGAATCGCAACGGGCCATCCTCGAGGCAACGAGTCGCCTGCTGGATTCGATGCCGGTGCGCGCCCTGACCATTGAGGGGGTGGCCAAGGCGGCGGGTGTTGGCAAGCCAACCATCTACCGCTGGTGGGATTCCAAATGTGCCCTGGTGATGGATGTCTTTCTCGCCAAGACAGCGGCGCAGGTTCCCATTAAAGAGACCGGCCCGGTCGTTGCCGCGCTGAGCGAACACGTCCTGCGGGTCATTGCCATGCTGCGCGGCCGCGCCGGCCAGATCGTCGCCGAGATCGTCGGCGAAGGACAAGCGGAGCCACACATCCTGGAAGAGTTCCGGGAGCGTTTCTTCCTGCGGCTGCTGGCCCCCGCCAGGGCCACCATAGAGCGTGGCAAGCAGACCGGCGAACTGCCTCCCGATCTGGATACCGACCTGGCAATGGACCTGATCTATGGACCGATTTACTATCGGCTGCTGGTCGGCCACCAACCGCTGGACAAGCCCTTCGCCCGCTCCCTCGCCGCACGCGTCGCCACGACATTGCAGACCTAGGGCCCATAAAGTCGAGAGCCCGCCTTTCCACCGCCAAAAGAATTTCTCCTGGAGGACCCCCATGGTCACCTGTTTTCTCAAATACGTCATCGATGCGAACAAGATCGCGGAGTTCGAGCACTACGGGAAACTTTGGATAACTCTGGTCGACAGGCTGGGTGGGCAGCACCATGGCTACCTGCTGCCCAGCGAGGGGGCGAATAATATCGCCTATGCGTTCTTCACCTTCCCGTCCCTGGCCGCCTATGAAGACTATCGGACGAGAAGCTTCAAGGATCCGGATTGTCAGAAGGCGTTCAAATACGCGCAAGACACCGGCTGTATCTTGAGCTACGAGCGCAGCTTCCTACGCCCGGTCTTCGCCGGCGCGTGAGGCTGCTTGGCCAGACACTTCGGGAACATATTCCAAGATATCGCCCGGCTGACAGTCCAGGTATCGGCAGATCGCCTCCAAGGTGGAGAAGCGGATAGCCCGGGCCTTGCCGGTTTTCAGGATGGAAAGGTTCTGAACCGTAATGCCGACCGCCTCGGCAAGGTCCTTAAGTCGGCACTTTCGCTTCGCAAGAACAACATCCACGTTGACGACAATGGGCATGCAGCCGGCTCCCTAGATCACAAGGCTGTCCTGTTCTTTTAGCTCGCGGCCTAGGTCCATGACCCGGGCAATGAGAACGATGAACAAGCCGATGGTCAGAATCGCAACGTCGAATCCAAGCGAGATATGTCGCTGGCTGATGTCGAAAACCGTCAGGACGGGACCGGTCAATAGTGATTGAACGGCCCCCGCGATATCCACGCCCACCAACGCCCAACCGATTTTGCGAATCGCCCAGACATTAGCCGCGGAGAAAATGATTCCGTCCCGGTAGAGACGCAAAAGCTCGTAGAGAAACCAGAACGCCAGCATGTAAGCCGCGGGCTTGATCGAGGCGACAGCGACAACGGCCAGGAGGGCTGTACCGGTTATCCGATCCGTATCGAGGGGAATGCTCGGCGGCACCCTCAGCAAATCAACCCAGGCGCCCATACCGACCGCCAAGGTGACGGCAACCGGAGTAAGAACCAATAGGGCAAGAACCAGCAACTGCAAGTTTCGGCTGGTGATCGCGAGCCTATCCATAAGCCCATCCATAAGTTTCTCCACCTCCTGGTATCTCCAATCCCCATGGCCGAGGCCACAGGCCTCTTGCACTCCTCTCTTATCGCCCCGGCCCATCGTCGTCAACATTTTTATCAACCATTTTTTATTGTTTATCGATCATTTTTGATCTATAGACGGCACCTCAATTTTTCACCAAGCAGAGGAAATCAGTATGAAACCGCGTATTGCCATGGTCGCCGTCGTCGCCGGTCTGATGACCGCATACCCATTCCACGCCGCCTTGGCGGACGACAGCGCCGATACCGGCGGACACGTGAGCCTCGGCTTCGGCCCGCCGGGGCCTGCCGCCGTGGAAGGATACGTCGGCCTGGGGGCCGGAATTTTCCCAGTGTACGAAGGCGCCGACGAACTTGGCGCCACGGTCCAGCCATTGGCGGATATCAGGTATCCGGGGCTTTTCTTCCTCAAGGGGGCAAGCGTGAACCCCAGTGACGGTCAGGCCAGCGCCGGTCTGACCATCCTCAATCTCACCTACGCCAAGGGATCCGATACCAAAGCCCGGTTGTCGCTGGGCCCCCTGGTCCGTTATCGCGGTGGCCGCGATGAGGGCGACAGTGATGCCCTCTCAGGCCTGGGCGACATCGACGGCAGCGTCGAGGTCGGTGGTTTCCTGGAGGCCAGCGCCGGGCCCTTGTCGGCGGAGATATCCGTGGCCCAGGATGTCGGGGGCGGGCACGATGGCCTTCTGGTCGCCTTCGGCACCAAGTACACCGTGCCCATGAGCGACCGGCTGACCATCACGGGCGGCCTGTCTACGAGTTGGGCCGATGCCGACTACACTCAGACCTACTTCGGCATCTCGAGCGCACAGACCAGCCGAAGCGGCTTGGCGACCTTCGACGGCGGCAGCGGCTTTAAAGACGTAGGGCTTCAGATCGAGGCCTCGTATGCCGTATCGGACAACTGGGCCCTCAATGGGCAAG
>JAJFGP010000101.1 GCA_021776055.1 Kiloniellaceae bacterium
GTGGGCAAGCTGGACGGCCACCAGAAACGCATCCCGGCCACGGTGGTACGCTTTCCCTTCTACGACCCGGACAAGACCCGGGTGCGGTCCTGATCCGACCTTGATCTCGCACCTCGCGCACCTCTCGCGACTATGGCAATCAAAATGCTAGGTGCGATAAATCTACAATAGTGTGCTTTGTCATCAATAGAAGTAATTGATGACTATATGTAACGAATTGTGCGCATTCCCGCGTTGTCGGCCGAACCAGAGCCTCGTAGAATTCACTGGTAATTGCGTTGGCCAGAAGTTCTGACTCGGAGGGAAAGACGCGGTTTCGGCGAACCTGCTGCCGCTCAACCGCGCCGATAGATGCTCCGAAGGCAGCCTAAACTTCATCGGCGAAAACAAAGCGAGATTTGACGATGGATCTGTGCTCGGTGGAGCGCGAGGCGGTTTCACGCGGTGCGCACCGCAAAGTGGTAACCGGCATGTGCGGCGTTTGCCCCGCGGGATGCGGGGTCAATGTGCACCTGCTGGATGGCAAGATCGAGCGCCTGGTTCCATTGAAAAATCATCCGCTGGGCATCGTTTGCCCGCGCGGGATGCGTGCGTCCGAAATCGTCTATTCAGACGATCGGATTCTCTATCCGCAGCGGCGCATTGGGGAGCGTGGCGAGGGTAAGTTCGAGCGCATTACCTGGGATGAGGCATACCAAACCATCGTCGATGCCTTCCAAAGAATAGCCAAGGAACGTGGCCCGGAAGCGGTCTGCACCTATACCGGCCGCGGCAATTTCGAATTCGGACTGAACGAATCATTCGCGCCTATGGACACGTCGGAATCTTCGTCCAATGCGGTGCTTTTCCCGTTCGGTTCTCCCAATACCACCGGTGTCGGATCGCTGTGTTATGCGGCGCACGGCATGATCGCGCCGCACGCTTGCTTTGGCGATCATCTCCGGAGTCTTTACGAAGACATCGACAATGCAGACCTGATCCTCGTTTGGGGTGCCAATCCTGCGACCGACTCACCTCCGATAAACCTGCGGCGGATCAAACAGGCGCAAAAGCGCGGCGCCCGCGTGATCGTGATCGATCACCGGCGTAGCGAAACCGCCCGGGCCACGCATGCAGATTGGATCGGTGTGCGACCGGGGACCGACGGGGCGCTGGCGCTTGGCGCGCTTCATGTGCTGTTGGATGAGGACCTCTACGATCATTCATTCGTTGAGCGTTGGACACACGGGTTCGCGGAGCTACGTAGCTATCTGCGTGAATTTTCCCCGGAACGTGTCGCGCAAATTACGCAGGTTCCCGCTGAGACCATCCGTGATCTTGCTCGCGCAATCGCTAGGGCAAAGGGGTGCGCCTTCCTGATGTACACAGGACTGGAGTACTCGAACAGCGGCGTGCAGGCGATCCGGGCCGTGTGGAGTCTGCAAGCCTTGGCCGGTCATTTGGACGTTCCCGGCGGAAAGCTGTTCAGGATGGCGAATCGTCCACAGCTCTACCGTAATCTGACGCAGCCGCCAGCAAATGCACGCAAACCTATCGGTGCCGACGAATATCCGGCCTACTACGAGGTGCGCAAGGAAGCTCATGCCGCCCTTTTACCTCGGGCGATTCTTGAAGATAAACCCTATCCCGTTCGGGCGCTGACCATCAGCGGTGCCTCGGTAATCACGGCTTGGCCAAACCCTGAATTATGGCGCAAGGCCCTGGCAGCACTGGATTTCCTTGTTGTCATTAACCGGTTCCCCACCGCCGATGCGGCGTTCGCCGATATTCTGCTGCCGGCGGCGACGATGTTCGAGATCGAATCCTACATGATCTACGATGGGCACATTCAGCTCCGGTCGCGGGTGATCGAACCGCGCGGGGAGGCGCGGAGCGACTATCTGATTTTCGCGGAGCTGGCGCATCGGCTGGGCTACGAAAGTCTTTGGCCCCTTACCGAGGAAGGCATGATCGAACATGCGCTCAGCGACTCCGGTGTTACCCTCGAGGCGCTTCGTGCCCACCCGGAAGGCATCTCATTCAACGCGCCGGAGATGCACTACCGAAAATACGAGACGGGTGAATTACGGTCCGACGGGCGGCCGGGTTTCGAGACACCGACCGGCAAGTTCGAGATTGCTTCGGAGTGGTTGCGCGGACACGGATATGATGCGTTGCCCACCTACACCGAGCCGACCGAAGGACCGCTTGCGGCGCCAGAACTGGCCGAGCGCTTCCCCCTTGTCTTCAACTCCGGCACGCGCACCCAATCGGCCTTTCGTTCACAGCACCACAATATCCCGTCGCTCGTCGCGCTACAGCCCCGGCCGTTGGTATACATCCACCGGGACGATGCCGAAGACCGCGGTATCGAAAACGGTGATGAGGTCCTGGTCGTCTCGCCGCGGGGGCGGGTGCGGTTTTGGGCTCAAGTCACCGAAGACATCATGCCCGGTGTCGTTGAAGTCAACATGGGTGGCGGCGGCCCGATCGGGCCGGAGGCCTGGCAACAGGCGAACGTCAATGAACTCACCGACCTGTACAACCGTGACCCCATATCGGGCTTTCCTGTGTACAAATCTCTGTTGTGCGACATCGTCAAAGACAACGCCTGATCGGCGCGCCGCTACTTGGCCAGTATCCTGTGGCGCAGCAAATATTCACCCGCGAGCAGCACTGCCATCAGTGCGTAGGATACAAAACCGTTGTAAATAGCCCAGATCGCCAGGTTGCCAAAAAACACCGTGGAGAGGGCCATCGATCCGTTGAAGACGAAAAAGGCGCACCAGACCATGGTGACCTTTCGCGTGTAGGCCACCGCTTGCTCCGGGAGGTTAGGGCGGCGCAGTCGCGCGATCTGCTCGATCACGCTCGGTGGGTGAAGCAGTGATCTGAAAAACAACGCGAACATCGCAATGTTCATGAAAAGCGGGTAGTACTCCAGATAGACTTGGGAATTCGTAAGCCCGGTGATCAGGGCTAGAGCCAGCGAGGCGCCGATCACGATCTTGGCCTGGGGCATCTGGGGTCCCGTACCGTCGGCCCGCTTGGACATAAGCCAGCGCCCCAAGGCCACAAGGACCAAGACCGGGGCAACGAATCGCGCCTCGAAGAAATGCAGGCCCAAATAGACCATGATTGGGTAGCCGACGAAAAACAGGAGAAAGAAGACCCTGGAGATGCTCATCGAGAGGGTTGGTCGTTTACCAAATCGAAGACCGCGTCAACGACATCCCCCACCGTTCGTACTTTCTTGAAAACCTCCGGGTCGAGTTTTTTTCCCGTGTGATTCTTCAGGCTGACCATCAGATCGACCGCGTCGATGCTGTCGATGTCGAGATCGTCGTTAAGCGTGGCCTCAAGGGAAATAGCGTGCGCCTCGATCTCGAATTCCTCGACGAAGGTGCGCACCAGGTACGCAAAGATCTCTTCTTTCGTAGTAATGTCTGATATTTGCGTCACAGCGTCCGCCTCGCGGTCACGAACTCTGCAAGAGTGGCGACCGAAAAGAAACTCTCTTGAATCTCTGCGGTGGCAGCCTCGATCTTCAAACCGTAGCGCTTTTGAATCGCTACTCCCAGTTCAAGCGCATCTATGGAATCGAGCCCCAACCCCTCGACAAACAAGGGCGCGTGGGGGTCGATATCTTGAGGCTCGATATCCTCGAGATCTAGCGTCTCGATCAAGAGCCGTTTCAATTCCTCAACCAGCGCACTCATGTCCTTCGATTCCCGACCGAAATAGCTCTTCAAGTACTCTATTTATTCGCCGGGTCGTTTTTCCGTTGCTTTCCCCCTCAACGATTACCGTGGAGGGATCGACGCGATCGCCGACCGTAATTTTGAAATGTACCCTACTATTGGGAACTTGGTACCATTTTTCACCTTTGGAAAGGGTCGGAGGCTGACACGTGATGACTATCGGAATAATGGCTCGCCGACTGGCTTTAATGACCGATGCCGCCCCGCGCCGCAACCGCAGGGGGTGGCCCGGTACGCTGCGCGTCGCTTCCGGAAAAACGACTAAGTTGTTCCCCTTTTTGAGGTTTTCGGCGCAAGTCGTGACTAAACGTACTGGATCTTCGTCCTGAAGATACCCGGTTGCCCACATGACGCCGGCCAAGAAAGGATTTGACCAGGTGGCTCGCTTGGCCACGCAAAGCGTGGTCGGGAGCATGGCGACGATGAACACCACATCAATGAGGGTCGGGTGATTGGCAACGATCATAGTGCCGCTTACACCTATCAACCTGTCCGCGTTGTGTCGCTCGTAGGTTAGGACCCCAAGGGTTCGCATCAGCCAAATAAACCAACGGAAGGCCAAGTGTACGGCAAACTGGCATCGGCGGTTCGCACGGCCGCGGTCGAAAGTTGTCGCATGAAGAACGGGGAAGAGGGTGATGGTAAAAAACAGAGCTATCAAGCCGAAAACGGAAAAACTCAGACCCGTCGCCGCCACGCGCCACAATCGATCAAGCGGCGCGGGCATGCTTGGTCCATTGCCAAATGAGTCGCCCCGTATCGTTCGTGAATGGCTCTCCCCCGTTGATCAGCAGCCGCACGACTTGAAGGGCAGGGTCGTCTGCTTCGAGCGGCAGAGGCGAGTCCGCCGGACTCCCCTGCCAGGAAAGCTCAAGTTGGTCGGTTTCAAGGCTCGTTTTGCTGGGTTGCAAAAGCAAGGCTAGAGCGCAATTTTGAGTGACATTGGTCTCTTGCCCCTTATAGAGCGGGGGTAGGGGTTCATCGTGATAGATTAGAAGGACACGGCCAGCCTCTCCACTTTTCAATAGTGTCCAGGCTTCAAGAAACGCTGATTCCAGCGTTGCGGCCCCGGCGGCGAGGGCTGTGTAGGGGGCTGAATCTCCCCGGTCGATGGAAAAGAGGCTGGCCGAGGTGTTATGCACCGAATGGCTAAAGGCCGCCGGTGAGACCGACTCCTGTCGCGCGAGGCCCGCGAGAATCTCGAAGCCGCGTTCGTATTCGCCATAGCGGGAACAGTAGACATAAGCATCGGGCAGGGCCTCGCCATCAAGGCACGTTGCGGCAACATGGAAGACCATGCGGCTCAGCGAACTCAAGCGCCGACGCAACATCGCCGGAACAAAACTCACGTCCGGTTTTTCCGCATGGAGTGATGGATCGAGAGTGTCTGCCGCCCACTTTTCCCAGGCAGCCGGCGTGCTTAGTCCCGGTGCCCAGGCCGACCAGCGAGCAATTGATAATTCGATGCCGCCTAGAGATTCCTCGATCACTTTCCTTTTCTCTCCTCGCGGTTAACCCTTAGGGTCAGGGTCGCGAACGGCCACGAGGTTGAGCAAAGTTTCCTCGTGATCTTCGGATGGTTGCCGGCCAAACCAGTGTTCCATGATTCCGAGGTCGACCCGACTCCACCAAAGATACGGAAACGAGACCGATTGAGGGGACACGCGAAAATCGGCTTCCTTGATGAGACTCAAGTATTCATTTGCCGTTTTTTGCATGTCCATGGGGTGACGAAACAGATGTCGAATGGTCCAGGAATGGATGAAGGCATGGGTGGACTCGGCAAACAGCAGCAATCCGCCCGGCTTCAGGATTCGATAAAACTCACGAATTGCCGCGTTTTGGTCCACAAGGTGATGAAAGGTCTGATGACAAAAGACCAAATCGACCGTCTGTTCATCGATGGGTAATTGTGAACTTGTTGTTTGAATGAAACTGACCTTCAAATCGCTATTTGCAACGCGTGCCGAGGCAGCGTCGAGCATCTCCGAATCAATATCAGCGCCGATAATGCGTTGCGGCGCGAAACGTTGCTGCAGAAGCTCGAGGGACCTGCCCAATCCGCAGCCGACGTCGATGATGATCGGGTAGGAAGGTTTGCGGTCCTCGATTAATCCCTCGAGGTTGTCGAGCGCCCGCTCAAGGACATGCTCGACCCATACTTCGGTTCCCAGGAACCAAATACCGAACCGCGTTTCCGGGACAAAGAGAGACATCGATCCCCTCATCCATCAACATCTTTATTGTAAAACACTTCAGGCATATAGCGATCTAACATAGGGCAAATTGCCTCCTTTAGTCGACAACCATTATAGCTGGAGCGCGGCAAGGAGATTGAGCCCGTTGTTGCCGGCGCATTCCGATTCCGGCACTATCTTTGCGGCGTTGTGCTTGGGCGCGGTGGTGAGGGCAAAGTCGGGAAAGGATCGGCTCCTTTGCGCGGGATCAAGAACTGGGGGCTAATCTCCGCCACCACGGCGATGATATTCTTCGCGGGAACCGCGCCGGCCCAAGCCTATCTCGACCCGGGCACGGGAAGCTTAGTTCTCCAGGCCGCTATAGGTGTTGTCGCCGGGAGCCTAGTCGCGTTGCGCATTTATTGGGGCAAGATCAAATCGTTCTTTAAGCGTAAGAATTCTCGTGATGGTCGCGACAGTCGCTTCACGGACCGGAAGTAGTGGAACGCGCCGTACCCGAAAATGCTTCTTATCGGGACCCTGCCGGACGCGTCTATCTGCTGGGCGATCGCGTTCTTCGAAGTGTAACGCGTGTCGGCGCGGCCGACTATGAGTTCCTACGTGATGGCGGCTTGTTAGATGAGTTTACGGATGACGGGCGCGTGATCGGGTGCACAGAGGTCGAACCCGGCTTGCTCGGCCAGGCGTCCGACGTGCGTTATGTTCTGGAACACCCAAGGTTGTCGTTTATCTCCCATCCTTATGAGTGGTGCTTTTCGGCCTTGAAGGCGGCGGCACTTTTGCATTTGGACCTGTCGCTGGAATCACTCGAACGCGGCGCGACGCTTTCGGATGCCTCGGCCTACAACGTGCAATTCCAGGGTGCGCGGCCAATCTTTATCGATGTCCTCTCTTTTCGTCGTTACCGGGACGGCGAATATTGGTTCGCGCATAGGCAGTTCTTGGAGCAGTTTTTAAACCCGCTGTTGCTGACCGCGCTGCGGGGCGTGCCCTTCAACGTATGGCTTCGTGGCAGGCTTGAGGGCATCCCGAGCGAGGACCTCCGCGCGCTGCTGCCATGGTGGCGTATGTTCGATTGGCGGGTGTCCGCGCATGTGATTTTGCCCGCGCGGTTTCAGCGTTCCGCGGCGAAGATCGGTGATGACCAGGTCGCGCGGATCAAGGCCCGGTCGCTTCCGAAGTCTGCCTTTAGAAGCATGCTCGCCAGCTTGCGGCGCTGGATAGAGGGATTGGAACCTTCCCTGCCGCGGCAAAGCGCGTGGAGCGACTATGCCGAGACCAATGGGTATCGCGCCTTGGAGGCCGAGTCTAAAGCCAATTTTCTACGCCGTTTCGCGGCCAAGGTGACGCCACGGTGTCTCTGGGATGTTGGCTGTAACACCGGCCACTATGCCGAGGTTGCGCTGGAAGCCGGTGCGAAGGAAGTCATAGGATTTGATACGGATCACGGGGCGTTGGAGAAGGCCTTTGCCCGTGCGTCGAAGGGGGGGGTGCGCTTGCTCCCGCTTTATCTGGATGCCGCCGATCCCAGTCCAGGGCAGGGTTGGCGCGGTATCGAGCGCAAGGCTCTCGGCGATCGTCGGAACGCCGACGGGCTTTTGGCCTTGGCCGTCGTCCATCATCTTGCTATTGGCCGAAATTTGCCCCTCAAGGATGTCGTCGACTGGCTGATCGATTTGGCTCCACAGGGCGTGATTGAGTTCGTTGAAAAGGACGATCCCTGCGTGCGGCAGATGCTGCAATTTCGAAACGACATTTTTCCAGACTATGAACGCGAGAACTTCCGCGCCGCGGTTTTGGCCCGAGCGGAGATAATCGAAGAGCAGGAAATCACGGCGAATCGTCGACTGCTCGTCTGGTATAATCGGCGTGATGATTGATCCGAAGGCCGAATGGCTCCAATCTCCAACACCCCGCCTTGGGTAATTAAAGTAATGAACGAAAGTGGAGGGGGGAATAAGGAAAATGTTATCACAAGAAGTGTGATATTGGATTTTGCAGCATTCGTTCTTATTATTTTATCTCATTTCACAAATTATGTGATCTATCTTGGGTATTACCGTATATTTCCGGACGTTGTTATTGTTCTTGCTATTATTTTTTCCATAGCCGTTGCGCTGGCATTTGTTGCCCGACTGGGCGGGGCGATCACGCGGGCGATTATATTCGCGATACTGATAGTCCTGGTCCTTGGCGATGTAATTTTTGAGCTTGGCGTTACCGATGGCCGGACCGGGTTGTTCGCGGCCGGCTTGACATTGGTCGTCGCGGTCGTGCTGGCGCTATTCCTGGGCCGCCACACCAGCAAGGTTCTCGCAACTGCCTTTGCCGCCATTCTTGGCGCGACCCTGTTGCAGCCCTACCTTCAGCCCGCGCAATCATCACCAAGCGCCATTGACGCACCGAAGAGCGGTAATTCGGATCTGCCGGTGATTCTTCACCTTGTGCTCGACGAACACATCGGCCTGGCCGGAATGAATGACCGGCAACCGGGCGGTGAGCGCCTCGCCCAGGACCTGGAGGCGTTCTATACCGGCTACGGGTTTCGCTTGTTTGGCCAAGCGTACAGTCAGTATTTCAACACCCAAATGTCGCTGGCTAGCACCTTGAATTTCGACAGCGACCCAAGGGGTGATGCGTACCTCGAAAAGGGGAGGGGGAAGTGGACCCTACGCGCTAACCGGTATTTTTCGGAGCTGAGGAAACGGGGCTATAAGGCGCGAATCTACCAAACAAATTATATGGATTTCTGCCAAGCGACGGAGATCGTCGTCGAGAGCTGCGCGGTCTACAACCCGGACAAATTTGTCCCGGATTCCGTTGCTCAGCTTCCGGCGGTAGAGCGCGTGCTGCTGCTTGCCAATATGTACTATAGCTCCATCGCCACTATTCGATTCTTGAAGTTTGCGGGCGCCTCTCTGAGCGCTCATTTGGAGGGCTATGGCCTGGAACTCCCTGGGCTTGGGTTATGGCACGGCCGCCTGGGTCCAATCGCCGTCTTGCCGACCCTTGAACGTTTGGCCGATGATCTGTCGCGGCCCTCAGGCGGCACACTGTACTTCGCGCATCTCATGATCCCTCACTACCCCTACGTTTTGCGGTCGGACTGCCGTATTCGAACGCCGATCTCCAGCTGGGAGCTAAGATCCCTGCGCGACGGTATGAACACGCCGGAATCGCGGCGCGTTCGGTACGCGGCTTATTACGATCAGATCCGATGCACGTTGCGCAAACTGACCACGCTGTTCGATGCGATGAAGGCAGCGGGTAGCTACGAGACGGCAATCATCCTCATCCACGGTGACCATGGCTCGCGTATCGGCCTCATCGACCCGACCGCGGAAAACCTGTCACGTTTGACCCCGGATGATTATATCGACAGTTTTTCGACGTTGTTCGCGGCCAAAGTCCCCGGTCTTACCCCCGGTATTGACGCCGAAGCCTCGCCAATTTCCGTAATTCTGCCTAATCTCCTCGACGTTCCCGACGCGCCGCCACGATTTCCGGCGCAACCGGAAGCTTGTTTTACCGCAGGTGATGAAACCTGTGTTAATGCTCCCATCGTGCTTGAAGCGCCGTGACCGGCACGGGCGGGGCTTTACTGGCCCCACGCGGCCATATGAGAGCAATGAGGTTGTTGCGGAATGTGCGGCTAGTCGAGAAGATGCCACCTAATTCCATTGCGTGAAGGAGGACTCTAAAAATGAAACGTATACTTTTGCTTGCATCGATCCTGCTGCTTCTTGGCGCTTGCAACACTCAGCCCATCTACAACGCCGAAAACATTACGATCGTCACGGGCACCGGTTCGGTGCCAAGCCAGGAAGACGTGCGTCGTGTCATCGTCAAGGCTGCGACCTCTAAGAAGTGGGCGGTAAAGGATATTGATTCAACGCATTTGCAGGTTTCGCATACGACTCGCGGACATACAGCTCAGGCCGTGATTGAGTATTCCACTAAATCTTTCTCGATCACCTATTACAATAGCGTCAAATTGAAATACAGCGGCACGAGGATCCATCGCAAATACAACCAGTGGATCGGTAATTTGGAAAGTAGGATCCAACAGTATTTTAGCGAGATATAGTGTGCCGGGTTCCCATCTCTGGGCAGAAAAATGGGCTCTCGGATTCGCCCTGACCGAGCACGTAATGACGGAACCGGATAGCTTTGCCGCTCCACCCGTTTGTCGAATATAGCGCCACGGCGAGGAGGTAATTCTTACGGAAAGGCCCGACCACTTGGGCCCAATTTTCCTCGTTACCGGCGGGCGGAGGGCGCATCCATTCCAGATCGGGGCCCGATGTGTCTGGGCACACCGACTCCAATGCATCCCACACACTATCGCCGACTGCCTTTATGACACTTTCCTTGAGGACCCAATGCGTTAGGGCGGTGCTTTCGGAGTCCTCGGGCCGCGCTGAGATCCGCTGACGCTCGGCGAGGGGAAAAAAACGCTCCGCGATCCTCAAGACACGTGCGCCGCGAGACCGTGCCTCGATGTCTATTCCAAGCGCGCAGCATTGTGCGATCGCCAGCACGACTTCTTCGCCGCTATGAGACAGGTTGAAACACAGGCCTTCCACCACGGGGTGCCGCAGAACGGGCTTGCCCTTGGCTTGGTAGTCGAATTTCAATTCTTCGGGTTTTGCCCCCAGGTGCCGCGCGAGTCCTACGCGCAGCAGGCAGCGACCCAAGAGAAACCGCCGTGCCGCCAGGGGATTGCGTATCGCCTGGTAGCGCGCACATTCTTCCTCGCAAAGCAGGCCCCGGCCTTCCTCGCAGAGTTCCTCGACGTGCTTCTTCTCAGGTGGCAGAACCCAAAGGTGGCATTCTTGGGTCGTGGATAGCGCGCCGTCTGGAGCCATTGTGGGACAACCTGGTATTACTGCCAGCGGCGGAAAACGAGAGAGGTATTTATCCCTCCAAACGCAAACTGGTTGGTCATGACGTATTCGTTCTGCATTGGCCGGCCGCACTCAGTGATATAATCCAGCTCCGCGCAGCGCGGGTCGATGCGCTCCAGGTTTATCGTTGGGGCGTACCAATCACTGTTCAGCATTTCAACGGTGACCCAAGCCTCAATGCTGCCGCACGCTCCCAAGGTATGCCCGATGTAGCTCTTAAGGGAGCTGATCGGAACCGGCTGGCCATAGATGCTCAAGGTGGCCTGCGATTCGGCGATATCCCCAAGTTCGGTCGCGGTTCCGTGGGCATTCACATAGCCCACTTCCTGAGCCGGCAGCCCGGCATCCTCGAGCGCCAGCCGCATGGCCATGGCCATGCTCTCCTCGGCCGGTTGGGTCAGGTGCTTGCCGTCGGTCGTCGTCGCGAAGCCTACGATCTCGGCTTGAATTTTTGCGCCGCGGGCACGCGCGTGATCCAAATCCTCGACGATCAAAGTGGCAGCACCTTCGCCGACAGTCATACCGTCGCGGGAGGCGTCGAAGGGCCTGGGCGTCTTCTCAGGCTCGTCGTTGCGCGTGCTGGTCGCGAACAACGTGTCGAAGACGGCGGTCTGGGAAGGACAAAGTTCCTCCGCGCCACCGGCAATCATGACCGTCTGCTGTCCCTGGCGAACGGATTCATAAGCCATCCCAATCGCCAAGCTTCCCGAGGTGCAGGCGCTGGAGGTTGGGATCAAACGCCCGCGGGTGCCAAAGAACACCGACACGTTGACCGCCGTCGTATGGGGCATCATCTGAATGTATGTATTGGCTTTGACCGAGTCGGTATTTTCGGTAACCAGCAGCCGTGCCATGTCGCTCAACGCCGGGGTTGAGCCCGAAGACGAGCCGTAGGCGACGCCGGTTCGACCGCTCGTTAGGACCGGATCGTCGAGGAGACCGGCAGCCTCCAACGCCATTTCGCTGCTCCGGGTCGCGAGTTGGGCGACGCGCCCCATTCCCCGTGTTCGCTTTCGCGAATAGTGCGCCGGCAACTCGAACGGCGGTAGCGGGGCGGCAAGACGACAATTGAGGCCGGAAAAGATCTCCCACTCCGGGATGTAGCGTATCTTATTCTGGTAACCGTGCAGCCCTTGCTCGATCTCCGGCCAACTATGCCCGATGGGGGACAAACCGCTCATGCCGGTGATAACGACGCGGTGCGTCAAAGCATCCCTCCGTTTACCGATACAACCTGGCGCGTGATGTAAGCGGCGCCGGTCGAAAATAGGTAGGCGACAAGGCTGGCCACCTCTTCCGGGCGTCCCAAGCGCCGTGCGGGTATCATGTTCATGATCTGGCTGGAATCCAGCTCCTCGGTCATTTCGGTCTCAATCAATCCGGGTGCTACGCAGTTGACCGTAATCCGGCGTTTTGCCAGTTCGACCGCCAAGGCCTTCGATGCGGCGATCAACCCACCCTTGGAGGCGCTATAGTTGACCTGCCCGCGGTTGCCGATCAGGCCTGCGACCGACGAGAGAACGACAATGCGCCCACCCTGTTTGGCACGTACCATCGGCATAATGACCGGATGCAGGACATTGTAAAATCCGTCCAGGTTGGTGCGGAGCACGTCATCCCAATCGGAATCGGTTAGCGCTGGAAAGACATTGTCGCGATGTATACCAGCATTGCAGACAACACCATAGTAGGCCCCCTTGGCCTCGATGTCCCGTGCCAAGGCCTCGGCGGCGGCGCGCCGGTCGGCCACGTCGAAGCACATCAGGCTAGCCTCGACCCCAATGTCGCTGACCTCCTTCAGCACGGATTCCGCAGCCGCTTCTTGGGTGCGGTAATGCACGACGATGTTGAAGCCGGCTTGTGCCAGGGCGAGGGCGATGTGCTTACCGATTCCGCGGCTTGCCCCGGTAATCAAGACCCGCCCAGCCATCATGCGCGCTCCCGCATAAATGCGATCGGGTCTTCGGGACAGAAAACGTTCAAGCGGGCCTCCGCCAATTGTTGGTCGTTTTCATGGTAACAAATCTGACAGTCGAATACCGCCATATTGCCGTCTCGCCATTCTTCATGGCCGGAGATTTTCAATAGGCTTCCCAACGGAAAATAGGTCGTCACCGCCTGATATCGGCGCGCGCCGAGAAGAAACGCCAAACGAATATCCGTGCCGGCCCGCTTCGCGCATATGCCAGCGTAAAGAGCAACCGTCTGCGCCATATACTCTATTCCAACCCAAGCAGGCACGCCCAATCCAGATTGATAGAAAAGGCTGTCTTCGCCAACGCGAACGGCGGCGGTGACCCAACCTTCGCCCGCATCCAGGGCTTCGTCGATCAGGATCATTGGACCGCTGTGCGGGAGAAGCTCTTCCAGGGTGTGAGCCGGTTTCATTACCCTGATTTTCCAATAACTAAGGATACGTTGCTGCCACCAAAACCGAAGGCGTTAGCGAGAAAAATAGCCGATGCCGTGGGGGCAAGTTGCGCGCCGCGTTCCACCAAACAATCCGCGAGCAATCCGTCCTCCGCTTGACCATCCCAGACATGAGGCGGCAGAAGTCGCTTCTTGTTCATGCTGCTCGCCGCAAGCCAACAGTGAGCGGCCCCCATGGCGCCTGCCGCACCGAGGGTGTGGCCGATCTGGGCCTTGGAGGAACTGCACGGCGTGGCGGTGCCGAAAACCTGTTGGACGACCTTGCTCTCCACCTCGTCGTTGTGTCGGGTGCCGGTCCCGTGCAAATGAACATAGTCGATGTCGTTCGAGGTCATTCCGGCATCCGCGAGCGCGCCGCGAACCGCGTGCCCGATGCCGTGTCCCTCCGGCTCGGGCGCCGTCATGCTATGGGCGTCTGAAGAGGCACCGATGCCATACAAGGCGATCTCGGAGGGGTCGCGTTGTACCAGAAAAATCGCGGCCCCTTCGCCGATCATGATCCCATCTCGATTGCGGCTGAATGGATTGCATATTCCCGCCGACAGAGCGGAGAGGGCTTGAAACCCGTTCGTCGTCAGTTGGCAGATACTGTCCGCGCCGCCGGCCAATACGGCATCCGCGATACCGGTTTGCAGCAGCCGCCGGGCGGCGGCGAGCGCGTGGGCGCCGGAGCTACAGGCGGTCGAGATGGTATAGGCCGGGGCGGTAACGCCAAGATAACGGGCCAGCGCCTCTCCGGCACTCCCTATTTCCTGCATACGCACATCGAAAACGTCAGGTAGGCGGCCGTTGTCTTTGGCATAGGCAACGGCTTCCTCGCCGTGCGCGATTCCCGACGTGCTGGTGCCCATTACGACCGCAACGCGGTGCGCGCCATAGCGGGAAATTGCCGTATCCACCTGGGGCCGAATCTCTTCGAGCGCGAGAATACTTAGCCCAAGATTACGACTGGCGTAGGCAGCCAGTTGCTCCGTTGGCTCGGGGAGCAGGGCATCAACCTGCGCGACGAAGAGGGGGGCGCCATCGACGAGAAGGTCGCGCCGCTGCACGACGCCTGGCTGTCTTCCGGCCAGGAGGTTATCACACACCTCCTCCCTACTACTGCCAAGAGAACTGACGATACCCAGCGCGGAAAGATATACGGGCGCCTTGGTCGTCACGAATTCTTTCCCCGTTCAAGTGTTTCGATCAGAAGACGATAGGGGCGATCGAAGTGATCGATGGAGATATCGCCGGGCGCCAGAAAGCCGTCGAGATAGCGAACCTCCATCACGAGTTCGCCCCTGGGTCCGAATACGCGTCGAACGCTATTATCCGGCTCGTCTTCGAGCCGCATGCGCTGCATGGATAATGCCCGTTCCAGGCGTTCACCCGGCCAATAGGTTACTTGTAGATCGAAAAGCATCCAACTCGGATCGATACCATCCAGTTCGCCGGCATAGGCGTCTACGGCAACCTTTTCGCCTTCCTGCCGGAGAACAAAAAGAGTCGCGCCAAGATGAGAGAGCGCGGCGATGACTAGCTTATTGCCCTCGACCTCGACCTCGAAGCGCATCGATTGCGTCTGATCGCCGTAGGTGCCGGTGACAATCTGGCTGAGAGAGAGATTCCGTCCCAAGCTTTCAGGCGGCAGGTCTAGATTCGGAGCGTGGCCCGCTCCCTCGATTGCGGGAGATAGGGCGACACAGCCAGATATCACTGACGCTAGAGCGCAAAACGCCAACCCTCGAATATGTCGCACGATGCGCCCTCCCACGCCGCTAGTCCGAGCTTCGCGGCAGCCGGGCGCCGGCCATGGGTGACAGCAGGAAAGCAACACAGATCCCTATCAAGATCGTCAGCCCAAAGTCGCTGATTGCCGCCGTGCGCGAGAAGGCGAGGAGGCCGAAGGCGAGAAGCGTCGTCAATGCCGACATGGCGATCGCCAAAAACGTCGAGGCATGGACCAAGCCGGTCTCGCGAAAGAACAAGCCGTAATCGACGCCGATACCCAACACCAGCAACAAGGCCATGATGTTGAAAAGGCTAATGGAGTGGCCCAACAGGCCAAGGACGCCCAGGCTGGCAAATGCGGCCAGGACCGGGGGGGTGATGACGGCTAATCCGCCGAGTACGCCATAGCGAACGACAAGCAGGAGCGCCACAAACAGGTAAGAAATAAAAGCCAGCCAACCGGCTTCCCGCCGGTAATCCGAGAAAAGATCGGAGATTTCTCCGGCGGGGTCGATGAAATGAATCTCGGGGTTCGACGCCGCCACCGCCTTCAAGGCAGGCAAATCGAATACCCCGCGCAAACCAACCACCCCGACGACGCCTCTGTCTGTCTGCCCGAGCCAAAGGTGCCGGTAGGGCTCGGAAACCGGATGCGCCAGCCAGGCCTCAAGACCGACAGGCGGCGTTTCCAGTGTTGCCGCGTACGCGCGGGCATAGGCCTCGCGTAGGTTATCGGGAAGCCCGACTCGCTTTGCCACTCTGGCCAGCAGCCCGTTCTCATCGAGGATCAGAGGAGCGAGCAACTTGCGATCCTCCTCTTGCCGGGTGGCGGAGGGTAGGAAGTCCGAGATCGCCGCATGACCTTCGACTTCCCCGGTTTCCTCAAGTTTGCGTAGACGCGCGGTCAAGCGTTCCTCGCGCTCGAGAAATTCCGCCGTTGTCCGTCCCTCCACCAGGAAAAATTGACTGGCCAGGTTTCGGCCAATGAGTGCGCGCGTTCGATCGACTTCCACGACAACCTCGGGATCGAGCGTTTGCAGCAGTCGGATGTCATCCTCGGCGGCAAGCCTCAAGAAGCCCACGGAAACCAATGCCAATAGCACGGCTAGTCCCCCTTTTACGGGCCAGTTCCACCGGCGTTGCCAAAGCCCGATATAGGCGCTGGTCCAGGCCAGCGGGCGTTGAACCGTGGGGCTCTTAAGTCGCTGCGTACAGACCGGATACCAGCAAAGGACGCAACCATAGGCGACAACCAGCCCGGCGCTGGAGAAGACCGCCAACTCCCGCATCCCTGGGAAAGGGCTGATCACAAGCCCGGAGAATCCAATGATGCTGGTCACCAGGCCCAGGGTTATTCCGGGAAAAATGTGGGCAACGGTAAGTTTTGGCGACCAATTCCCCGGAGAGCGGAATCGATCGCAGAAGAAGTGCAGAGAATAGTCGACCGAGATGCCGACCAGACTGGAGCCAAACACCAGGGTCATAAGGTGCACCTGCCCGAACAGTGCAATGCAGGCGGCGAATCCACCCAGGCTGCCACACAGGATCGAAACCGTGCTCAAGCCGAAAGGTAGCCACGATCGGAACACAACCAGTAACAGGGTGAAGACCCCAAGCAGGGAGCCGAGTCCGACGCTGGAGATCTCGGTAAAGGCCTGCGCCGTGCCGGCGATGGCGTGCGCCAAGACACCGGCCATCAGTATCTGCGCGCCGTTGAATTTCTCGGGTAGCTCGCGTCTAACCTGTTCCAGTATCGGAACCAGCCGTTCTTGAACCGAAAAGGAAAAGGGGGTTTCCGCCAGCTCTCCGGTCATGACCACGAAAACTTTGCCCTGCGCTCTGAGCGTGAGATACCCGTTTTCCGGCTGAAGCCGGCCTGCGGCTTCGCTGGTACGGGCATCCAGATAGCTCGGCAGCAGAAGCAGCGGATCCTTGGCCACAATCTCCGAACTGAGAGACGATCCGGGGCCGAAGTAGCGCTTGAGGATAACGCGTTCGAAGGCGGCTATATCCCCAGCCTCCAAGGTAGTCCGCGCTTTGTGGTCAAGGAGTTGGAAGCGCATCGGGAAATAGAAGGCGCCAGCCTCCCAAACCATGTCGCGGTCGTAGCGCAGCCGCAGAGTGCGGAACTGATTCGATTCTCGAAGCTGCTCACCGAGATAGTCTGCCGCCAACCGCGCATCTTCAAACCGATCCGATTCGACGACGAGAACCACGTTACGCTCGAAGCGCTTCTTGACCCGCCCAACGGCTTCGGTAATTACCGGGTCGCGCTGTGCTCCGGGCAGAAGGTCCGTCAGGTTGGCGTTGACCATCGGCCCGGCATTCGCCGTCAGTATCAACCACCCGGCAAGCGCGGCCAAAAACAGAAACCACAGAAGGGCAGGCGCCTTACCGCGCAAAATAGGTCTTTTCGGTATCATTGAGCTTACAGCCGTCGACTCGCGGATTGCGGAGCCGGATCAAAGTTTGATCGCCGCGGGCTTCAAGAACCGAAATCTCTTCGACATGGCGTCCACCGGCGACGCGCACCTTGGTAATGACCGCCGCTAGGTTCTCGTCCTTGGGAGTCAGAGTCAGGCGCCAGGTGCCCTCTGCTTGGGTCGCGGACAGATCGAAAGTGTCTTGCAAAACCTCGAAATGACCCTTGAACGTGGCGAGGAAGACACTCGACAGAGCCCGGAATATGGGGGCCTTTCCGGCACTCGATTTGTGCGCATTGCCGTCCTCATCCCACCGTATCAATTCGTCGCTTCTGACCAAAATCCGGGCTGGATAGGGGGTCAGGACCTGCCAGAGCACGCCTTGCCCGACGACAAAGATAAGCTTGCCCGCCGACAACAAGGGGCGTGCCAGGGCTCGAAGGTGCTTTTCCTGTTCGAAATCGCTGCACAGCATGTCGCCGCGAACGAGTTGCCCGGAGATATCGGACAACGTCGTCTTCTGCTCGCCCAGGGCCTGCGCCGTGCCGGATGCCGTGCCAAGGACGACGGCCAGTACAAGCGCCAGTCTACTCACGCCTCCAACCCCAGTTTCTCGTAAAGCACGGGCGGAGACCCGAGCAACATTTCGCCCGTGCGCTGATCGACGGCAACTTGGACAGTATGCCCTTTGGTCAGTCTCGTTCCACTTGCGGCATCGCGTATCAAATAGTCGATTTTTAAACGCAGGTCATATTCCACCAGACTGGCGACGACCTCGACTTCTTGCCCGAAGTGGGCGGGTTTGGCATAGCGGATCCTAAGGTCGATGATCGGCCAGGAATAGCCCGACTCTTTCATTTCGTTGTAGTTGTAGTTCACTTTGTCCAATAGGGCGCAGCGCGCGATCTCGAAATATTTCGCGTAGTGGCCGTGCCAGGCGACGGCCATGAGATCGACGTCGTGAAAAGGTATTTGGATGGTCACGCTGGCGCTTGGCAGCTGCATGCGATCACCGGTCATAAAGCGACCAGTGCTGGCCTTGTATGAGAGCGACGAACTTGCGCAGCTCCGGCTCCAGGGCGCGGTCTTCTTCCAGAAAGGCGAATTCGCTTTTGACCGATTCGACGAAAAGCTCGGCTTCTTTGGTGCCGACACTCTGGCGGCGCAGGATAACGGCTTGAACCGTCGCCAAAGTATGAGCGGCGGCAACCTGTTCGCTCAGCTCCAGGATCCGCACACAATCACGTGCGGCGATGGTGCCCATGCTGACCTTGTCCTGGTTGTGACATTCCGTCGAGCGGGAAAAAACGCTCGCCGGCATGGTCAACTTCAAGGCTTCCGCGGTCCAGGCGCTGACTGCGATTTGCACCGCTTTGAAGCCGTGGTTGATCTCCGCCCGTTCGCCTGTCGCGCCCGACAGGTTGGCCGGCAGGCCGTGATTGAATTTGACGTCCACCAACAAGGCAAGTTGGCGGTCCATGAGGTCGGCCAGGTTGGCGACGGCGTTCTTAAGGCCGTCCATCGCAAAAGCGATATGACCGCCATAAAAATGACCACCGTGCAGCACCTGTTCCTCCACTGCATCGATGACGGGGTTGTCGTTGGTGCTATTGAGTTCGATTTCGAGAAACTGCGCCATCCAAGGCAAGCAGTCACGCAAGACACCGATCACATGCGGCGCACAGCGTATGGAATAGCGGTCCTGCAATCGGTTGGCGTTGTTCGGCGCGTCACCGCCGCCAATGTCGTTGCGGATCCAAGCCGCAACGTCGTTCTGTCCGGGATGCGGTTTAACCTTGAAGAGGCGCTCGTCGAAATGATGCGGGTTACCCTGGAGTGCCACGCTCGCAAGCGCGGTCAGCCGAGCGCAAAGGCGCGACAGGTAGTCCGCCCGGCGATAGCATTCACAAGCCAACGCCGTCATCACGGCGGTCCCGTTCATGATCGCCAAGCCCTCCTTGGGACGTAGCGTGAGGGGGTGCAGATCGACTTTATGGTGGAACTCCTGCGCCGACATTTGCTCGGTGCCATAGAGAACCTCGCGCTCGCCGACCAGCATTGCCGCCAGATAGGACAGGGGCGTGAGATCGCCGCTTGCGCCGACCGAACCTTCCTCGGGAATCAGCGGCACCGCGTCCAGATTGAGAAACTCGACCAGGCGGGTGAGCAATTCCCAACTGATACCAGAGTAACCCTTGGCCAGGGAGGCCAGCCGGGTAACGATCACCGCGCGCGCCATCTCATGGGACAGGTGATTGCCCATCCCACAGCCATGAAATCGCAGCAAATGCAGTGGGAGCGTTTGGACTAAGTCTCGGGGGATGACGACATTGCAAGAATCTCCGTATCCGGTGGTTACGCCGTAAATCGTGCCGTCTCTTTCGAGCAGTTTATCCAAAAAGGCGGGACCCGCATCGATGAAGGCGCGATAGTTTGGATGCTGGTCGAGGACCACGGGCGTGCGCTGATGCGCGATCTCCATGACATCTTGAATGCGCAGAGACTCGCGGCCGATGGTGATAGGTGACGGTGCGGCGGCATCATCGCGAAGGCCCGGAGGTATGGACAAAAAATCTGATCCCTAGACTGAGTATTTTTCTGGGGAAGCCCGGTCGGACTCCCGATCCGGCGAATTTGGGCTGGCTTGCCCCCAAAAGTCAAAAAAATTGAACCATTGATAGGGATCGCTCACGCAGTAGTGCTGCAATCTTTCCACATAGCGCGACATCCAGAAACCGAGCGCCTTGGCGCGCTCGCGGCGCGGTATCTTGATCCCCTCAGCCAAGGATTCGAAGATGATGTGATAGCGGTGCCGGCGCTTTAGACAAAAAATCAACAAAACCGGGCATTGCAGCAGTGCGGCCAGAATGAAGGGCCCTTGAGGAAAGGGGGCGGGACGGCCCAAGAACGGTAGCCAAGTGATTCGCGAGGATTGTCCGACTGGTATCCGGTCGCCGACGATAACCACGAACTCCCCCTGATCGACCTTCTCGCGCAGCATTACCGCGGTTTCCAACCCCACCTCCGTAACCTGAATCAGAGATAGCATGGCGTGAGGATTGATTCGCCGCATCAAACGGTTGAAGTTCCCCGAATGCTTTGTGTGGACCAGGACATTAATTTTGAGATCGCGATAAAGGCTACCCAAGGCGCGGCAAACCTCCATATTGCCGAGGTGCGAGGCGATCAGAACGCCGCCTTGGCCCGAGGCATGTAGAGCCTCAAACACTTCCCGGTTGACATAGTCGACGTCCGCCAACCCGATATCGCCACGCCAAGCCGCTAGCTTGTCCAAGATCGCCTCACCGAAGGTCATGAAATGCCGAAACGACTGCCGCCAGCCGGGCGCGCGGGAAGGTGCTGAGCCGGCCTTAGTGTGCTGTTGAGCGCGTGACAGGAACGCCTGTGATGCGCGGCGCGTGGCCGGATTGGCCAGGAAGAAATAGATCATCACCGGATATAGGAAGATCGAGAATCCGGCCCTGCCAAACAGGTTATAGACAAAGAACATGACCCTCAGACCCAGATAGACTCCGCGTTCCTCGATGGCGTACCAAAGACTGCTGTTCTTGTCGTCGCTAGCCATTGGCATCAAGGCGTCCCGAGACGAGAGCTTTCGCTCCCGTCCGCTGCTCGCCCAGCCCTTGCGCGGCGCAGAAGAAGGCCTGGTGCTCGAACAAACATCCCCAAGACGAGCCGAACATGCATGCAGGTGATCAGCCAGTTGTCCTCCCAAAGACGGAAATGCGACTGACCGTCCTTCGGATAGACGACACGGGTAGGGCGAGAGATGATCGGCACACCTTCCCAGCAGAGCCGAACCAAAACCTCGGGATCGAAGTCCATTCGCCGGCCAAGGCGCACACGCCGCGACAAAGGGACCACGACATTCAGAGGATAGACCCTGAATCCGCACATCGAATCCTTGATCTCGAATGATAACGTCTCGATCCACACCCAGAAGTGGGTCAGATAACGCGCGAAGCGCCGCCCTTTCGGAACGCTTGCATCATAGAGGGGCCTACCCGTAACCATCGCCTCCGGGTGTTGCTGCGATATCGACACGAAATCCGGGATGTCGCCGACGTCATGTTGCCCATCGGCATCGATCTGTAACGCGTGACTGAAGCCACGGTCCAGGGCCTCGCGAAGCCCGGAAAGAACGGCGCCGCCCTTGCCAAGGTTTTTGCTGTGTTCGATCAGATGAACCCACGCAAAAGACTTGACCAGGTCCTTCAATATGCCGCGACAATCGCTGTCGCTGGCATCGTCTACCAGGATGGTTTGTAGTCCGAGGGGGGCAACCTCTTGGATCAACGCCGTGACGCCCGCGCCATGATTGTAGACCGGCACCACGATACAGGCCCGGTACGTCATGACGCGGTCTCGAACAAGATCCGGCCACTGGAGAGATTTTTACCGGCTCTGGTGAAATGGAACCCCAGCCGGTTGCGGTCGCGATCGTAACGCAAAGCAAGCTCGATATCCTGACCGGCCTTTATGATGTCGTGAAACTTCAGAGCCTCGATTCGCTGGAAAGTGCCATCGATCACAAATTGCTGGCGGGCGAAGGCGATTGCCCAATCGATCTGCACGACACCGGCCAGAATCGGTTCCTGGTCGAAATGTCCTTCGAAATAGAGCAAATCCTCGGGCGGCCGGAGCTTCAAGGTCAGCGTATCGTCGCCAGCCTCGCTCTCTAAGACCTGGGGCTCGGTCGGGCGACCGGTCTGCGGCTTCCAAAGTGCCTCGAGGGCGGATAAGGGTGTCTTACCGCGGTCATCTTCAGGGATCCGCCGCACAAAACGCCACTTTCGCGGCAACGCAAGAGCGCTGACATGGGGCCTTAGCGCGGCGCAAAGATATTCGCGCATCTGCCGTTTGCTGGTTTCCAACAGTCGTGACCATCCTTCGGGCGACGGCTTTATCACCGCGGCCAAAGTATCGCGCTGATCGCCGTCGAGGTGCCAAGGCAACACGCGCGCCTGGGATACCTCCGGCAAAGCAGCGAGGCGGTGTTCCAGTTCGGAGAGCGAAACCCTTTGTTGCTCGATCTTGACGACCCGATCGGCTCGTCCGTTCAATATAAAGCGATCCTTCGCGAGCAGCCGGGCCTTGTCGCCCGTTCGGATCGGGTTTTGGTTGGGTAGGTTGGGGGATTGGACCGTAAGGACACCCGTTTCATCATCAAGTGATAGCTTAACACCGGGAAAGGCCGTCCAGGGTTCAGGGGCCTCCGCGCTCAAAACCGTTCGGTAGGCGATGCCTCCGGTCTCGGTGCTGCCATAAATCTCGCGCACCGGCTCGCTGAGAACCGCATTGTAGCTTGCCGCCACCTTCGACGGGAGCGGCCCGCCCGACGAGAATACCCTGGAAAGGCTTGATGATAACTGGTTGAGATTGAGCACCGGCAGGGCCCTTTTGAGGAAGGCCGGGCTAGAGATCAAGATCTGACCGCTTCCGGGTTCCAGGGCGGCGCTCAGGTCTTCGGGGTATCGGATGAGTCGCCTGGCGAAGGCTCGCCTGCTGGCCAAGGGCCAAAGAACCCGGAATAGCAGCCCATAGATATGATGCGCCGGCACCGTCGCCAGAACGACGGCCCGGCTGGGTGGTGCAAAGGTTTGCTCCAACACCGCGATTTCCGACTCGAGGCACCTTAGGAGCTTGCGGACGGGAAGCGGCTCTCCCGTCGTTCCCGACGTATAAAGAATGATCTCCGATGTATCGCTATCGAGCGGTCGAAAATCGGATGTCGTATCGCCGATCGCGGGCGCCGGCAGTCTAAGCACCCGCGCGCCCGCCACCTCGATTCCCGCGCTGGCGACCACGCCCGCGACACCGGTGGCAAGTTCGCTCAAATGACCGCTTTGAAAGTGTGCAGGCAGCACCGCCTTGCAGCCGGCCTGCAACACCGCGAACAATGCAACGACGAGCTCGTAGGCATCCTCGCTCGCCACCAACCAATTGCCAGACCCAGCGTCCGCAATACGCGGGAGCAGCGCCCCCACATCGTGCCGAAAATCGCCCCAACTGCGCCTCTCGCTGGCCCCGATGGCGAGCGTTTCCGCAAGATCGCGGCGCGAGTTCAAGAGACGGGAAATTGGCGTTAAGTTTTCGCTCATCACGACTACAGAATTGGACAAATTAATCCGGGGCACCCCAAGTGTCGCACCGATTCGTCACCCAGTGAAAGACTGGAAGAATTCGTCACAGGTCGGCGCAACATCGCAGCCGATGACGTAGTAGGGCTGTTTCTGCGCGCCCATGTATCGAGGTTGCGAATTTGGGATGAAATCCTGGTCCGTGAGGCTCAATTTCTGTTGACGAGTGTGAAAAATCGCCTACGCTCATCCCCACATCCAGGGATAGTCGGGGCCGGGGTTGGCTGCCAGAGTGGGTCAGGAGGACGCCACAATGCCATCAAATTTCACCAATTTGTTTGTCTTCCCAGTTGGGCTTGCCGTGCTGCTCGTTGGCGCGCCTGCGTTTTCGCAAAGCCAGCCGCCAGTCAACAATGACCCTTTTTTTGGCGTACCGGCCGTGGACAGTGATCAGATGTCTGCTGCCAGTGGCGAGCTTGCCGGTGGAGTTAGTGCCGGCATTCCGACGCATATTGGGGCCGGTAATCGCGGCACCACGAGTCAACGCGGCGGCGTGCCAAGCAGCGCCGTTGGAACGGCGACAAGGGACATTTCCAGTAGCAGTAGCCACGACTTTGCCAACCAAGGCACCGCCAACGTCAGGATCTACAACAACAACGGCGGCGGCTTTGGGGGCAGCGGAGGGGTGTCACAGTAGCCCAAGGTGCAATCCTAACGGCCGCTACGCGGGCACGGTTCATGTTAGGTGATCGATTAGGGTTATGTAATCCCGCAATTCTCCGGTAGCTACTTCTGGCCGCTTTGTCAGCGCCTTAGCCCTGCATTTCCGACCCGCAAAAAACCCCGCTGGAGCGGAGCCAGTCTGGATCATCGGATTGGTTACTGAATGGATGATTTCTTTGCCTACGGGAACCGCATCTATTTCACCAAAACAAGAGCCTAACCGTTTCCGATTAAACCCTTGTTTTTAATGGCTCCGCGGGCAGGACTCGAACCTGCGACATGGTGGTTAACAGCCACCCGCTCTACCAACTGAGCTACCGCGGATCAGGGTCCGGTTGCTGCACCTTGATGGCGACAAGACCGGGCTGAAATCGGCCGGGTTTATACCAGACAGTACCCGTCATCGCAATTTCTTTGGTCGGCCCCTCTGCCACAGCCGGCGGATGATCCGTGGGGTGGTCGGGGCGGGCTTAAGCGCCGGCAACAACCGCAAGAATGCACTGGGCAACCGGCAGGTAGGCCGAATTCGGCATATGGAACCAGCGCAGGAACTCGGCGGTCGACATGTCGCCGTCAAGCCAGGTTTCCAGAAACATTTGGCTGATCGGATGGAGGCGGCTCGGTAGGCAGACCAGAATATTTTCGGGCATAGGGCAAAATCCAAGGTGGACGTCGTGCCGCTCTGCCACGCCGAGTCCGACATGCGACCCTATAAGTTTACGCGCGACGCGGGAGTCGGAATACCCCTTTACGGCGACCGTTCACGAAATGTTGCGCAAAGGTGCCGTTTCGCCCCGTGCAGCGAATGGTAACGTTTTATCCCTATCTTCCTCCCAAAATCCTATGCGTTTACACCGAATCGAGGTCAGGTGGCGGCAGGCGATGTGGGCAGAATTTCCAGCTAAATCGGAGCATAGGCCCGAGCGCTCACGGACAGCGCTAGTGGGTCAAGTGCGCCCTCGCGGCCGTGGGGCGCTGGTCTGGCTGCTTATTCCTGCGGTTATGCTGGGCGCTGGCCTGTTTGGGCCGCCCGCGGCAGTGCCGGATCACGCTGAATCCACCGCCTCCAGCACTAATCATGAAGAGAGGCGTCTCGCCCGATTTCGGCCGGGCGGCATGACTTTAGGCCCAGTTTCTGCGGGCAGGGCCGCTGCCGCGACGAACGAGCGACTATCTGTCGCCGATGGGTGTCTTGCGGCCGATCAGATCGACCATACAACGCCAGAGCGTGCCGGGCTAAGCCGGTTATTCGAAACCCTTGGCCGCAGTCCAACCGGCGCGGCGCTACTAAGTGCGGCGGCGGCGCGTGGCGCGCGTGTGTGCGTGGACCGGACCACCGACCTTTTGGCCTACTACTTCGCGAATATGAACGTCGTTGGCGTCCGCTGGGACCTTTCGGAGGGCGGTCGGGTCGTCTTTCTGGCGCACGAGCTTGCGCATATCCCCCAGCACCCGCGCTATTCGGACAATCGCTATTTTCCGCCCATGGACCTCGTCCTGCTGCGGCGTATGCGGGAGGCCGTGGCTGAGGCTACTGCGACCCGTTTCGCTTGGGAGTTGCGTCAGGCGGGCTTTGCCGCGGCCTGGGACGAGAAATTGGCCACACCGTATGCCGATGTGGCGCGGGCATTTGCGCAGGTGATCGAGGATCACCCCGGCGCGCATGCCATGGCCGTGGCGACTCGCGCCGCGTTCGACCAATGGTTCGCGGCGCCATGGCGGCGCGACGTTTACGATCGCATGACCGTTGCGCATCTTCAGCGAATTGCCGTGGATGCCCTGGGTCTGGTGCCGGCGCAACAGCGGATAACGGATCAGTTTCTTGTGCCGATTGGCCGACTTGGCAGGGAGAATTTCCTCGCCAATTCTACGTCCCGGCCGCTCACGGATACCTACTACGCGGGCCATCTGTCGGTTCGGAACGCCCAGCATATCGCGCGCCTGGGACCCCCCTCCGATGCCTTGCGACGATCGGTCGCGGAAGGTCCCCTCGCTGACGTTGCCTCTTAGCCGGCCAATGCCCTCTTAGCGGGCTCAGTCCGGGGAGTCGCCGCTACCCCCCAGGGCCAGGCTCATCCGGTCCACGGGCACCCGCGGTGGACCAGGCCAGCATGACGCTGAAGGCAACAAAGGCCGCGCTGACCATGGCTAGAAAGAGAATTTCTCCCGTTGTCATGTGCTTGCTCCGGTGTTGTTCGCCGCTTGTTCCGGATCGCATAATAGCCATAAAAATAATAAGGATAAAGACCCATGGTCTATTGCCGTCGGCTCACTTCGCCGTTTCGCCTGACGGCGGGGCATTTGACTGCGTCTGAAGGAATGGAGGCCCGGGCCGGAATCGAACCGACGTACGAGGCTTTGCAGGCCCCTGCATAACCACTCTGCCACCGGGCCGGGAGGGCGCTAGATCAGTACCGTGTCCTGCATATAAGTCAAGAATTCTGACGTTTTCAAGCCGTACCCTTTGTGGGCGGTCGGTCGTTTTGAGGAGCGGGAGCTGTCCCGAGACGAATATTGCCGGTTGTACACGATTCTGCTACCGAACGCCGGATATGCTGCCGTGGCCGAGCAGTTGAGAACGAAGGACTAGTCCGAGATATGTCGAAGCAAGACTCCCGCGGCCCTCGACTGCGGCTGGCCATGGCGAATGCCGTGCTCGTACTGGCCTCATTGATGGTAACGGGTTTGCTCGTATTTGTTGCGGGCGAAGCTTTCTTTCGCGTCAAGTTCGGTGGCGCGGTTGACCAGACGGCCGACACCACCTTGTACGAATTCGATCCGCAGCGAGGCTGGCGGCTGAAGCCCGGAGAGTACTCACGTTTTAACTTCGGTTCGCACCGCGCTGTCGAAGTATCCATAAACGAGTGGGGGCTTCGCGACGGAGCCCTTGATGCCGAAGTGCCGGCCGGCACGGAGCGCGTCAGCATCGTTGGCGATTCGTTCGTATTTGCCGAGGCTCTGAACACGCCGTACCGCTTTACCGATAGGCTGCAAGATCTCGCGGGCCCGGCCTACGAGATCGTCAATATATCCGTTCCCGGCTATGGGACCGGGCAACAGTTTCGTTTGGTTGACGACCTGGTGTCGGGGGGCTTCCAAATTGGCAGCAAGCTCATCCTGGTATTCTTTACAAACGATATTCAGGACAATCTGGGGCTGAACTATTCGTCGCTTAAGACCGATCCGTTGAAGCCGCGCTTCACGATCGATGGCGCGGGGGAATTGCAAAGCGTCAATCCAAAAGAGAACAAGAAGGGTCGGGGACATAAGAATTTTTGGGTACGGTCGCTTTTCTTTAACTTTTTAAAGCGCCGTATAGAGGTGGCCGCCACTCGGTTTCCCGCGATCTTTGTAGCCCTGGACACGGTGGGTCTGGCGCCGAGCGTGCCGCGGACGCCTGGGATTGTCGCCGGCTGGTATGGGACCGGTTGGGAAGAGCGGTGGTCGGCTACTCAGGACATTCTTGGGTATGTCGCGAACTATGTAAGGACTCGGCTAACAGGGACGGAATTGCAGATCGCGTTTGTTCCGTCGCCGCTGCAGGTTGAGGACGTTTTCAAAGTGATGATTTCCCAAAATTTGGACGCGGATCCCAGATACGTGGAATTCTTCGATGACATCGACAGGCCGCAGAGAATGCTGCGCACGTTTGCCGAGGCGCAGGGCATCCCCTTTATTGACATGACGCCGGCGCTTCGTGAGGCCAGCGGCACCTATTTTCCGTCGGAGGGGCACTTGAACGAGCTTGGTTCGGATATTGCCGCGCAGGTCTTATACGATGGTAGTTTTGGGGGCAGATGAACATGGATGCACATGATATTGCCCGAGCAGATTGGCGGAACCGATCATGAGTGAGCAGCAAGGCGCCACGCACGAGCGGTTGGTTCGCGAGGAGACGGTCCAGGGCTCGTCGGACCGGTCGTTTGGCCTGGTATTCACCGCGGTCTTCGCGATCATCGGGCTTTGGCCTCTCCTGGGCGATGGCGGCGTCCGGATATGGTCGCTCGCTATTTGCGCCGTGTTCCTGGCCACGGCGTTGCTGCGGCCCACGTTGTTGAAGCCACTCAACCGCCTATGGACAGAGTTTGGCCTTCTCCTGCATCACGTCGTTAACCCAATTATCATGGGGTTACTGTTTTATCTGGTGGTCACGCCCACGGGCCTGGTGATGCGTGCGCTTGGCAAGGATCTCCTGCGGTTGCGCTTTGACCGGCAGGCGAAGAGTTATTGGATTGAACGACAACCGCCCGGCCCGGCGCCAGAGGGCATGAGAGATCAGTTCTGAGGTTCGTATGAGTTTTCTAGCAGAGTTATGGCGTTTTATCCGTGTCCGAAAGAAATTCTGGCTGCTGCCCATCATCGTCATGATGTTTCTACTGGGTGGTTTGCTGGTTCTTTCTCAGGGCAGCGCAATAGCGCCGTTCATCTACACGATCTTCTGAGGGGGAGGTCGGGGCGGTGAGAATCCTGGGCGTTTCCGCATTTTACCACGACAGCGCCGCGGCGTTGGTCGAGGACGGCCGAATCGTCGCGGCCGCCCAAGAGGAGCGTTTCACGCGCAAGAAGCACGACTCGAACTTCCCCATCAAAGCCATCGAGTATTGCCTCGACGAAGGCAAAGTTGACCTGAGTGCCGTCGACTATGTGGCTTTCTACGACAAGCCGTTTCTAAAGTTCGAACGGCTTCTCGAAACTTATGTCGCGTTCGCGCCCAAGGGATTTGCCTCGTTCCGCATGGCGATGCCCGTTTGGTTGCGTGAAAAATTGTTCCAAAAGAACCTGTTGCGAAAAGAATTTAAGAATTTCGCTTCAGACGTAGATTGGGACAAAAAGCTTCTGTTCGCCGAGCATCACCAGTCGCACGCGGCCAGCGCCTTCTTCCCGTCGCCGTACGAGGAAGCGGTTGTCTTGACCATGGACGGGGTCGGCGAGTGGGCGACCACGTCGGCCGGGATCGGCCGTGGCAACAAGCTCACCATGATCAAGGAGATCCATTTTCCGCATTCGCTCGGGCTGCTTTATTCCGCCTTCACGTACTACACCGGGTTCAAGGTCAACTCGGGTGAGTACAAGGTGATGGGGTTGGCGCCCTATGGAGAGCCCAAATACGCTCAGGCGATCCTGGACAATGTGATCGATTTGAAAGACGACGGAAGCTTCCGGCTCGATCAGTCGTACTTCGAGTATTGCACGGGCTTGCGCATGACCAACGGCAAGTTCGATTCTCTGTTTGGTGGCCCCGCGCGGACGCCGGAGGAAAGATTGAATCAGCGCCATATGGACCTGGCGGCGTCGGTGCAGGCAGTTGTCGAAGAGGCGGTCCTGCGGTTGACGCGGTCTCTCGCGGCCGAAACCGGTATCGAGAACCTGTGCCTGGCCGGCGGCGTCGCCTTGAACTGCGTGGCCAACGGTAAGATTCTACGCGATGGCGCCTTCAAAAACATTTGGGTACAACCGGCGGCGGGCGATGCGGGCGGTGCCCTTGGCGCCGCCTTGAGCGCTTACCACGGACATATGGACCAACCGCGAACGCTCAACGGCGCCGCCGACAACATGGCCGGCTCTTATCTTGGCCCGACGTTTGCTCAGGAGGAGATCGAGCGACGTTTGAAAGAGGCAAAGGCTGTCTTCACCACGCTAAGCAGCGACGACGCAATTAGCGCGACGGCGGATGCGTTGGCTGACGGCAAGGCGATCGGCTGGTTCCAAGGAAGAATGGAGTTTGGGCCGCGGGCGCTGGGTGCGCGATCGATTCTGGCGGACCCACGGTCGCCGTCGATGCAGAAGACGCTCAATCTCAAGGTCAAGTACCGCGAGTCGTTCCGTCCGTTTGCGCCATCGGTCCTGCGCGAAGATCTGTCCGATTGGTTCGATATCGACAGCGACAGCCCCTACATGCTCATGGTCGCGGATGTTCGGAATGAGCGCCGCCGCACCATGACGGCCGAGGAAAACGCCCTCTTTGGCATCGACAAGCTCAATGTCCCGCGCTCGGAAATTCCGTCGGTGACGCACGTCGACTATTCGGCCCGCATTCAGACCGTGCACAAAGAGACCAATCCGCGGTATCACGCCCTGATCACGGCGTTCAAGGAGCGCACCGGGTGCCCGATCGTTGTGAACACCAGTTTCAACGTGCGCGGCGAGCCGATCGTTTGCACCCCCGAGGACGCATTCCGATGCTTCATGGGGAGCGAAATTGAGGTGCTGGTCGTCGGCAACTGTATTCTCCGCAAGGAAGACCAGGACCCGGCGTTGAAGCTGGACTACAAGGATGCCTTCGAGCTCGATTGAGCGGCGTCGCTTGTGGCTGCAAGGCTGAGCAACTCGGTCTGCGTGATTGTCATCTGCTTCTGGCGCAACTATAAATCCGACATAGGGTTTGGATAAAGTCGATGTGAGGGTGTTTTCGCGCCCTCGTGCTGGCGGTGAACGCAAGATATTGAAGTGGTGCCATGGTCGATTACGCTGCCGCCCGGATGAATATGGTCGACTCGCAAATTCGCACCAACAAGGTGACGAACGCGGAGCTGATCGCTGCCTTTGAAAGCGTGCCACGCGAGGCATTCGTGCCCGAGCGGCTTACGGGCGTTGCCTACGTGGACCATGACATCGCGCTGAGCAACGGCCGCTATCTCATGGAGCCGATGGTTCTGGCCCGCTTGCTGCAGGAGGCCCGGCCCGGCCCGGCCGACGTGGTCCTCGATGTTGGCTGCGGCACCGGCTATGCCACGGCGATCTTGGCGAAACTGGCGGCAACGGTGGTGGCGCTGGAAAGCGACCACGACCTTGCGGTCAAGGCAACCAAGGTGCTGGGCGATCTCGGCATAGACAATGCCATCGTCGTCGAGGGCCCGCTCCCGGCCGGCTGGGCGGCCCAGGCGCCATACAGTGTCATTCTGCTCAACGGCGCCGTCGCCGAGGTTCCGGAAGCCATCCGCCGACAGTTGGTGGACGGTGGCCGCCTGGTGACAGTGCAAAAGCCCGGTGCGGGCCCCGGACGTGGGGTCTTGATGCGGCGGAGCGGCGATACCGCCGCCGGTCGCACCGTTTTCGACGCTGCAACGCCCATTTTGCCCGGCTTTGCGCCGACGCCAGGCTTTGTGTTCTAACGAATGGTCAGGGGCCAAGTCACGGCTAGGGCTAGCAAAAGGGGGGGACGTTACTGTCCTGTTAACTATATTTGTGCTTATTTAGCATTGGATTGCTAAAGTCTTTTTCCGGTGATCTAGGATAAGGAGTGGGATCCGCAGGATGAACGTAGCGCTGTATCGATGCGCGCGGTGGCGAACCCCATGGCTGCTCGCCAGCCTCGGTGTTGGTCTCCTGCTGTCCGCTCCGGCGGTGGCCCAGTCGCTGGATGAGGCGCTGGCCGCGGCCTATTCGTCGAATCCGACGCTTCGCGCGGCCAGGGCACAGCTAAGGGCGGTTAACGAGGGCGTCCCTCAGGCCCTATCGAATTGGCGCCCGACGGTTACCGTCACCGGCTCGACTGGCCGGAAACGTATCGAGAGCGAGTCGAGCTTCTCCAACACCCAAGATTCAACAACACCTCTGGAGGCGGCCGCGACCGTCAGCCAGCCGCTTTATCGGGGTGGTCGAACCCTCGCCGGCACAGCACGGGCGGAAAACGATATTCTTGCACAGCGCGCCAGCCTGACCTCGGTCGAACAGTCGATCCTGTTACGCGCCGCCACCGCCTACATGGACGTCTGGCGGGATCAGGCGGTTCTGGATCTCAACATTAACAACGAGCGCGTGCTACAGCGGCAGCTTGAGGCCTCTCAGGATCGCTTTACGGTGGGCGAATTGACCCGCACGGATGTGGCCCAGTCGGAGACGCGACTAGCTATCGCGACCGCCGACCGGATTGCCTCCGAAGGTAGCCTCAGCACCAGCCGCGCCGTCTTCGAAGAAGTGGTCGGCATAGCACCGACCTTGCTTCAGGCGCCGCCACCGCTTGTCGATCTGCCGGGCGGCTTGGATGAGACCGTCAATGCGGCGGTGACCGACAATCCCGATGTCCTGACCGCCATGTTTGCCGAGAAGGCTGCCCAGAACCGGGTACGCGAAGTGGTTGGCGAGTTGCTACCCACAGTATCCCTAAACGCAACGGTGAGCCACTCCGAGGAAACCAGCCAGCGTGGGTCGCAATCAGACGTGGCGCAAATCCTGGCCGAGGTATCGGTGCCGTTGTATCAGCGGGGATCGGTGTCCAGCCGGGTGCGGGAAGCGAAGCAGATTTCCAACCAGCGCCGCCTGGAGATAGACGAAGTTCGGCGCCGGCAGGAGCAGGAAGCGGTCAGCGCCTGGCGGTTGCTGGAGACGGCCCGGGCTCAGACTCAATCGTTCGAGGCGGGGGTGCGCTCGGCCGAAATCGCCCTGGAAGGGGTGCGGCAGGAAAATTCGGTTGGCGCCCGCACGGTGCTCGACATTCTAGACGCCGAGCAGGAGCTTCTGGATTCCAAGGTTAACCTGGTACGCTCGCAGCGCGACAGTGTCGTGACCGGCTTTCAAGTCCTGGCCGCGACCGGGCGCTTGCTGGCCCGCGATCGTGGGTTGCAGGTAGACGTCTATGACCCGGATGTGGATTATCAGAAGGTGCGCGGCCGCTGGTTTGGGCTCGACGCACCGGGGGCAGAGTAAGCTTGTGTCGAGGGGACAACAATATTTACGGCATGCACGTGTCAGGGTCGGTGATTAATGGCTGAAGCGAGTGCCCAAGCCGAACCGACGATGGAGGAGATCCTAGCCTCTATCCGGCGGATTATTTCGGAGGATGACCCGGAAGGCGCGGCGCCGGAAGCTGCGGCCGCGGAGGAAACTGAGCCTGTGGCAGCGGCGGCACCGGAGGCGGCGCCAGAGCCTGTGGCGGAACCAGAGCCTGTGGCGGAACCAGAGCCCGAGCCGGAGCCTGCGGCCGAGCCGGCGGCGGAACCTGCGCCAGCAGAGGACAACGTCTTGGACCTGACGCAGAAGCTGAACGAAGACGGCACGGTCGTGGATTTGACGGCCGAATCAGAGCCGGAACCCGAACCTGAGCCAGAACCTGAGCCAGAACCTGAGCCAGAACCTGAGCCGGAACCAGAACCGGAACCTGAGCCGGAACCCGAACCCGAACCCGAACCCGAACCTGAGATGGCTGCTGAGCCGGATCCGTTCGATGACGTGTCCCTTGAAGCGCCGCCAGAGGAATCAGCCGAAGAACCAGCTGAGGAACCCGAGAGCATACTGGCCCCGGAAACTCTGGTGGCGGCCACGGGTGCCCTGGGCGAAATCGCAAAGGCGGCGGCAAGCGGCCGGGGTAGCGCCGTGCACGTGGGCGATGGCCGCAGCCTGGAAGACATCGTACGCGAAGCCTTGACGCCGGAGCTAAAAACCTGGCTGGATACAAATCTGGCACCGCTGGTCGAGCAGATCGTCCGCGAAGAAGTCAAAAAAATGGTGCGCCGCGCCGAGGAGTTGTGATCCGCTCGATCCCGGCCCCTGGGGTTTCGCGCCCCAGGGTTCCGCACTGGGCACGTGGTTCGGTTTTCGTCCGCATTTCCATGCCGGCTTCCGCCAGAAGTAACTGACTAATCAGGGCGAGGATACGCCGGCGATGCTGGAAAAGACCTATCGACCAGGCGAGGTCGAAGCGCGGCACTACGCTGACTGGGAGGCTTCGGGCGCCTTCTCGGCCGACCCCACAAGCAGCCGGCCCCCCTACGTCATCATGATGCCGCCGCCGAACGTCACCGGCAGCCTGCACATGGGCCACGCCCTGACGTTCACTATTCAAGACATCTTGATCCGCTATCACCGCATGACCGGTAAGGATGCCTTGTGGCAACCGGGCATGGACCACGCCGGCATCGCCACCCAGATGGTGGTCGAACGTCAACTCGCCGAGAAAAATCTGACCCGCCATAGCCTCGGGCGCGAGCGCTTTCTCGAAACGGTGTGGGAATGGAAGGCCGAGTCCGGCGGCACCATAAACGGTCAGCTACGCCGCCTCGGCGCCTCGCCGGACTGGCCGCGCGAACGCTTCACCATGGACGACGGCCTATCCCTGGCCGTACGCAAAGTTTTCGTCGAGCTCCACAAACAGGGCCTGATCTACAAAGACAAGCGCCTGGTCAATTGGGACCCGAAACTGCACACGGCCATCTCCGATCTGGAAGTGCAACAGGTCGAGATGAAGGGCCACCTGTGGCACATCCGCTATCCCATCGAGGGGCAGGATGGCCACTTCCTGGTGGTGGCGACGACGCGGCCCGAAACCATGCTGGGCGATTCCGGCGTTGCCGTGCACCCGGATGACGAGCGCTATACGGCCCTGGTCGGCAAGCATGCGATCCTACCGCTGGTCGGTCGGCGCCTACCCATCGTCGCCGATGACTATGCCGATCCCGAAGCAGGCAGTGGCGCGGTAAAGATGACACCCGCGCACGACTTCAACGACTTCGAAGTCGGCCGGCGCCATGACCTCGAGAGGATCAACATCTTCGATGCCAACGCCTGCCTAACCGATGCGGTGCCGGAAAAGTATCGCGGCCTCGACCGATTTGCCGCGCGCAAAGCCGTGGTTGCGGACCTGGAAGCCGCCGATCTGATCGAGAAGATTGAAGACATCGTCCACACAGTCCCGCACGGCGACCGCTCGGGCGTGCCCGTCGAGCCATGGCTAACCGACCAATGGTGGGTGGATGCGGCAACTTTGGCGAAGCCGGCCATCGAGGCGGTGGAGCAGGGGCGCATCAAGTTCGTGCCGCAACAGTGGGAGAAGACCTACTTCGAGTGGATGCGCAACATCCAGCCGTGGTGCGTATCGCGGCAGATCTGGTGGGGGCATCAAATTCCCGCCTGGTACGGGCCGGACGGAACCATCTTCGTCGAGGAGACCGAGGCGGCGGCGGCAGAGGCGGCGCATGCCCACTATGGCAAGGATGTCGCGCTGAATCGCGACGAGGATGTGCTGGATACCTGGTTCTCCTCCGCCCTGTGGCCGTTCTCGACCATCGGCTGGCCGGAGCAGACGCCGGAGTTGGCGCGCTACTATCCCGGCGACGTGCTGGTCACCGGCTTCGACATCATCTTCTTCTGGGTCGCTCGCATGATCATGATGGGCCTGCATTTCATGGACGATGTACCGTTCCGCACCGTCTATATCCACGCCCTGGTGCGCGACCAGCACGGGCAGAAGATGTCCAAGTCGAAGCAGAACATCGTCGATCCGCTGGAACTGATCGACCAGTACGGCTGTGACGCCTTACGTTTTACCCTGGCGGCGATGGCCGCGCCCGGCCGCGATATCAAGCTGTCGGAATCCCGGGTCGAGGGCTACCGCAACTTCGTCACGAAGCTGTGGAACGCGACGCGGTTCTGCCTGATGAATGGCGCCGCCCTCGATCCCGCATTCGATCCGGCGGCCTGCACTCAGCAAATCAACCGCTGGGTCATCGGCAAGGTCGCGCGGTTGGGCCAAGACCTCGATGCGGCCATGGCGGCATTTCGCTTCGACGAGGCGGCCAGCGCCCTCTACCACTTCACGTGGCACGATTTCTGCGACTGGTATATCGAGTTCAGCAAGCCGATCATCACCGGCACGGACGCCAAAGCCGCCGCCGAAACGCGCGCCGCCGTGGCCTGGACCTTGTCGCAGATCCTGCATCTCTTGCATCCGATCATGCCCTACGTCACCGAGGAGTTGTGGGCGACCATCGGCGGCGCCGGCGGGGGCCGATTGATTACCGCGGATATGCCGGTCTATGGCGATAACCTGATGGATGCGACCGCGGCCGAGGAAGTCGACTGGGTGATCCGTTTGATCAGCGAAATCCGCGCCGTCCGCGCCGAGATGAACGTCCCGGCGGCTGGCCGCGTGCCCCTCCTGCTCAAAGACGCCAGCGCCGAGGCGCGGGCCCGCCTGAAGACACATGGCGAGATCATCACTCGTCTCGCGCGCCTCGATACGGTGGGCCACGCGAACGAGTCGGTGCCGGCGGGTTCGGTCCAACTCGTCCTCGAAGGTGCTACCGCGATCCTGCCCCTGGCCGGGGTCATCGACCTGGCCCAGGAACAAGATCGCCTGCAGCGCGAGATCGGCAAGATCGACGGCGAAATCGCCAAAGCCGAAAAGAAACTCGGCAACGACGCCTTCATAGCCAAGGCCCCCCCCGAGGTCATCGAAGAGCAGAAAGGCCGCCTGGAAGAGGGGCTCGCTTTGCGCAGCAAGCTGAATGCGGCGCTATCGCGTTTGGCCGGATAGGTCATCAATGCTCAGGAGGGTGTTTTACTCTTAACGCCCACCAACCGCGACACTACGGCAGATCCTTCTTTACTCACGAGCGAAGAACAGGCGGCGCAGATGATTGATCCGCACCGCCCACAGTAGAATCAAAGATGATTGCCTGACTGAAACTCAAGGAGCTCAAAGGTCATCTTCCCGTCGACATTGTATTTTTTTACTTCTCCCCCGAGCTTCATCAGCGTCAAGCATCTCAGGCGGCCCTTGTCCTTGGCCATCGACAAGCAGACCCGATCATCATCCGTGATCCCGTAATAGCCTGTGCCGGACCAACCGCCGCCGTTCAACTTGCCTGAAAGGACGTTGTCCTCGCTGTAGTAAAAGTAGAAAACTTTTTCGCCAGATTTGGCTTTCACCGTGTTGCCAACAAGGAGTGCTTCGATTTCTTCCGATGTCAGTTGTGTGGCCCCCGCTTTCATGGCGGTTTGCTGGTCGGGTTCAGCGAATACAACATGGGATGTGCCCAACACTAAGAGAGCCGCGAGACCGGCAACAGCCATGGATGTATACTTCATCATTTTCCTCCGCGTTCTTTGGGGTCATGCTCTAGCCACTTGAATATCGGCGGAAACAGAGCTTGGCGCTTGAAGACGGCCTGAAGATTTCTGCGGATTTTGTGAATTCTGCCGTTTTTGCGCCGAAAGGATGAGGCCCGCTTACCCGGCCCATTAGCAAAGTGCTAGGTTGGGGCTGTATCCATGAACAAAACGAACCAGTTTTTGATGGTTTACCGATTCGACGATTTTCTGTTCGATCCCATGCGGGCGGGCCTTTCTCTGAAAGGGAAAGAGGTATCCCTGGAGCCGCAGGTTTTACGGTTGTTACTGTATCTCTTGGAAACCCGAGATCGGATCGTCTCCAAAGACGAACTGATCAATGGTGTCTGGGATGGGCGCATCGTCTCTGATGCGACTCTGAACACTTGTGTCCGTTCGGTCCGGCGCGCACTGGGTGACGACAGAGGCTAACAGAGATACGTTCGAACCTTTCCCAAGCGTGGCTTCCAGTTTGTCGGCACTCTGCAGCACGACAAAGAGAGCCGCGAGGAAATCTCTGAGAGTCGGTCATCCATCCCACAGCGTCTCTCGAAGCCGCGTTTGTTGATCGCTGCGACTTTTGTCTCGTTACTGGCGATAGCGATTGGCGCCTGGTGGTGGGCGGAGATCGGCGGATCATCGAAGCCCGGTTTGCCACTGCCGGACAAACCATCCATTGCCGTTCTGAAATTCGACAATCTGAGCAACGACCCCGACCAGGTGTATTTTGTCGACGGACTCACCGAGGATCTGATCACCGACCTCTCCCTCAATCGCGAACTTTTTGTCATCTCATCGAGCTCCACATTCGTCTATGCGGGCCGTTCGGTAGACACCATTCGGATAGGGCGCGAACTCGGCGTTGCGTACATTCTGCGCGGCAGTATCCGGCGTGCGGAGAATCGTGTGAGAGTTAGCGTTGAACTCGTCGATGCGCGAACGGGCAGCACTGTCTGGTCGGAGCGCTTCGATAGGGAACTGACGGATATTTTTGCAATTCAGGATGAAATCAGCCGGACCATCGCCGGTCGGCTTGCCCCTGAAGTGATCAAGGCTCGCGTCGGTGAAACTCGCGATACTCCGACCAAATGCCTCGCCGCCTGGGACCTTTATCTTCAGGCGAAAGCCGCCCAAGCGGAGTTTACCTCGGCACGGCAGGCCGAGGCCATTCACCTAGCCGATCTCGCCATCCAGCGTGATCCCGATTTCGCGGCCCCGTACGCGCTCATAGCCAGAGCCAAAGGCGTTCAATTCTTCCATCAGTGGACCGATAGCCCCGAACGGACTTTGACCGATGCGATTGAGAGTGCGCGTACCGCCATTCGTCTGGATGGGGACGACGCTGCGGCGTACGCGGCCTTGGGCTATGTGTATCGGCTCACCGGCGATGAAACGCGCGCGATCGGGCATTTGGAACGGGCAAGTCAACTTAATCCCAATGACGCCAATATCCGGCTTGAGCTAGCTCACACTTTGGATTGGTTTCGCAAGCACGACCGTGCCCTCCCTGAGATTTTGGAGGCAATCCGCCTTAGCCCGCGCGACCCGCAGCTCGAGGTTATGTACTTCCGCAAAGCCCACATACTATTTCACCTGCGCGATTTCGAAGCTTCCCTGGCTGCGGCTCGGGACATGGCGGGTGCGCTGACGAACGATACTTGGCGAACCTACTATCATTTGATTCGCGCCGCGAATTTCGCGTACTTGGGACGCGAAGACGAGGCGCGCCTTGAGGTCGAAAATGCACGCAGGCTCAGGCCTGGATTATCTCTAACCTCCATTCGGAGAAGATTTGAAGAGAGCAACAACCATCCGGAAAATCGCAGAATATGGCTTGACGCTCTCCGCAAGGCAGGTATGCCCGAAGAATAATAAATTGCAATCCTGGGTCGCCACTAGCCAGTTATGCTCCAGATTTCCGTCTCCTCGAATGTCGCCCATTGGCTACTCTTTCCCCGTACCGGCCGTGTCGGATGCGCGTCCGCTTATACCAACGCCCATTGAAGAAGACTCACAAGGGGGATTCCCAACGCTGTCGGAATGTGTTCCACCATGGAAAACGCAAGGAGGGTTTCCATGGGTGTGGCGGTACGGCTTCGAGAGGACTATTCGGTGGAGGATTTGAGAGCGCTTGCCCGGCGGAGCGTTGATGCTGTCAACGCCGGTTAGAAAGTGACCCTTTTGGCCGGTTTAAAATTAACCCACCTGATGCGATGAGCGGGCCAGCGTGCGTGGAGCCTCCATATAGCTCAGGCGCGCGCTGGCCCGC
>JAJFGP010000102.1 GCA_021776055.1 Kiloniellaceae bacterium
AGGCCTTCTTCACGCACGCGGCATGGCTGGATCAGGGTTTCCCCCATTGTCCAATATTCCCCACTGCTGCCTCCCGTAGGAGTCTGGGCCGTGTCTCAGTCCCAGTGTGGCTGATCATCCTCTCAGACCAGCTACGGATCGAAGGCTTGGTAGGCCATTACCCCACCAACAACCTAATCCGACGCGGGCTCATCCCAGGGCGCATATAGCTTTCCCTCTCAAGGCGTATGCGGTATTAGCCGTCGTTTCCAACGGTTATTCCCCACCCCAGGGTAGATTCCCACGCGTTACTCACCCGTGCGCCAGTTTCCGCGGGACCGAAGTCCCACTTCACCTTCGACTTGCATGTGTTAAGCCTGCCGCCAGCGTTCGTTCTGAGCCAGGATCAAACTCTTAGGTTGACCTGATCTCCTTGTGCACGCCGAGGCCGAAACCCCAACGACACAAACAAATCTATCAAAAGCTCCTCACACAAACGCGTACTAAGTGCTTACGCACTTCGGACGCGCGTTCTGCGAAGAACCGAAAGACGACACCATACGATGTCGACACTCCGGACTCCGCCGTCCGCGCATCCCTTCCTTGAAATCAACAATGTCAAACAGCGAGGCACGAAGACGCGGGCAAAACCCCCAACCCGTGCCAGAGACCGAACAAGTCCGATCAATTTTTGTGTGCCCCGCGCACGTCTGTCTTAAGACGACTTCGGGGGCAAACACTATAGCGATCACGCTCATACTCTACAACGCCACGAATGGCGAGGCAGATAAATCGCGCTCTCTCTTGGAGAAGCCATCAGCGCCGCTCAGCACGCGCGCCGTCAGCGAGGGTGTGTATAGAACCTCGCTTAGGCCTTGTCCACACAAGAAATTAATAAAACTGCAATTTGTCCACAGGCTCGCTGTGGCACGATTCGACTATCCTGCCGAAGTTTCTCGCCTAGCCCGTAAATCGTTGGAAAATATCGATTTCCCTGTTCACTCTGGAAAGCGTGTTGCGACCTCAACCGAGGCCCAGAGATCAGAGCAAGCCCAACGCCCGCAGCTCGGCGGCCATGGCCGGAGGCATATCCCGGGCTCCTTCCGGCAGATCCGCCAGGTCCGCCGGCGCATCTTTGCCGGCCAGATACCGCCATCCCTGGAAGGGACGATGCGGCCTTGGGACTACCGGTATCAAGTGCGGATCAAGCAGCAGGTGGTTATCGGGGCGCCCCTCCGCGTCGACCACCGGCTCGATTCCGGCCAGCCGCTGCCGGGCCAATACCTGACCGCGAACAACCCAATAGATCGAGCCGCCGGAGAGCAGCTCCTCCCGCCGCCGCGGCATCATCCGCGTGCGGTGAAACAGGCGTCCGGTCGTGCGCAGTCGCTCCGTCTGCCAGCGCTGCATATCCTCGAAATCCTCGGTCCCCACCGACAATTTGATCAAATGCAGGGTCACGTCGTCGCCACCTTCCCCGCCAAGGCGCGGGCGACCTTGGACACCGTCGGCCGGCCCAAATGCTCGCAAATCAGGGCGCCTGCCGCGATCAGTTTGCGCGGGTCCACGCCTGTCTCGATGCCCATTCCATCCAACATATAGAGGACGTCCTCACTGGCCACATTGCCCGACGCCCCCACGGCATAAGGGCACCCACCGAGACCAGCGACCGAGCTGTCGACCACCGCCACACCAAGCTCCAGGCATGCCAGAATGTTGGCCAACGCCTGACCGTAGGTATCGTGAAAATGTACCGCGATTCGGTCCAGGGGCACCCGCTGCGTAACGGCACGGATTAGCGCCTGGGCCCGGCCGGGGGTTCCCACACCGATGGTATCGCCGAGCGAAATCTCGGCACAACCCATGTCGAACAGGCGGCCGGACACGGCGGTGACCGCATCGAGCGGCACCTCACCTTCATAGGGACAGCCAAGCACGCAAGAAACATAGCCGCGCACGCCAAGACCGGCAGCCCGGGCGGCATCCGCCACGGCGGCGAAGCGCTCCAGACTTTCGGCGATGGAGCAATTGATATTGCGCTTGCTGAAGGTCTCCGACGCGGCGCCGAAGATCGCGATGTCTTTGGCACCGGCGGCGCGCGCCGCTTCCAGGCCTTGCAGGTTGGGCACCAGGACCGGATAGGCGACCTCCGGCCGGCGTGCGATCCCCGCCAAGACAGCGGCGCTGTCGGCCATCTGCGGCACCCATTTCGGCGAGACGAAGGCGCCCACTTCGATAACCGGCAGGCCGGCCTCGCCGAGACGGTCGATCAGGGCGATCTTCACTGCCGCCGGAACGACCGCGCTTTCGTTCTGCAGGCCGTCGCGGGGGCCGACCTCGACCATTTTGACATGCTTTGGAATAGTCATTCGCCCAGGCGCCAAACCGCTTCGGCGCTGGTTTCCTGCATGAGGCCGATATGGCCTGGCCGAGCCCGCGCCCGCGATAGCCAAGCCATCACGGACGGAAATCCGGCCAAATCGAAGCCGCCTTCATGCGCAACGTGCGTATAGGCATAGAGGGCGATGTCCGCCAACGAATAGCGCTCGGCGCCGAACCATTCGTGGTCGCGCAAATGCCGCTCCATGGTCTCGAGCGCCTGCTCGCCCTTGACTGCATTGGCAGCAACGCGCTCGGCGGCCGCCTCGGGATTCTTGCTGAAGCGTAGCAGATAGCGGTTCACCGCGATGTAAGGCTCGTGATTGTACTGCTCGAAAAACATCCAACGCAGCACCTGCGCCTGCTCCCACCCATCGTCGGGCCAAAACGCACTTCCCTGAGCCAGATAGAAGAGGATGGCGCCCGATTCCGACAAGAGCCGCCCATCGTCGAGCTTTAGAGCCGGCACCTTGCCGATGGGATTGATGGCGAGGAACGGTTCCGAACGAGGCTCGCCACGCACTTGGTCGACGTCGATACGGCGGTGCGGGATGTCGAGCTGCGCCAGCAGCAAGCGCACCTTGTAGACGTTGCCGGACTCCAGACTGCCGTAGAGGGTTAGCACGAAAGATCTCCGATAGTTACGTCAAGCCGATCAGGCATGAGTGGAAGTCTCGAGAGTCAATAGCTCGGCCCCCTCCTCCACCAGATCGCCGTCGGCGTAGTGAACCGCGGCGACGCGTCCGGCGCTGGGGGCCGAGATGGCATGTTCCATCTTCATGGCTTCCAGGACAATTAGCGGCGCCCCGCGCAGCACATTTTGCCCCGGTGATACATGGACCTTCACCACCTTTCCCGGCATGGGCGCGGTCATGCGGCCGCCGCTGGCCGGCTCGTCCGCCACCGCGTCCAGCGGGTCCGCCAACCGCAGTCGGTGACTGACCCCGGAAACGATGACAACCATGTCACCGGCATGACGAACCACGGCCGCCGTGACACGGCGGCCATCGAGAACCGCCCGCAACGCCCCCGATGCCAAAATCTCCCCGGTCACCTCAATTCGTCCGCCGGGCAGATCAAGGGCATAGCCGTCGGCACGATAGTTCACCACCACCGCCACGGCGCGCTCGCCATCGCGGAATTCCAGCCGGCTATGCGTCTCCACGTTGAGGCGCCAACCCCGGGAGTCGTTCCAAGGCGAATGCGGCTCGCTGGACCGCAACGCCCGCTCCGCCGCCGCCTGCCGTCGGCGCAGCAGCACCGCCAGGGAGGCCAGCGCCAGGACATCGTCGGACACCGGTCCCGGCGGCGGGAGCAGGTCTTCGCGATAACGCTCGATAAAGCCGGTATCCACCTCGCCGGAGGCGAACGCGGGATGCCCAGCTAGCGTCGCCAGGAAGCCGACATTGTTGGCCGGGCCGGCGATTTCCGTTGCCGCCAAGGCGGCCCGCAATCGGGTCACCGCCCCGACCCGGTCATCGTCCCAGACGATCAGCTTCGCGATCATCGGGTCATAGTGGACGCTGACCTCATCACCTTCGCGAACGCCGGCATCGATGCGCACATACGGCATATCCGCCGGCAGGCGCAGATGGGCGATCTGGCCTGTCGCCGGCAGGAAATCCCGCGCCGGATCCTCGGCGTAGATCCGCACCTCGATGGCATGGCCGGAGACGGCAATCTGATTCTGCTTGAGGGGCAACCTCTCGCCCAGCGCGACGCGCAATTGCCACTCGACCAAATCTTGGCCGGTGATCAGCTCCGTAACCGGATGTTCCACTTGAAGACGCGTATTCATCTCCATGAAATAGAAATCTTTTTCTTCGCAGATAAATTCCACGGTGCCGGCACCGACATAGCCACAGGCGCGGGCGGCCGCGACCGCGGCGGCGCCCATGCGCGTGCGTTGGCGGGCGGTCAAGCCGGGCGCCGGCGCCTCTTCCAGAACCTTCTGATGGCGCCGCTGGATGGAGCAATCGCGCTCGAAGAGATGCACCGTGTTGCCTCGGCTGTCGGCAAAGACCTGCACCTCGATGTGACGTGGCCGCTCGAGATAGGCTTCGACGAGCACGTGGTCGTTGCCAAAGGCGGCCTTGGCCTCACGCTTGGCGGCTTCCAAAGCCGCGTCAAAGTCGTCGACGCGGCGCACGACGCGCATGCCCTTGCCACCCCCACCGGCCGAGGCTTTGATGATAACCGGAAAGCCGGTCGCCTCGGCGGCACGCGCCAATACCACCGGGTCCTGTTCATCGCCGTGGTAGCCCGGAACCAGCGGCACACCGGCCTTTTCCATCAAGGCTTTGGCGGCGCTCTTCGAACCCATGGTGCGAATAGCCGCTGGCGGCGGTCCAATGAAGATCAGGCCGGCGGCCGCGCACGCCTCGGCGAAATCCGCATTCTCCGACAAAAAGCCATAACCGGGATGCACGGCCTGCGTGCCCGTGCGTTGAGCAACTGCAATGATCGCCGCGCCGTTCAGATAACTTTCGGTCGCAGGCGCCGGCCCGATAGGATGCGCTTCGTCCGCCAGGGCGACATGCGCGGCATCCACGTCCGCGTCGGAATAGACGGCGACCGTGCGCACCCCCAGCCGCCGAGCCGTGCGCATGACCCGGCACGCGATCTCGCCGCGGTTGGCAATCAGTATCTTGTCGAACACGACGCCTCTCCTTCGCGCGCTACGTCAGGCCTCCGGCAGAACATCGAAGGCGATCGAAATCCGCCGGCCACTCCCCGTAAACGGAATGGTGTGGTGATAGAAATACGAGGGGAACAGCACCAGCAACCCGTCTTGTGGCTGGTAGGCGCGGATCTCCGGCTCGACGCGATACGGAATCTGCACGCCGGGCCGGCCAAACTCAAGCCAGCCAGCGCGGTCCGCCGCCGCGGCTACCTGCGCCACCTCGGGATAATAGACGCCGCTTAGCCAGGCCGGGTGAATGTGCGGAACCTGGTGGCCCTGCACCTCCATGACCACCGCCCACATGGTCAATCGCCAGCGGCTTGGCGGGCTGGCCAGGAAGGGATGAGTAGCATCGGCGGGCGTGTCGCGGATGTAGTCGGCGACGGCGGCGTTGATGATCCGCTCGAGATCGGCGATGGGCCCTTTCGGCTCGGCAAGCAGTTCGCCCGTATGGCGCCCGTGCCGGGTGGCATGGCTGGTCGGCGAGGCAACCAAGGTCGGATGAGCGCACACGTGCTCGGCCAACGCTGCGTTGAACGCCGCCAGGCTGGCATAGCCCGGTGGGGACGAGATCGACGCCGGGCGGATCAGGCGATCGAAATCAACGAGGGCACGTGCCGCCGCGCGCTGACCAAGTTCATCAAGCGCTACAGCCTTGAGCGCCAAGGCCCGGGCATTGCCGGGGTCTGCCACAAGATACTCGTCGCACGTCGCCAGCGCCGCCGCCGCATCGCCTTTCTGCAGAAGGGCGATGCCCAAATTAATGCGCGCCTCGACGAAGCCAGGCTCGCGGGCGATAGCCTGCCGGTGCGCGGCAATGGCCCCGTCCACGTCGCCAAGCGCGCGCAAAGCCCCGCCCATATTGGTGTAGATCTCTGTCCGGTCGGGATCTATCTCGATTGCCCGCCGATACACCACAATCGCCTCGTCGAAACGCTCAACCTCGCGCAGAACATTTCCGAGGTTGCCGTGGGCACCAGCAAACGCCGGCGCCTTCTCAATGCCCGCACGCAGCGTGGCGATGGCCTCGTCGAAACGGCCAAGTTCTTGCAACACATAGCCGAGGTTGGCGTGTGCCTGGACCATATCGGGCTTGATGGCCAGAACGGTGTTGTAGGCGGCCACCGCCTCTTCCATGCGGCCCAGCGCCCGGAGCGCGCCGCCCAAATTGAAATGTGCCTCGGCAAGATCCGGCTTAAGCGCGATAGCCTGCCGATATGCCGTAACGGCCTCGCCATGCCGGCCCAAGTCCTCGAGCACGCCGCCAAGATTGTAGTATCCACCCACCAAATCCGGATCGGCCGCGACGGCACGACCGTAAGCATCCGCCGCCTCGTCACGCCGGCTCAGCGACTCCAAGGCGTTGCCAAGATTGAACCAGGCTTGCGCAAACTGTGGGGCGATCTCGACAGCGCGGGCGTAGCACTGTACTGCCTCGTCCGCGCGCCCAAGCGCATGCAAATAGGTGCCCAAATCAAACTGTGTCTGCGGCACGTGCGGGGCGACGGCAACCGCACGACGCAGCGGCACCTCTGCTGCCGCCGTTTGCCCCATGCCCTGTAAGGCGAATCCGTGAATCCGCAGGGCCTGCACATCGTCGGGCCGTTCCGTCAGAAAATGCCGGACCACGGCCTCCGCCTGCGCTGCATGGCCGGCACGCAAGTGCTCGGCGGCAGCCGCCAGGGTTTCGGCATCCGCTGGGCGGGTGTCTTGCTCGCTCATTCTCGAATCCGCCGCACTATCCCTATGCGTAGCTTAGAACCATGTCGCGCAGCGTGACGATTCCGACGGGCTCACGCCGTTCGCCCACCACAAGGGCGCGCGTCAAACCGTAGCGATCCAGCAGGCGCACCGCGTATTTAACCTGCATGTCGGCGGGCACTGTCAGCACTGGTTTAGACATGATCTCGTACACGTTGACCCGCTCGGCCGCCCGGTTTTTGGCAATAACCTCGCGGGCAATATCCGCAATCACCAGCAGGGCGAACTCGTCTGCGTCATCGCGGCGCTTGACCACCAAGGAACTCACCTGCGCCTCCCGCATGGTCCGGATGGCATCGGCGACGGTGGCCATGGCTTCGATGGTGCGCAACGAGGTGGTCATGGCGTCCCGTACACGCAGGCTGTTTTCACCGCTCATACTTCTTCCTCAATTTCGTGCTGTAGGGTCGGCAGTTGAGTCTTCAGCCCCACAGCGTCTTCGATGGCGATCTGTAAGGCAATACCGGAGCCGGGCTCGTCATCAAAGTGGCCGGCGGCGGCGATGGTCTCCAGTATTTCCCTGGCCCGCGGCTCCGCGACCAGGAACAAGATCACGTCCCGCGCGGCCGTCATGTCCAAACCGAGAAAAGTCTTCTCCGGCTTTAACCCCTCCCCGCGGCAGTTTGTCATGACGGTAGCCCCCGTCGCGCCAACACCGCGAGCAGCGTCCACGACCGCCTGGGTCTTTTCCTCGTTAACAATTGCCACAAGCAGCTTGAAATTCATGGCACCTCCTCCTCTTTTGCGCCGGATTTTGCGCCGTGCCGGTGCTGGCGGCCCGGGCGCCGCATCCACTCGACCACCGCCGCGTATCCCATCACCGACATTATAGGAAACAAGCAAGCAAAGGCGATCAACCCGAATCCGTCCAGCAGCGGGCTGCGGCCTGGAATGGCCGAGGCCAGGCCCAGCCCCAGGGCCGCCAGCACCGGCACGGTAACCGTGGATGTGGTCACCCCCCCCGAATCAAAGGCCAACGGAATGATTTCCCTTCTGCAGCGCATCGTCAGCAGGATGACCGCGACGTAGCCGGCAATGATGAAGTAGGGCAGCGGGGTGCCCGTGACAATACGCAGGGTACCCAGCGCCACTCCGACCGCCACTCCAACCGCCACCGCAATCCTGAGCCCACGGGCGCTAACGGCGCCGCCGGAAACATCTTGCGCCTTCAGCGACACTGCAATCAAGGCCGGCTCGGCGACCGCCGTGGCGAACCCTATGGCGGCGGCGAAGGCGTAAACCCAACCGAAATCGAGCCAACTTGTATCGCCGCCGCGGGCCAACGGTGCCGCGGTCAACTGCTCCGCCATGGATTCGCCCAAGGGGAACAGCGCCTCTCGCAATCCCACGAGGAATAAGGTGAGGCCGACCAAGACGTAAGCGAAGCCGGCAATGACCCGGCGCAAGTTCGCGATGGGGCGGCGCAAAACCAGGAACTGAAAGCCGATCAGAATGGCCGCGATGGGCGCTACATCGACGAGAGTTCCCAGGGCAACTTCGACGGTGTCGATCAGGATGGTCACCGCCCGCCCCTTACACAACCATGCCGAAGACAAGAACGAAGACAATGGGGGTCAAGCTGGCGAGGGCGATAAGGCCAAAACCGTCGAGCAGCGGTGTCCGGCCACGGATAACCGTGGCCAGACCGACGCCCAAGGCCGCCACCAAAGGTACCGTGATGGTAGACGTGGTCACGCCCCCCGAATCATAAGCGATGCCCACGATTTCCGGCGGTGCGAACCCGGTCATCACGATTACCAGGATATAGCCGCCGATGATCAGATAGTGGACCGGCCAACCCTTCAATATGCGAAACACACCCAGGACCAGGGCAAGCCCCACGGACACAGCCACTGTGAGGCGTAGCTGTAGCGCGTACTCGTTTCGCGCCGGCTCGCTATCACCGATAAAGCCGGCGGCGCCAGCCACCTCCCCCGCCTTGGCGGCAACGGCAATAAGCGCCGGCTCGGCCACCGTCGTGCCGAACCCCAGGCAAAAGGCAAAGGCCAAAAGGGCTATCAGGCTACCTTTGCGCGCAAAAGCATGCGCCATGCTTTCGCCCAGCGGAAACAGACCGATTTGCAACCCCTGGACGAAAAGACTTAGCCCAACGACGACGAAGACAAGGCCGACGATAACGCGGTCCAGGTTGGGAAAAGGCTGCTGCAGAACGACGATCTGAAAGAACGCGACAACGACGATGATGGGGATAAGGTCACGGAACGAGCCGGTGCAAATACGCAACACCGCACGCACCCGAGCGAAGACGGCGCGCGGGCGTACGGTGCTGTCGGTGGATGCCACCATTCGTTCAGCTTTTCACCCATCTTGGCTTACGCTTTTCAAGGAACGCAGCGATGCCTTCTTGCGCCTCGCCCGATGTCCGCAGATGCGCGATACGCTCGGCCGTCTGCTCGCTTAGCGTGTCGTCGAGCGGCCGGCCGGATACCTCGAATATCAGATCCTTGGCCGCGACTTGAGCGGTCGGCCCGCCGACCAACAGTTCCTTGATCATACGCCGGCCCACGTCATGCAGCGCCTCGTCCGGCACCACCTTGTGCACCAGGCCCAGGCGATAAGCCTCGGTCGCGCTGAACATTTCGGCGGTGAGGAAATAGCGCCGTGCCGCGCGCTGACCCATGGCGGCGATGACATACGGTGAGATAACCGCCGGGATCAGGCCCAGTTTCACCTCGGACAGGCAGAATTTTGCCGTCTCGGCGGCAAGCGCAATATCGCAGCAGGCGACCAAGCCGACACCACCGCCGATGGCCGGCCCCTGCACCAGAGCCATGGTCGGTTTCGGCAAAAAATTGAGCGTGTGCATCAGCTCTGCTAATGCCTGCGCGTCCTTCAGGTTTTCCACCTCCGAATAAGCGGCTGTCCTTTGCATCCACTTCAGATCGGCGCCAGCCGAGAAACTTCGGCCCTGAGCCGACAGGACAACGACGCGCACCCGCTCGTCCGTTCCCAACCCGTTCAAGACGGCGTTCAGCTCGTTGATGAGGGTATCGTTGAACGCATTGTGCACCTCGGGCCGGGTCAAGGTGATTTGGGCGACTCCGTCATCGCCGATCTCTTCCAGAAACATCGGTTGCAACATCGTCCCTACATCCTGAATACGCCGAAGGTCGTGGGTTCGATCGGGGTGTTCAAGGCCGCCGATATGCCCAGGCCGAGAGTCATACGAGTGTCGAGCGGATCAATGATGCCATCGTCCCACAACCGCGCCGTGGCATAGTACGGATGCCCCTGGCGTTCGTATTGCTCCAGGATCGGCTGCTTGAACGCCTGCTCCTCGGCCTCTGGCCAGGTTTCGCCGCGGGCCTTGGCGGCGCCACGCCGAATGGTCGCCAGCACGCCGGCCGCTTGCTCGCCGCCCATCACCGATATTCGCGCGTTCGGCCACATCCACATCAGGCGCGGCGCGAAGGCGCGGCCGCACATGCCGTAGTTTCCGGCACCGAAACTGCCGCCAATGATAACTGTGAATTTCGGCACCTTGGCGCAGGCAACGGCGGTGACCATCTTGGCCCCGTCCTTGGCGATCCCGCCGGCTTCGTATTTGCGGCCGATCATAAAGCCGGCGATATTCTGCAGAAAAACCAGGGGAATGCCGCGCTGGCAGCATAACTCGACAAAATGTGCCCCTTTGAGCGCCGATTCCGAAAACAGGATGCCATTGTTAGCAACGATGCCCACCGGGTAGCCGAGGATGCGGGCAAATCCGCAGACCAAGGTAGTGCCGTAGAGGGCCTTGAATTCGTCCAGCTCGCTGCCGTCCACCAGGCGCGCGATCACCTCGCGCACGTCATACGGCTTCTTCAGATCGGCGGAGACGATGCCGTAAATCTCGGCCGGGTCGTACAGCGGGTCCCGTGGCTCCGCCAGGTCCAGATCGTGCCGCTTCACCCGGTTCAGATTGCCGACGATGCGCCGCGCGATAGCCAGGGCGTGCGCGTCATTGCCGGCGCTATGGTCGGTCACCCCCGACACGCGGGCGTGCACATCGGCACCGCCCAGGTCCTCGGCCGACACATCCTCGCCGGTCGCCGCCTTCACCAGCGGCGGCCCGCCGAGAAAGATGGTGCCCTGATTGCGGACGATAATGCTCTCGTCCGACATGGCCGGCACATAGGCGCCACCGGCGGTGCACGAGCCCATCACCAAGGCCACCTGTGCGATGCCCTTGGCGGACATGTTTGCCTGGTTGAAAAAGATGCGGCCAAAATGCTCGCGGTCGGGAAAGACCTCGTCCTGGTTCGGCAGGTTCGCCCCGCCCGAGTCGACCAAATAAAGGCACGGCAGGTTGTTCTGCTCGGCGATTTCCTGCGCCCGCAGGTGTTTTTTGACCGTGATCGGGTAGTAGGTCCCGCCCTTCACCGTGGCATCGTTGACCACGATCATGCATTCGCGGCCCTGAATTCGGCCAATCCCGGCGATGATCCCGGAAGACGGAATTTCGTCGCCATACATGCCATAGGCGGCCAACTGTGAAAGTTCGAGGAAAGGCGATCCGGTATCCAGCAGGGCGCGCACCCGCTCGCGCGGCAGCAATTTGCCGCGCGCCAAGTGCTTTTCGCGAGCCTTGGCACCGCCGCCCTGCTTCACCGTTTCCACCTTGGCCCGCAGATCGTCGACCAAGGCCTGCAAGGAGGACCGGTTCCGCAGGAACTCCTCGGAACGTGAATTAATCGCGCTTTTCAGAACGGTCATCGATTCGCGAATCTCCCGGCGCCAACAAGATCGGTCAGCATCGCTCGGGCGGCAAGAAGAATCCGCGTCAACCTCAGTTGTCTGGCTCAGTTGTCAGGTAACAATGTATCGCTTGCCGGTGCGCCACGAGGCTTTCTATGGTCAATCTCACAACACAAGCCCAGGAGCGACCGATGGACGATTTAGCAACACTGGAGCAAGCGGCAGCCTTGGTGCACCGGTACATGCCGCCGACCTTGCAGCATGCTTGGCCCCTACTGTGCGAGCGTACGGGCGCCCAGGTCTGGGTCAAGCACGAGAACCACACCCCCATCGGCGCCTTCAAGCTGCGCGGCGGCCTGGTTTACATGGACGCCCTGCGCCGCGAGCAACCACAGGTCGCCGGCGTCATCTGCGCTACCCGCGGCAATCATGGGCAAAGTGTCGGCTTTGCCGCCCGCGCCCAAGGGCTAGAAGCTGTCGTTGTGGTACCGCACGGCAACAGCGTCGAAAAGAACCGCGCGATGCGGGCGCTAGGCGCCGAGCTGATCGAACACGGACACGATTTCACCGCCGCCCAGGACCATGCCAAGGAATTGTCGGAATCGCGCGGCCTACACATGATGCCGTCCTTCGACCCGCTGCTGGTGTGCGGCGTGGCGACGTATGGGCTGGAGTTCTTCCGCGGCGCGCCGGATTTGGACACGGTCTACGTCCCTATCGGATTGGGGTCCGGCATCTGCGGCACCATCACCGCGCGCGACGCCCTGGGGCTGAAAACTAAGATCGTCGGCGTGGTTGCCGAACGGGCAGCGGCCTATAGCCTGTCCTTCGCCGCCGGCAAGCCGGTTGCCACCAACAGCGTCGATACCATGGCCGACGGCGTGGCCGTCCGGGTCCCCGACCCGGCGGCGCTGGAGATCATTCTTAAGGGCTGCGAGCGCATCGTCACGGTGACGGAAGAGGAAATCAAGGCCGCCATGCGCGCCTATTTCGCCGATACTCACAACGTGGCCGAGGGTGCCGGTGCCGTGCCCCTGGCCGCCCTACTGCAAGAGCGCGAGAAGATGGCCGGCAAGACGGTGGGCCTCATCCTCACCGGCGGCAACGTGGATACGAGCGTCTATCAGAGCGTGCTGATGGCAGCTTAGACGCTACCAGCCGCCACTTTCCAACCAAACGCCGATGTCTTCCAGGCGGTCGTAACCCCAGAACGGCTCGCCATCGATGATGATATAGGGCGACCCGAAAACGCCCTTGCCGATGGCCGCATCGACCTCCTGCTTGAGCAGATCTTTTATCCGCTGGTCCTGTACGGCCGCGATCACTGCGTCCCGATCGTGCCCTATGTCTGCCGCCACGTCGGCCACCCCCTGCGGATTGGCGATGTTCCGGCCCTCGGCAAAAGCAGCACGGTAGAGAGCCTGAGCCAACGCCTTGCCGGCCTCCGTATCTTTCTCGCTCAACCAGTAGCAGGCCCGGCAGGCGGAAACCGACATGAAGGGAAAGGGATCGGGCACGGCGAACGGAATATCCATCAGGCGGGCGCTGCGCTCTAGATCGCGGCGCGCGTAGTCGCCCTTCATAGGAAGGTCGAGCAGCGGTTGAGCACCGGTGGTCTTGAAGACCGCCCCAATGAGGAAGGGCCGCCAGGTCACCTCTCGCCTGTTTTCCGCAGCGATCTCGTCGATGCGTTGCGCCGCGAGATAACCGTAAGGACTTGAGAAATCGAAATAGAAATCGATCGGTTTGGCCATCCACCTGGGTCCTTTGAATCTTTCCTTAAGCACAACCAATTTAGCAAATCTCACCGCCGCGCAAAGACCAAGTTTAGGACACCGGTTATTTGCAATCCTGGGCCGCGGTGCATTGTCGGTCGGGCTCGACTCGGGTATACTTTGCAAACTACTAACAAAACAATCGGTGCGCTCGGGGCGGGGGCAGTGCCGACGCGAGAGGGAGCCGCCATGCGGCCGCCGGAGTGGGAGCGGACCACCGAGCCGCCGCAAGAGGGAGACCTTGGCGGCCGAATCGCCAGAATTTTGGCGGATGTAATACCTGTCGATCAAGATGCCCGCGCCGCCACATCCCGCGTCGCCACCGTCAGTGCCCGTTACGAGGATTTGCTTCGCTCGACCGTCGATTGGCTGTGGGAGACGGATGCGGACTTAGCGCTTACCTATGTGTCCTCTCCGGTTGCCCTAAAATTGGGCTTACCCGCTCAGGTCTTGATCGGCCGGCCGCTCACCAACCTGGGCCAGTTCGCAGCCAACGGCGGCCCAGAACAGCAGGCCGAGGCGGCCATCCGCGCCCGCCGCCCCTTCCGCATGGCGGCCTTCGCCATGACCGGCAGCGGCGACCGGCGGGCCACCTATCACCTCAGCGGCGTCCCCTATTTCGACGACGAGACCAATCGCTTCGCCGGTTTTCGCGGCACCGCGATACTGGCCCCACCGCCCAAGCCGGAAACAAGCGCGGAGAACGAGTTACGCGCCCTAGCTGACGCGTTGGAAGAATCGCTACTCCACCAACAGCAGCTCTCGGCGGAACTCGCTGCAAAGCCAGCGGAAACGCCGCACCACGAAGTTCCGCTGGCCCAAACGGCGCACGAGTTGCGCACACCGCTCAACGCCATCATCGGCTACTCCGACTTGGCGCTCAGCGGCGTTTATGGACCCTTGGGCGAGCGCTATGCCGACTGCCTGCGCACCATCCGCGAGGCCGGCCAGCACCTGGATCGCCTGGTCGTGCAGATGCATGAAACGGCGAAATCCGCCGACGGCCGGCCGCTGACCTCCGAGGCTCTCGACGTGGCCGACTTGGTGGCCAAGGCCAAAGCCCTGGTGGTGCTGCAGGCCCAGGACGCCGACATCGACATCAGCCGCGTCGGCCCCATGGCCGCGGGGCAAGTCACCGGCGATCCGGTGGCCTGCACGCAAATCCTGGTCAACCTGCTCACCAACGCCATCAAGTTCACCCCCGCCGGCGGCTCCGTCGGCCTGGAGACGCAAACAGGTCCGAACGGCAACCTACAGATCGTGGTCTGGGACACCGGCATCGGCATCTCCCCGGACGAGCAAGCCAAAATCTTCGCCACCAACTACCGCGTCCAACCCGCCGCCGGCACCCACACCGCCCCCGGCCAAGGCTTCGGCCTAGCCATCGCCCGAGACCTAGCCCGCGCCATGGACGGCGATTTGACAGTCGCCAGCGAACCCGGCCAGGGGTCGCGCTTTATCCTGTCGCTGCCGCTGGCGGGGTGAGGGCCGGCTGCGCCGGCGCTTAGCAGGTAGTCTAGTCGAGCAAATTCAAGAATTCGCCGTGGCTAACCGGCTTTGAGAACATCGGCCAATCGTGTTCGATGGCGGCCCGTTGCTGTTCGTCGCCGATGGTCGCCGCGCAATCAGTGAGCGTATAGACTTCGTAGCCCTTGTCGTACGCCGTGCGCATCGTCGATTCGATGCAGATGTTTGTCAGCAGCCCGCCCAAGGCAACAGTCGCGATACCGTGTTTATTGAGCACTGAGTCCAAATCGGTTGTGGCGAAGGCGCAGGTCGTACTCTTGCCGTTGACCACGATGTCGCTGTCCTGAACGTCGAGACTGTCAGCAACCTCGGCACCCCACGAACCTCTTTGAAACGCGCCGGACTCCTTGACCACAGAGAATATGCCATAAGGATCATCGCCCATCTCGCGGTAATCCGCCGAGAATTGGAGCGGCACGTGGATGACGGTGATCCCTTTGGCTCTGGCCCTTTTCACGAGATCGTTGATGTTGGCGAGGACCTTGTTGCTGGCGACGACGTGCTTCACCGCACCATTCAGCTTTCCCTTCTCAGAAAGGAAATCGTTCGCGTCGTCGACCAGGATGATGGCGGTTTTCTTGGAGTCCATTTCTCTCGTCCTTGCTGGTGGAACCGCGATTCGTGTCGCCCATGGCGAATCCGAATCGCGTCTCGGTGTGAGTGCTTTGCTATTTATTAGCGGCTAGGAATCCCTCGACCAGGGTCGCCAGATAGACAGGCGTCTCCTGCATCGGGTAGTGCCCGGAGTCGGTAATGAACTGAAGATCGGCGTTCGGATACCAGGCTTCAAAGGTCGCTCGATATTTCTCCTCACTGAAGCCCGGCAAATCCTGGCGGCCGCCAATGACCCGGATTGGCGTGCCAACCTTCGCCGCCCGAGCATCCGCGGAAAAATCGGTGTCCAGCCACATCTTGTAATAACCCTTCACTGCGGCCTCAGTAGACATTGCTCGGTATCGATCTGTCTTCAGTCGGCTCCAGGCTGGCAGCAGACGTCCGCCGGTAAGGCCGGAGAACGCCTGCTCGGTGACCGCACGGTCACCGACCGCGTCCCAAAGGAATTTCTTCGTTCCCTCGTCGGCCGGATATCCATCCGCCGTAACGGGCGTGATCGCGACGACGCTTTTGAGCCGCTTAGCGCCTGAGACCCAATCGTCGATGGCCATCCGCTGAACAACCATGCCGTTCATGGAATGGCCGACCACATGGAACCTTTTCCAGCCCAATTCGTCGGCGAGGCGGAACGCATCGCCCGCGACTTCTTCGACAGTGTATTCGCCTTCCAAGTTGCGCGATTGCCCGTAGCCACGGACATCGGCGAACACATAAGTGAATGTGGCGGAGTCGAGGTATGGGACGACTGGATCGTAGTTAGCCGAATCGCCCATCCAATCATGAAAGACCAGAACCTTTTCCGGGCCTTGGCCATAGACGCTGTGGCCGAGGATATCGGCTCCCCCAGCACCGGCTTCATGATGCGTCAGGGCAATGCCTGAAAGCGCGACGACGCTGGCGAGCAGCCCCATGCCGGTTGCTGCTGTTTTGGATCGACCTGCTGTTAACCCCATATCGGCTCACTCCTCATGCTGTGAATTCACTGTCGTTACGCATGATGATATGGGTGTAAAGTCATTGTTGAACAGTACGCACAAATATTGTATATAGTGTCATATTATATACCACTAGGCTCTCTGGATGCGAAAACAACGGCACCACAGCTATACGAACTGCCCCGTCGAAGCTGCGCTCGACGTGGTTGGTGGGAAATGGAAGGCCGTGATTCTGTTCCGACTGATGGAAGGCACGAGGCGCTTTAATGAGTTGCGCCGCCTCCTGCCCAACGTCACCCAACGAATGCTGACCAATCAACTTCGCGAGCTTGAGCGCGACGGACTTGTCAGACGCGAAATCTACCCACAGGTTCCGCCAAAGGTCGAATATTCCCTAACCGACCTTGGAAAGACGCTTGCACCTGCCCTGCTCGAGCTAAGGAATTGGGGCGAAAAACACATGCTTCCAAATATGGACGATGGCACCCAATCCGCATCGTCAAGAATGGGCGAGCCATCTCCCACAACCTAGTCCGCAGAGTAAATGAGGGACAGGAGTAAATGAGGGACAGTATATAATTAATTGCCATTTCTCGTAGCAACCGTATGCTGAGGCTATGGCACGTCATGCCCGACTAGTGGTTCCTGGTATTCCGCATCATGTGACGCAGCGGGGCAATCGGCGTTTGCCGGTGTTTTTTGGTGACGGCGACTACCGGACTTACAAATCTCTGCTCGGCGAGTGGTGCGCCAAGGCCGGTACGCAGGTCTGGGCGTATTGCCTGATGCCCAACCATGTGCACCTCATCCTGGTGCCCTCGCACGAAGACGGGCTGCGCGCCGCGCTGGGCGAAACGCACCGGCGCTACACTCGGCATGTCAACGCCCGCAAAGGCTGGCTCGGTCATCTGTGGCAGAGTCGTTTCGCGTCTTTTCCCATGGATGACGCCCACTTGCTGGCGTGCGCGCGCTATGTCGAGTTGAACCCGGTCCGGGCGAAGTTGGTTCGAAGCCCGCGCGCCTGGGCATGGTCGAGCGCCAAGGCGCATTTGACGGGCAAGGACGACGACCTGATCTCCGTCGCGCCGTTGCTGGACAGGGTGGACGACTGGAGGGCGCATCTTGGCACCAAGCTAGCGGCGGAGGATATCGACACCATCCGCGGCCATGAGCGCACCGGCCATCCGCTCGGCGACACGCGTTTTCTGGCTCGGCTCAAACGCCGCCTCGGCAAGGACGTAACACCGCGCAAACCCGGCCGTCCCGCGCGGGCGAAAGATTGAAAACTATATACTGTCCCCATTTATGATACGTCATTGACAGGCATACTCGCTTGCGTGCTATCGCCGAACGCGGCAAGCTTGTGGCGGTTCGGCCTGAGCCGGCACCGAGTCGGCGATGACCTTTTCCGAGGCAGCGCCTCGCCCTGTTGGGAGCAAGCCCATGGCCAAGGGTCAAAAACGAAGCAATCGCGAGCTTAAGAAGCCCAAGCAGACGAAACCGAAAATCTCCGCCACCGCGGGTACCGCACCGACAACCCTGGTCAAACAGGACTCTATGGCACGCGGCAAGAAGAAGTGATGGCGCGCCGTACAAGGGTTTAGTCGACTTGGATTTCCCGGGGCACAATACTTATCTGCCCCTTTGAGTTTCGCGGGCGGCGCCCAAGTCACCTACCCGACGCTGGTATAGACACCGCCTCGGTTTCAAACTCGGCCGGAAGTGTGATTTCGATCAATTCCAGATCATCGGAATGCTCAAGCTCGCGGTGCGTTATGCCCGGCGGTTGATGGACGCACGAGCCGGGCTTCAACAGGATTTCGCCGTGCCCTTCGTACCAGAAGCGCACCCAGCCCTTCAGCACATAGACCATCTGAAACTCTAAGCTATGGCGGTGCGGCTCGCCGGTGGCGTGCTTTCCTGGGACCGCGCGGATGACGTGCGCACCGGCCTTGCCGCCCGTCGATGCCGTGATCCCCAGATCGCGGTACTCGAAAAAGCCGCGCAAGCCCCCGCCTTCGAACTTGCTGTCCTCAAAATGGCTGACCGAAAATTTCATCGGGCGGTTCCTTCCGTGCTACCCCAAAATCTCGTGGCCGATGATCAGGCGCTCAGTAATTGGGGACAGGGACGTATTCGGGGAGACTATATAGTTCAGGCCAATCGGAAAATTGGAGAAACTTTATACTGCCCCTGGTTACCGCCACTGGTTACCGTCCGAGGCGGGCTTTTGCAGGAAGATAAGGTCGGTGTGGCTGGCGGACACGCAAACCGGCGGGCGAGTCACAGAAAAAATCATCGAGAGGTGACTTGCCCACTCTAGGTGAGCCCGTAGATCAGGCCGCAGACCAGAGCCGCGCCCAAGCCGGCCACACGGCTCGATACCCGTTGCCGAACCTGCGGGTGCGCGAGTACGAAGAGCCAGCCGGTCATGACGAGCAAGGACCAGAACGTCAGTCCCACAAGATGATCCGCCAGACTTGCCCCCGGCGCCAGGTATGCTTGCCGCAGCGGGGACTCAGATACGGCCCAGCCGGGCAGCTGCCACTGCGCCGGCAAGTCGGGCACGATCAGGCGGTAGTAGCTGTAGTAGACCTGTGGCGACAGCCCCAAGGCCCCCACCATGAGGGCGGCACTTGCCAGCAGATCGGCGGCAAGTACTACGAGCGGCGGCACCCGCAGCTTTGCACCAGCGCGATAGAAGGCCGCGGACTTGGCCGCCAACAGCGAGAACAAGCTAAGAATCAGGGCCGCCGACAGCGCGGCTAATCCGGCGCGCGGCCAGGGCGCGAGTGTGAAAAAGCTATCGTTGCCGTAGCCATCGAGCACGGCGGACCAGACCGTCGGCGCGGCGAGAATGGCGGTAACGACCCCGCCGCTCCCAGCCAAAACTGCTCGGCGCGGGCCAAATCCGTGGCCCCTATCCATCCAATGATGCCAGAGCAGGCCGGTCCAAAGGCCCACAAGAGCGGACGCTAGTAGCCCCGCCAGCACAGTCAGCGGTTACTTCAGCTTGGCCACGCCCAGCGGCACGCTGTACTTCTCGCACCAGATATAGACCTCGTTGTAGGCCGCGGAATCGACCGAGGCCGGTATCGGGTATGCCTGGCGGCCTTTGTTGGCGCTCAGGGGAGCCAGCTGCGTCTTCGCGTCGTAGGCACCGTCGCGGCCCAAACCAACCCGCGGATCCGGCGCGCCATCGAGGCTGAAGTCCTGTTCGAGAACAATCTTCGTGCCCGCATCGGTCCGCACCAGCGAAACACCGCCGCTGGTCTTATGACCGCTGGCGCCCGTGAAGGTGCCACGGGCAATCACGTCCTCCGCCGCCTGGACGCCTGACAAAGGCGCCAGAATTGCCATCACCGCCGCAAAAACAATCGAAGTCACCACGCGCCTACGCATCGGTTTTCTCCTTAGCAGGTTGCCCCCTAGTCCCGGTAACCGGCCCTGACCGGAAGGAATGCCGACCTTACCCGATAACCCCACCGTTCTTCCGTCAAATCCGTGTGATCCGTGGCGGGTCTCTTCGTGATCGGTCGTGAGGCGCCGTGCGCCCTACTCTAAAATCTGCCGCCCGATGATCAGGCGCTGGATATCCGAGGTGCCTTCGTAGATTTGGCAGACGCGCACGTCGCGGTAGATGCGCTCCACCGGAAAATCGGCCAGATAGCCGTAACCGCCGTGGATCTGGATGGCATCGGAACACACTCGCTCGGCCATTTCCGAGGCGAACAGCTTGGCCATCGCCGCTTCTTTCAGGCACGGCTGCCCGGCATCGCGTAGGGCCGCGGCGTGCAGGGTCATCAATTCCGCCGCCTGCAGGGACGTGGCCATATCGGCCAGGCGAAAGGCCACCGCCTGGTGCGCGGCGATCACCGTGCCGAAGGCCTGCCGCTCCTGCGCATAAGCAAGGGCCGCCTCGTACGCGGCGCGGGCCATGCCGGTTGCCTGGGCGGCGATGCCGATGCGCCCGCCCTCCAGGTTGGACAGGGCGATGCGGTACCCCTCCCCTTCCTCGCCCAGAAGAAGATCGGGCGTTAAGCGCATGTTGTCGAAAGCAATCTGGCAGGTATCTGAGGCGTTCTGGCCGAGCTTCTTCTCGACGCTGGCCACCTGGTAGCCGGGCGTATCGGTGGGCACGATGAAGGCGCTGATGCCCTTCTTGCCGCGCGCCGGGTCGGTCACCGCGAAGACGATGGCGACCTTGGCATTCCGGCCCGACGTGATGAACTGCTTCGTCCCGTTGAGCACGTAGTGGTTGCCGTCTCGCTCCGCCCGCGTCTTCAACGCCGAGGCATCCGATCCCGCCTGCGGCTCGGTGAGGCAGAAAGCGGCCAGCATGTCGCCGCCGGCCATGGGGCGCAGGAACCGCTCCTTCTGGTCTTGGGTACCGTAATTCAGCACCGGCATGCAACCGACCGAGTTGTGCACCCCCATGATGGTCGAGCACGAGCCGTCGCCGGCGGCGACCTCCATCAATGCTAGGGCATAGGCCACATGGTCGGCACCGGCACCGCCCCACTCGTCCGGCACCAGCATGCCCATGAAGCCGAGGCGCCCCATCTCCGCCACCGCATCGGCGGGAAAGCGCGATTCTCGATCCCATTCCGCGGCGTTGGGCGCCAGGCGCTCGCTGGCGAACTGCCGCGCCGTGTCGCGGATCATCTCCTGTTCTTCGGTCAGGGTGGCGACGTTTGACATCGGCTTTCTTCCTCCGGCGGTATCCCCGCGGCCAGAGTAATCGCCTTCTCCCTGCTCGGTCCAGCGGCGCCCCTGGTTTGACCAGCCTACCCCGGCTATGATCCTGAAAAATGAGGTAACTGGATAAGGTCGCAGGGAATGCTTCTCAAGCTCGAAAATGTGCTCAATCCGTCAGAGGTGGCCGAGGTGCGCCGCATTGTCGAGGCGGCAAAATTCATCGACGGCGCGGTCAGCGGCAAGGCAACCCTGAAAAATAATTTACAGGCTGCGCGCGGCACGGAAGAATTCGGCACCGCCATCCAGAAGGTGATCGGGGCCCTGATGGCGCGGCAGGACTTCAAGGACTACGCCGTGCCCAAGCAAATCACCCTGGAATTCAACCGCTACGATCCGGGCATGTTCTACAAGAACCACATGGACGCGCCGCTGATGGGCGGCATGCGCAGCCAGCCGATCCGTTCGGACCTGTCTTTCAGCGTCTTCCTGACCGATCCGCGCACCTATGACGGCGGCGAATTCGTGCTGCAAACGCCCTATGGCGAACAGCGCGTGAAGGAAGAAGCCGGCAACGCCATCGTCTATCCCTCCAGCATGATCCACCGCGTCGATCCGATAAAAAGCGGCTCGCGTTGGGGCGCGGTCGGCTGGATCCAATCCATGCTGCGCGGCCAAGCCCAGCGGGAGATCCACTACGAGGTCAGCGGCCTGCGCGAAATGGCCGTGACCGCCTTTCCCGATTCCGAGATGCAGGAACGCTTCGACCGGCTACAAGGCAACTTGTTGCGCCTATGGGCGGAGGTCTAGAGCGGCGACCAATCCACTATCGGTATAGGTCGGCCCGGCTCGGCGGAACCGCCGGCGGCCCTTTGGCCGACTTGCCGGCGAGAGTCTGATATATTCGCGCCGATCCACGCCGGAAGGCCAGCGAACAGCCGCCTAGATAGGCGACCCAAATGCGATAGGTCGCGGCGCCGACGAGTTGGATTGCCTCCTCGCGCCGGGCGGTCAGGCGTTCGCACCAAGCCTGCGTGGTCTTCTCATAGTGGGCGCGCCAGCCCTCCACGTCGTGAACCTCGAAGCCGGCCCTTTCCATCTCCATCAGGGTGTGGCCGATGTCGTCAAGTTCGCCACCGGGAAAGATGTATTTTTGCAAGGCCCGCTGCTCGGGGCGCTTGGAGAACCGCGCTTTCTTACGCTTGGCACCGCGGGAGATGGCATGGTTCAAGAATAGGCCGCCGTCCGCCAGCAACGCCTGCACCTTATGGAAATAGGCCGGAATGTTGTCGAGCCCGATATGCTCATACATGCCGATTGAAGCGATTTTATCGAACTGGCCATCAAGCGCCTGATAATCCATCAACTCCAAAGTGATCCGGTCCGATAGCCCCAGTCGCGCGACCTTCTCCCGGGCGAAGGCCAGTTGCTCCGCCGACAGGGTAACGCCGTGCCCCCGCACGCCATGATTCGCCGCCGCGTGACACAGCAAACCGCCCCAACCACAGCCGATGTCCAAGAACCGCTCGCCAGGTTTCAGGCGCAGCTTACGGCAAATCATCTCTAACTTGGCCGTCTGGGCATCCTCCAGGCCGGTCTCCCAGGTCGGGTAGTGGGCGCACGAATACTGCATCTCGGGATCGAGAAAGAGCTGGTAGAACGGATTTCCCACGTCGTAATGGAATTGGATAAAGCGCTTGTTATCGCCCTCTTGCCGGCCCGCTCCCTCGGCACCGGCGCCGAATGCCCGGCCGGTGTCCGGATGGTCGCCCTTGGCGATCAGCAGCGGCCAAAGTGTTTTCGCCAGGGCCAGCTTGTTGATTTGCCGCAGGCGTTTTCGCGACCCGCCGATGCCGGTCAGCGGCGCTCCGATATCGATCAGGGTGCCGCCCTCGATATCGATGCGGCCATGGGCATAGTGCCGGATCACCCGGTCCAGGGTCGGTCGGCGCAGGAGGGAGGATATGACCCCCGGCGAGTTGATCTGGACCGCCAGACCCGGAACCACGTCGCGCCCAAGCGGCTCCAGCGAGCCGTCCCACAGCCGAACCGAGAAATGCCCGTCCAGCGCCTCGCGAACCATACCGATAGCACGACGCGCCGCCGCGAGGCGCCGATCGGCCCCCTTCTCACCCATTTACATGCTCCACGCGGCGCCGGTTCCCATGGGGGCGGACGCTAGCCGAGAATCCTGCAAATGACGAGCCCGATGGGCCATGCGCTCGGCAACCTGACCTGCCCGCCATGCGCTCGGAAGCTTACGAAAACCCTTGATTATATGGGGATACGGGCCTATATATGCGCCAGACGTTTCGCATTTGTTTAGTGATACCTGAACAACCGCTCAACCGGTCGCTTAGTTTCCTGCTGACATTGTGAACGTTACGAACGACCACGCCGTTACATGATGTGCGGCGCAATTTTCATATTTGTTAGAGGTTAAGAGACTATGCCAACCGGAACAGTTAAGTGGTTCAATTCCATCAAAGGCTTCGGCTTCATTGAGCCCGAAGATGGGTCGAAAGACGCATTCGTCCACATTTCCGCCGTCGAGCGTGCGGGGCTTACTGGCCTGAATGAAGGCCAGAAAGTTTCCTACGAGCTACAGTCGGGTCAGAACGGCAAATCGTCCGCCGAGAATCTGTCCATCGTCGACTAAAGCCACCTGGCGCCGCCTCCCGCTTCGGCTGGGGGCGGCTGCCTGACGGGCCAGTTACACTGGCCGCCGCCCGGATTAGAGACGCCTTGATTCAGACCGGCGGGCATACCGCCCGGCACCCCGCAACGGCAACCGCCGCACGTAGTGGCTTGCCCAGAACCAGAGGATTGCCGTCATGCTGAATACGACAAGATCAAAGGCCGAGGAAAAATTCCACAAGGCCAAACATCAAGAAACCCAGGCCCTGAAAGAGCGGGAGAAGGCGGAAAAGGCGGTAAACGAAAAGACAGCGCGCCTACGCGCCCTTCGCCTGGCCAAGGAAGCCGCCGACAAGGAAGCCGCCGAAATCGCCGCGGCCGACGTCAAGAAAAGCCCGAAAAAGAAGGCGAAACCCGCCGCCGCAAGCTCGCAGGATTAGGCGCTAGCACTCCAGCACCAACTCGCTTCCGACTCGGATCACGAATAGACAAACAACGCGTTGCTCAATCCGCCAGCGTTCTTCTTGCGTGCCCCATTGGACATCTGTCAATTTGAATCGCACTGCCCAGCGATTGGGCGGTAGCACGGGTCCGTGCTAACCGCGGCTCCAAGCTTCTGATGGCGCCTGCCTCCGCGTGGCGCACGCGGCGAGAGACAGGTGCAAACGTTCGATATCACGTAGATCCAGTAGCGCAACAATGTACAAATCCTTACGTCATTCGGTGTGCGCATTGTTTGCGTGTTCCAGGGATTTTTTTTATGAGCAATCGGATGTATCGTGAAACACAAGAATCGACGATGCTCTAAAAGAAGCCGGGGCCTATCAATGTCGGACGACAACGAAGATGAGAACTTGGAAGACAACGCGCGCGACATAGCATCGGCACCCAGCGAGGCCGCAGATCGGCAAAGCCTCGTCGATTCCAAGATCCCTGTAGACATTCGTAACCGCTATGAGGTGCATAGCTATCGAAGCGCCGCGGTAATCCTCTCCGAAAGTCGGACTGAGGAATTTAACGACCTTTTGTCTGCGCTGCGCGATTTTAAAATAACAACTTCAATGATACGCACGGCTGGAGGAAATGAGTCGGACATCCCTAAGATATTTTCAACCAGCCTTCGGCCACTCGGATGGCATGAAACAAATATTCAAGGTGACTTACTTGTGAAATTGGTCTGGAAAGAACAAGTGGAAGGAACTGGAAACAGAAAAACAAAATTTGAAAAAAGGACGAGAAGGTTATTGAGAGAAAAATTTCTTGACGGACATAAAATTGATTACGTTAAAGGTCGGGTTGCTTTTGATCTCGAATGGAACAGTAAAGATCAGACGTTTGACCGAGATTTATACGCATTTAACGCGTTTGCGCAGTGCGGTGTCATTGACGCTGCTGTGCTTGTTACACGCAGCGAATCTTTAAACTCAGTGTTCCGTCAACTTGGCGAAGCACTCAAAAAGGATGGCTCGATTGACTACAAGAGTCCCGGAAATCCTAGAATGACCTATGAAAAATACGGCGCCAGTACGACATGGATGGGAAAACTGATTTATCGTTTGAACGCTGGTCGGAACGGCGGCTGCCCTGTATTGGCGATAGGAATTACACCTAAGTGCATAGAGGATTGGGACAATGTCGAAACAGCCTGATCCAATTACAGAGCTTCGTAGTCAGCTTGCTGGCAATAAGTTTTCAACAATATTAGCAGATCCTCCGTGGCGATTCCAAAATCGTACGGGAAAGATGGCTCCAGAGCATCGCCGCCTTTCCCGCTACGGAACAATGAGCCTCGAAGAAATTATGGCTCTCCCTGTAGCCGAGGTCACAAAAGAGCCCGCGCACCTCTACCTTTGGGTTCCCAATGCTCTCTTGCCCCAAGGTATTCAAGTTCTTAGTGCATGGGGATTTGAATACAAAACCAATCTGATCTGGCACAAAATTCGGAAAGATGGTGGCCCAGACGGGCGAGGAGTTGGGTTTTATTTCCGCAACGTTACAGAGCTGATCTTGTTTGGTGTTCGAGGAAAAAACGCTCGCACGCTTGCTGCTGGTCGTCGCCAAGTCAATTTCCTCGCCACTCGAAAGCGGGAACATAGCCGAAAGCCTGATCAACTCTTTGACATTGTCGAAGCATGCAGCCCCGGTCCCTATCTAGAACTATTCGCGCGTGGCAAACGGAAAGACTGGACGGCTTGGGGCAACCAGTCCGACGACTATCAAATTACCTGGGACACGTACGCTCATCATAGTCGGAGGGATGCGATCGCCCCAGCGGATTGATCATATTCGGTAACAATCGATCATTCTATCTCCCTTTTGATCTGGCATATTGGAGAACACGGATACCAAGAATTCTGCCCGAGTCGTTAACAGCATTCCCCTCACCGCCCGGCGATAAATCCTGGCTCGGCAGTGAATTGAGCGGCTTCTTCAAGGACCGTAGCAGTCTTTAGCACCGTCTCCTCGTCAAAGGCACGGCCGATGAGATGTAGGCCAAGCGGCAGGCCGTCGCCGGATAGGCCGGCGGGGACCGAGATGGCCGGTAAGCCGGCCAGGCTGGCGGGGACGGTGAAGACGTCGTTCAGGTACATGGC
>JAJFGP010000103.1 GCA_021776055.1 Kiloniellaceae bacterium
TACAGACGGTCGCCGGCGTCGCCAAGGCCGGGCACGATGTAGCCGTGGTCGTTCAGGTATTCGTCGATGGCCGCCGTGAAGATGGGCACGTCCGGGTGCGCCTCGCGCATGGCGGCGATACCTTCCGGCACGGTCAGCAGGCAGACGAATTTGATGTTCCGCGCTCCCGCTTTTTTCAGACGAGAAACGGCGGCAGCGGCCGAGTGGCCGGTGGCAAGCATGGGGTCAAGAACGATAACCAAGCGCTGGCCCATGTCCTGCTGCACTTTGAAATAGTATTCCACCGCCTCCAGGGTTTCCGGGTCGCGGTACAGGCCGATGTGGCCGACGCGCGCCGAGGGAACCAGATCCAACATGCCCTCGAGCAAGCCATTGCCGGCCCGCAAAATGGAAACCAGCATCAGCTTCTTGCCCTCAAGCCGCGGGGCTTGCATGGCGGTCAACGGTGTTTCGATTTCGACCTGGGTAAGCGGCAGATCGCGCATGACCTCGTAGCCAAGAAGCAACGAAATCTCACGCAAAAGCTGGCGAAAATCGGCGCTCGACGTTTCTTTCCGCCGCATCAGCGCGAGCTTGTGTTGGATCAGTGGATGAGCGACGACGGTGACATTTTCCGGCATGAATTCCCCCTGTAGCTGCGGCGGCCACACTCTACTGGAGCGCACCGCCAAAGGCCACGGAGAATGCCCGGGTTTTAGGGAGCCTTGCTAAGATCCAGCAGGTAGATGTGCACTTCGTCCGACGTCGCGCCGTTGTCGCTGGCGGCCGAGAAAATGACACGGTCGTCCGCCACGCCCGCCTTGGTCATCGCCGCGAGTACACGTTCGATATTGCGCTGCACGGCCACCGCATCCAGGGTCGCCCCCGCTCCCGATGGCGATACCGCGACGAGACCGAAGCCCGCATCCGGTTTGCTGGAAAGCGCATGCTCGACGGCGGCGCGCAATTCATCTTCGAATTTTTGGTCCGGCTTGGCAAAGCGGATGATGGCCAGCGGCTGAAGCGGTCCCGCCGTTGTCCCCTCGCCGGCAACCGGCAAGTAGATCGGTGCTGAATGCGGCGCCAGTTGCGCCATGCCGAGAGGCGACGCACCGGGTTGCGGCGCGGCCCGAATGCCCGTGGCAAATTCGCCGGTCAGCGACGGCAGCAGCGCCTGATCATAGAACGCGCAGCCGAACAAAAGGGGTGCCGACCACAAGACGGCGACAAAACGCAGAGTCATTCCGGCCTTACCGCCAATCGAATTCAGGTGAGCCATTCGGATCAGCCCCGATGGTTGGATACAAGCATACCAAGCGGCAGTTAGCTTGATTCGCCTGCCATTGTCACGGTCCCTTTCGCGGCAAACGGCGGGCCTCTAGCTCTTCCAGGGTGCGCGGCCAGTCTTTTTTCAGCAGCCGCGACAGCGCCCGATCCGCCAAAATCTTGCCGCCGGTCTGGCAGCGCGGACAATAGTTGGTCTCGTTGCTGGCGTAGCGAATGCGTTGAACCGGGGCGGCGCAATCCGGACATGGCTTGCCGAACCGCCCGTGCACCGCCATCTCCGGGCGAAAGGCCGTCACTTTCTCGGGAAAACCATCGCCGGTCTCGGCGCCGAGACGCGCGATCCAGTCGCGCAGGGTTTCCTGCACGGCTCGATGAAGACGCGCAATTTCGTCCGCCGACAACGACGTGGTCATGGCGACCGGCGACAAGCGGGCGCGATGCAGAATCTCGTCAGAATAGGCGTTGCCGATGCCGCTGAAGATACGGGGATCGGTCAGGCCACGCTTGAGCGTGTGATTGGCGCCCGTCAGAGCGGCGGCAAAGGCCGCCAGATCCGCCTCCAGCGGTTCGATACCGCCGGGGTCGTGGGCACGCAAGTCTACCTCCCCTTGCACCACATGCAGTGACGCCCGCCGGCGCGGCCCGGCCTCGGTGAGGATCAGGGTGCCACTAGAGAAATCGAAGGCCGCCTGCCCTCGCTTGCCGGGGATTGGCGCGCCGGGCTCATGCCAATGCAGACGGCCGGCGATCATAAGATGCAGGACCAGCCATAGATCGTCATCGAGACCGATGGCAATGCGCTTACCGAGGCGGCGCAAGGATCGCACCCGCTTGCCCTTGACCGTGGCGATGGGCGGCACCGCCGTGCGCAGCAGAAAGGCGCTCGCCAGGCGCACGTCCTGCAGCACCTCGCCGGTGATCCGCCGGCCGAGGGCGTCAATGTATGCGGTAATGTCCGGTAGTTCGGGCACGGGGCTCACTCACTGCCGGCAACCGCTGCCGCGCGCGTGCGCCGCGCGGCGATCACCTGTGCCAACAGCACGGGGGCGGCTATCACGAGGCCGATAAGTCCGCTCTTGACCCCCGGTGCCACCAACAATAGCGCCGCCAGCCCAAGCGCCCAGCGCCCTGGCCACGTCATGGGCCTAAGCAGATAGCCGGTCAGGGCAGCGCCTAGCAAAACGATGCCGGCGGTGCAGCCCACGACGGTCACAAAAAAGGCGCTCCAGGTAAAACCGTCGGTGACGATGAGCATAGCCGGGGAATAGACGAAAACGAAAGGGACCAGCGCCTTCGCAGAGGCCAGGCGAAAGGCCGTGTTGCCGGCCTTGAACGGGTTGGCTCCGGCGATACCCGCACCGGCATAGGCAGCCAGTGCCACCGGCGGCGTGATGTCAGCCAGGACGCCATAATAGAAGACGAAGAAATGAGCGACGATTGGCGCCACGCCGAGCAAACCGAGGGCGGGTGCCGCGATCGATACCAGCACGATATAGGTTGCCGTCGTCGGAATACCGGCGCCCATCAGAATGCAGGCAATGGCCGTGAAAACCAACGTCAAGGCCAGGGTCGCATCGGCAATGGTCACCAATCCGAAGGGCACGAGGGCAACGATCCAACCGCCGATCTGCGCCGCCGCGCTGGTCACCATAAACGAGACCTTGAAGCCCATGCCCGTCAGGGTAACCACGCCGACGATCACCCCCACCGCCGCCGCCGAGGCACCGACCGCCAGGGCGTACTTGGCGCCGAGCTGAAAACAATCGATCAGGTCGCGCACGGTCAGCCGGTTCTTCGGATTCAGGAAACCGACCACGATACAGCCGGTTATCCCCCAAAAAGCTGCCATGAATGGCGTGCGCCCAGACAAGATGATGGCGACCAGAAGTATCAGCGGGATCAGCGCCGGCCAGCCGTCTCGGAGAACGCGAACGGCGCGCGGCAGCTCTTCCGGGCGCAAGCCACGCAGACCCAAGCGCTTGGCCTCCAGATGCACCATGGTGAAGACACCTAGGTAGTGCATCGCCGCCGGCACCATAGCGGCGAGCAGGATATCCCGGTAGGGGATCTCCAGAAACTCGATCATGATGAACGCCGCGGCGCCCATGATCGGCGGCGTGATCTGGCCGCCGGTGCTCGCCGTCGCCTCTACCGCGGCGGCGAAATGCGGCCGATACCCGATCCGCTTCATGGCCGGAATGGTCAGTGCCCCAGTGGTCACTGTATTGGCGATGGACGAGCCGGAGATCATGCCGAACATGGCCGAGGAAAAGACGGCGACTTTTGCCGGGCCGCCGGCATAACGCCCGGCCACGCAGGATGCCAGGTCGATAAACAACTGCCCGGCGCCAATGCGGTTGGCCAGCACGCCAAAGAGGACGAAGTGAAAGACGAAGGTGGCCACCACGCCCACGGCGATGCCGTAGATGCCCTGGCTGGTCAGATAGAGATGATTGACCAAGCCGGTCCAGTCGGCGCCCGGATGCACCAGCACCCCCGGCGCGTACCGCCCGTAGAGCCCATACAGAATGAAGACGATCGCGATCACCGGCAGCGCCGGGCCCATGGAACGCCGTGTCGCCTCGAGCACGACGGCGATCATCACCGTGCCCATGATCACATCAATGGGCAACGGGTCGCCGATGCGGAACGCCAGATCGTTGAAGACATATGGGATGTAGAGCGCCACGGTCGCGGCGATAAGCGCCAGCAGCCAGTCGATCAGCGGCACCCCGCCAGGGGCCCAAAAGCCCGGAACGGCGGCGTGCTTCCGGCGAAAGCCGAAGACCAGAAAGATCAGGCCCATGACGAAGGCCAGATGAATGCCGCGGTGCGTCGCTTCGCGCAGGATGCCGAAGCCGGCGGTGTAGTAGTGAAAGCTGGAGAGCGCTACCAACAGCGCCGCGACCAGCCAGCTTGCCGGCGGCGCAATCGGCCGGAATTGCATCTCGGGGTCGTATTTTTCCTCGAGGTGGAGGGCGGCCGTCGGGTCAAGCACCGTCGGATCAGGCATTGACATTCTAGCTTATCCTACCACCGAAGAATCCAGCACATCGCCCTGCTTTGGCTAGAAAATACACGCCAAATAGGTCAAGGCCGGGATCGCCTTGGCGACCCCGGCCCTGCCTGGTACTTAGCCGAACCTACTTGGCTATGCCGGCTTCTTTGTAAAAGCGCGCGGCACCCGGATGCAGCGGGATGCCAACACCGTCCAGCGCCGACTCCAGGGTGATCGCCTTACCCTTGGCGTGGCCGTTATCCAGCAGCTTGCGGGACTTCTCGTTCCATACCGCCTTGGTGATCTCGTAGACCAGGTCCTCGTCGACCCCGGCACCGACCACCCACTGGGCGCCGACACTGATGGTCTTGGTCTCACCGATGCCTTCGTAGACACCGGCCGGGATGGATTGAGCGGCGAAGAAACCGTACTTCTTGACGATCGCCTCGGCTTCCGGCCCGTCGATGGCCACCAGCTCGGCACCGGCACTGGAGGCCAGTTCCGCCACCGCGCCGGTCGGATAGCCGGCAACGATGAAGAACGCGTCAAGCTGACCGTCCTTGATCTTGTCGATGGCCGGGGTCGGCTTGATGAAGTCGGCGACCACATCTTTTTCCGAGAGGCCGTAAGCTTCCAGGATAATGCGTGCATCCACCAGGGTGCCCGAGCCGGGCTCGTCCAGGGATACGCGCTTGCCCTTCAAGTCCTTGACCGACTTGATGCCGGCGCCCTTGCGCGCCACCAACTGAATGCTCTCCGGATACAAATTGGCGATGGCCCGCAGACTTTCGACCTTGCCCTTGTCGGCGTAGATGCCGGTGCCGGTGTAAGCCCAGAAAGCCACATCCGACTGCGAGAAGCCGGACTCCAGGGCCCCCGACTTGATGGCATTCACGTTGGCGACCGAGCCGTTGGCCGACTGAGCGATGGCGACCAAGCCGGGCACGCCGCAGCTGCCACCCTTGTCGCAGGAGCGCGAGCCGGGCGGGTTGCTGATGGCATGAGCGATCAAGCCGCCGATGGGATAATATGTGCCGCCGGTGCCGCCGGTGCCGATGCGGAAGAATTTCATCTCCTGCGCAGCGACCAGGCCCGAGGCACCCGCCACCGCAAGCACCGCCGCGGCAGCAAGAATACGTCCGAACTTAGTCATTGTTTGTCTCTCCCTGTGTTATGTGAGCCCGAGGGCTTGCCAAGGTATACCCTAACGAGGGAGATTTTGCACTTACATCAAGGGTATCGCCACCGAGGTCACGGGCGGTCACGGGCGACGACGGGAGACAACATGGCGGAACCATATTTGCGCGACCTACAGGACCTGCTGGCTGCGGCGGCCCCCAAGGGTGGCCGGGTGGTAACGATTACCTGCAAGCATTTCTTCTCAGGCGCCGCCGCCTATGTGGACGGCCACATCTTCATGTCGTTCACGCCGGTGGGCCTGGCCCTGAAACTTCCCGAGGAGACGTGTACCGAGCTGCGTAAACAGGGCGCCAAGCCCCTGCGCTATTTCCCCAAGGGGCCGATCAAAAAAGACTATGTGGTCGTGCCAAAGCGCTTGGCCGCCGACCCGAAGGCTCTAAGCCCCTGGATTGCTCAGAGCATCGCCTTTGCCCAGGCGGGCGGCAAGACCTAGCCACCGCGCCCGGGAAGGCGGTTACTTGGCCGCTAGAGGCGTAAAATTAAAGCCGCCTTCGGAGTCGAAGAAGAACTGGCACGGTGTGGTGGAGACGCAGGCCGTGGAATGCGGCACGCCTGCCGGCACGTACCAATAGGACCCGGTGGGCATCTTGGGCGGGTCCTTTTCACCCGTTTCGCCAAATGGGTTGGTCATAACCCCGGCCAGGACGACCCCGTGATAGGCAAACGTATGGGTGTGCACGGGGGTTTCGAAATTCGGCGGGAATTTGCCGAAGGTGCCGTGGGGACCGGTCGCCCGGTCGCCCCAAACATCAGCCATCTGGATGGCCTCGTTGATGTTCTGATAGGCAACGTCCCCGCTCGGCAAAGCGACCGGCTTGTTCGGGTCCCAACTCGGACCTTCGGCCTGAGCCGCCGCACAGGCCCCAAGTAAGGTCGCCAGCGCCACCGTGGCCACGCGGGCGGTCAATTTGGTCGGATTAAAGCCTCTCATCGTTACGCTTCTCCTCATGCGTTGAGATCATGGTCCATGCAGCCCCGGTTCACGCCGTTTGGCCGCGCTCAGATCAAAGTCCATGACGCCACGCATAACAATGTTCATAATTCTCAATTTTATGCTTTATCGTCTGATTTAGATGATAATATTGGCAAATTAGATAATCTATGCTTAGCTATGGCGATCGATAGGCCACCGAGAGAGCTTCGCCATGGACCCGTTGAGTGACGTTCTGGACCGGGTACGGCTGCGGGGTTGCGTCTATTTTCAGCGTGACTTCTCACCGCCCTGGGGCATGGCCATGGACGCCGGGCCGTTTGCACAATTTCATCTAGTGGTGCGTGGCCGCTGCTGGCTCCAGACCGGCGATGCTACGCGGCAGTTAGCGACCGGCGACATCGTCGTCTTTCCGTTCGGCGCGGCGCATATACTGCTCGACGATCCGTCCACCGATCCGGTCCCGGGCATGGCGGTCCTAAACGCCCACCACGCCGGGCAGCCGATCTTCAACGGCCCGGCTGAAGGTGCGCGCTTGTTGTGCGGCCACTTTGAACTGAACCGCGACCTCAAGCACCCGTTGATCCGGGAGCTGCCGCCCCTTATTCACATCAAGGGTATGTCGGCCGAGCAGCCGAGCTGGCTGGAAACCGCGATCGCCCTGCTGGTCCGTGAAAGTGCCTCGGATCAGCCCGGCGCCGCCACGGTGGTCGACCGGCTGGCCGAAGTGCTGTTCGTGCAGGTTCTGCGGGCACATTTACTGGCTAACGCCCCGTCTCAAGGCTTCCTCGCGGCGCTAAAGGATCAGCGGATGAGCAGCGCCTTGGAGGTCATCCACGGTAATGTCCACACCGATTTAACCCTCGATGCCATCGCCCGCGCGGCAGGCATGTCGCGGTCAAACCTGGCGCTGCGATTCAAGGAGGTAATGGGGGTCACGCCGATGGACTACGTGACCGGCTGGCGCATGCAGCGGGCCAGAGAAATGCTGCAAACGACTCGCGGCTCCCTGGCCGATGTGGCCGAGCGTGTCGGCTATCGCTCCGAGGCGGCCTTCAGCCGCGCCTTCAAGCGCGTCTTCGACCAAACACCTGGCGCCATCCGGCGCGCCACAAACGGCGATGCCCGCGGGCGATCAGGAGAAGGCGCCTCGACGACGGAAAAAGACCAAATTGGGCGGCAGAGTACCGGGTAATATGCCGCTATACGAATCAGCGCGCAAAACGCTATTCGCGATTGTGCAAACGGACCCAAATTCTTACCATTAAACCCACTATCAGGAATAACCTGGAAAAGGTTCGTTCAAATGGTAGGGCAATCGTTTCGTGCTTTCGTTATCGGCGTCGCGATGGTTCTTTTTGTATCCGGCGCAGTCCAACCGGTGGCGGCACAAGAGAGCGTCGTTGGAACCTGGAGGTTGGTGTCGTACGAGAGAGTGAATCCGACGAGTGGCGAAGTCTTCGAGCGGACATTCGCCGACGCCTCGGGCGGAGTCATCATATACTCGCCCAAGGGACGAATGTCGGTTTTACTGAAGGCTGACAATTTTCTCGGCTATACCGGTCGGTATACGCTGACTCGCGACAAGATCGTCCACCACGTAGAGCTGTCGAATATCCCTGATTTTGTCGGCGCCGATCTCGATCGCACCGTAAAATTTTCAGGCCGCCGCATGACCTTGCGAGCAAATTCCATGTATTCTGACGAGAAGTACACTCTTGTGTGGGAACGGATCGA
>JAJFGP010000104.1 GCA_021776055.1 Kiloniellaceae bacterium
GGACGGCGTTGATGTGGCGCAAGAGCTGTGGGCACGGTCGGAGGCTGCGGTCCTTCGTCATGTTGGTGATCACGAGGTCGTTCTCCCGTTGTCAGGGGGGTATGACTCCACGTGCATTCTTGCGGTGCTGGCCGCGGCGAAACGAGACGTCAGCACGTTCACGTATGTCAATGGCGTGCCGAAACCGGACTCGGATGCCGACGTGGCGCGCCGCCAAGCGGACCTGTTGGGGATCGAACATCAGGTCGTCGGCATCGAAAGCGCAAGTTTCCTGGAAATGCTCAAGGCCAATATCAACGCCGGCCTGAACATGCGAAACGCGAACTACGAAATCTCCGCGTACGCGGCTGCCGTCGACGCCGTCAAAGGCCGATTCAAGAATCCTATGTTCTGCTTCGGTGAAGAATGCTACGGCGGCCCCGCTTATAGGCTGAACAGCAACAACGATATCCTCGGTTCGATCATTTTGAAGTCGCCACAACTGTTGACCGAACTTGAACCGATGCTCGGTCAATCGTCGATAGACCGTTTGCGCGGCGAAATACAGAGCGCATACGATTCTCTATTCGATTCATCGCTCGAAGGCTATGGTCCGAAAGACAAGAGCGACCTGCTGTATTTCAGCACGCGCCTGGGTTTAAACGCGGCGCCCCTTCGCGTGTACACGGCCGGCTGTTTCCTGCCTTTTGCGTGCCCGTTCCTGGACATTGGCGTGCTCGACTGTATGCGGTTTGTGTCCGGCCGTCAGCGGATTGAGAAACAGTTGTTCGTAAGCATTGTCCAAAATAAGTTTCCAGAGTTGTTCCGTATTCCGCGCTCTCGTTTCGACCAGACGGACCCGGATATAGGGCAACTGGTGAGGACGGAGGAGGCGGAGATCCGCAGATACTTGGCGGACCTGACAATCGGCGTGCCCGGCGTGATGACTCCGGCAGATCTGCAGGCCCTGTTCACCCTGGTTCTTGCGCCGAAGTCATCTTCTCAGTCGGCCGGATCACCGATAAGGGCGGTCCAGGCGGCAGTGCGGAGCGCTGGTAAATCTGTACTTACGTCCGGCGTTATCCCCGCGGGGCTGCGGACCCAGTTGCGCCTTCGGACGCTCAATAATTTCGCCTGGGGGCCGAACCCGATGACGCTGTTTCAGCGTGCCCTGCAACTGGCCATGACCTTCGAGCAGATGCAGACCGGAGAAGCGCTGCACTGATCTGGCATGCCGTTTCTCGGCGGCCGACTTTGCCGTTAAGCATGTAATTTCATAACTGCCCATAGATCAGTAAAATGGTCGATGTTGCTTTGTGTTAGGGCCCGAGTTTGAGAACTTGGAGTCAGCGAAGTGAAGTTAACGATAATAATCAACCATAGTTATTTATTATTTAGATTTATTTATTTGCCTGTGGATGAATAAACGAGACAACCCTTGTTGTGAGAATTCTGTATTTGTGGTACATAAAATCAAGATTCCGATCTTGCTGAATTTTTGTACGCGCGGCAAACGGGGTGCAGGGGCGGGACACGATCAAACGTATTGATTCGTAAGGTTCTTTTGGGGAGATTCAGGTATGAGAACCCTTATCATCGATAACTATGACTCTTTTACCTTCAATCTTTACCAGTTTATCGCCGAGGTCACGGACGAGCTTCCGATTGTCGTGCGCAACGACGGCATTACTTGGTCCGAGATCTGCGAACTAGAATTCGACAACATCGTCATTTCCCCCGGCCCGGGGCGCGTGGAGGTTGCGCGCGACTTTGGCATCTGTGCCACCGCCATTCTTGAAAGCACTGTTCCGGTCCTGGGCGTCTGCCTGGGGCACCAGGGAATCAGTCACTTCTTGGGCGGTGCGGTGGATTACGCTGACGAGGTGATGCATGGACGCCTCAGCGAGGTGACTCACACGGGGCAGGACGTTTTTCGGGGCATCCCGTCGCCATTTTCCGTCGTGCGGTACCACTCGCTCATCGTCTCCGAGCTGCCCGAGGAGCTAGAGGGTATCGCCTGGACGAACGACGGCATTCTCATGGGCGTGCGCCACCGGACAAAGCCGATCTGGGGCGTTCAGTTCCATCCCGAGTCCATCCTGACGGAACACGGTCAGCAACTGATCCGAAACTTCATGGAGCTGACGGCCGAGGCAGAGGGGTACGAACCCTCGCGGCGCGCCACCGACGATACGGCGACGCACGGTCCGGGTATTCCGATTTACGAGGCGGATTCGGCCGGCGAAGCGACGCCGGCCCGTCCGGCAGTGGGTTCGTATAAAGCGTCGCCGCTCGCCGTTCATGTGCGTAAGATTCCTTACCACACGAATGCGGAAAAGTTGTTCGTCGCTCGCTATGCGCAATCTCGACACGCATTTTGGCTCGACTGTGCCATGCCCACGGATTTTTCCCGCTTTTCCTATATCGGCGATGCCGCCGGGCCGCATGCGGAGTATGTGACCTACAATGTCCAGAAAACCCAGGTAACGGTCGAACGCCAGGGCGTCACATCCACGTTCGAGGAAGATATCTTCAGCTATCTCGATCGTCAGCTCCGTGAGAAGTACGTCGTTACCCCCGAATTGCCGTTCGAATTCAATCTGGGTTACGTCGGCTATCTGGGATACGAGTTGAAGCGGGACTGTGGCGCGGATTTCGCCTACCCCTCGGCCAGTCCCGATGCGGCCCAGGTTTTTGCCGACCGGGTCGTTGCCTTCGATCACGTTGAGAAGGACATCTACCTTCTTTGCCTGGATACCGCAGAGAATGGCGCGCGAGTGGAGGCTTGGTTCGACGATATCGAGAGCCAGTTGAAGGCTCTGGCCCAGGTTCCCGACCGGCCACGCAACCTGGGCAAACCGGGAGAGGTTCCGCAGCTCCTCCGGCACTCGTCCGACGAATATCTGGATATGGTTCGGGCCTGTCAGCATGAAATCAAGAACGGCGAGTCGTACGAAATCTGCCTAACCAATAGGATCACGGCGGATGTCGAAATCGATCCGCTCACGACCTACCTTGAGCTTCGCCACAGCAACCCGGCGCCATATGCCTCGTTCCTGAACTTTCCGGAAATTTCTACCATCGGGTCCTCGCCTGAGCGCTTCCTGACCGTGGATTCGAACGGAGACGTGGAGGCCAAGCCGATCAAGGGAACCCGGCGGCGGGGCAATACGTCCGCCGAGGATCAGGCGCTTCGTGAGGACCTTGCGTCCCAGGAAAAGGACCGGGCCGAGAACCTGATGATCGTCGATCTCCTGCGCAACGATCTTGGTTCCGTGTGCGAGGTCGGGAGCGTGCATGTGCCGAAGATCTTCGCGGTTGAGACATATTCCACCGTGCATCAGTTGGTCAGCACCGTCCGTGGGCGCGTGCGGGATGACGTTTCGGCGATCCAATGTGTCCAGGCCTCTTTCCCTGGTGGCTCCATGACCGGTGCGCCCAAGAAACGGACGATGGAGATCATCGATCGGTTGGAGAAGGGCCCCCGTGGTGTCTACTCCGGCTCAATCGGCTTTCTCGGTCTCAATGGGTCCGCCGATCTCAGTATCGTCATCCGAACCATCGTCGTGGAGCCGGACGAGGTCTCCTTCGGTGTGGGCGGCGCCATCGTCGCGCTCTCCGATCCTCAAGATGAACTGGACGAGATCTTCTTGAAGGCCAAGGCGCTGATACGGGCAATTGCCGTGACCGCCAAGGTGAAGAAGACCGATGAGACTCGCCCGACAGTGGTCGAGCCCACCATCCAGCATGAACATCGGGTGACGGAATAGGCCGGTTCGATCTGGAGGAGTCTCGTATGGAAGATCTGTCGAATTTCCGGGCAGCGTTGGACCGGATTGATGCACAGCTTATCGAATTGCTGGGCCAGCGCTTTGAGGTTTGCCGAAAGGTGGCCAATTACAAGAAGCTGTACGACGTTCCTATGATGCAGCCGGGTCGCGTGAAAGAAGTGCATGCACGCAATGCCGAATTGGCGAAAAGCCACGCGGTAAGTCCGGCGTTTGTGCAAGACCTGTACACTCTGGTGATCGGAGAAGCTTGCCGTCTGGAGGATGAGATTATTGACGCGGGTCCTGATAGCCACTAGAGCATAGTCCGACCAAATGGCCCCGGCGCAGGTGGATCCATTTGGTCGGACTATGCTCTAGCTAGCAAGGTCATGGACCAAGGAGGCTAGTGTGGCGACGCCCCGTTGCGACTTCAGGAGCGTGGTTGTCCTCGGCGGCAATGGGGCAATGGGCTCGCTCCTGTGTGACAATCTGGCCGACCAGGCCGAGAGCGTCACGGCGGCGGACCTCAGTGAAAACCCACGATCCGGTGCCGGCGCGACGGCCTATCTTCGGGCGGACGTTCTGGCATTGGATGCCGAGGCAAAGCGCCTATTGTCAGCCGCGGATGTGGTCATTCTGGCGCTGCCCGAGTCCGTGGCGCTTGAATCGATTGAGGCCGTTCGGGCTGCCATGCGCGGTGATGCGTTGCTCGTGGATACCCTCTCGGTAAAATCGCAAGTCGTTGATTTTATGGGGAAATTACCGCCTCCGCTCGAAACCCTCAGCATCAACCCCATGTTTGGACCCTCGGCCGGGTTCGACGGGCAGAACGTGATAGCGGTCAAAGTCGCCGCCGGCCCGCGCGCCGAGCGCTTCATCGAAATTCTGCAATCCTGGGGATGCCGGGTCGTCTTCCGCACAGCCGAGGAACATGACCGGGCGATGGCCGCGCTGCAAACCGCCACCCATGCCGCAATTCTGTCCTTTGGCATGGCTCTGGAGAAATTGAACTACGACGTATCGGCGCTCTCGGACATGTCGTCGCCGCCGCACAGGGTGATGCTCGCCTTACTGGCACGTATTCTCGGGGGTGAGCCCGAGGTCTACTGGGACATCCAGGCGCATAACAGCTTCGCAGCGGGCGCCCGCGATGCCGTGCGGCAAAGCACACAAGATTTGTCGGACATAATGGTCAGCGGCAGTGAGGCGGAATTTCGGGCACGCCTGGACAGGCTGCGAGATATGTTGGGCCCGGACCTGGCGTTTCTGGCCCGCAAGTGCAGCGCCTTGTTCGATGCGGATCGCCAATGCGAGAAAACGGGTGATACCTAGCTATGCGCTAGGCGGCTCTCGAAGGTCGCTGTTGGTCGGGTAGCGATCCCAGACGCGTCGCATTCTTTCCCACCAGCCCACACGATAGGACGCCAAGGGAAGAAGGCTACCCGGATTGACGGCTTGATGTATGCCGACCCCCTGCCAGGCGCAGTTTAATTCGACAATGACCGGGGCATTCTCTTGCGAAAGGGCCACGTCCCAGGAGAGTACACCCAAATTCCTTAGGCCCGCGTGGGCCTCGAGGCAAGTATCGACCATCGCCTGATAATGGGGTATCTGCAGGCCGGCAAACGATTGACCGGAATCGGGAAATTGTCGATGTGGTTGAAAGGTGTGGTCTAACGCAATGTCCTTGAGACGTCCGCGGTCGTCCACGCCCATGCAAATCCCTCCGCCGGAACTAACATTGTCGGTAATACGGCCCGGCCGGCCGACACGCAGCACGGCCGAGAGCAGGCGAGTCCGATTGCCATCCTTGAGCGTCATGAAACGAATCGTGTTCAGAGATGATGGATTGAGCGAACGGAAGAAGTCGTGACCTTGGAAGACCTCCTGAACGATGAGAAGATTCGATTGGCGGGCCAGGTCGTTCAATCGACTAGGAAAATCGCGGCCGGGCATAATCGTGACGGCCCGTCCGGAGCCGGAGTCTAATCCCGCAGGCTTAGCGAGATACTCACGGTCCGGTTCGATTGACAGGAATTCGAGAGCGTCCTTTCCCTCCGGAGCCTTGGTCTTTCCGTCGCGCGCGTAAAGGCGCCCTTTTCGTATGAAAGCGACCGTTGGAATGCTCGGGAAATCTAATCCCAGGGATTTATAGTCTTTTTGACTATTGATTTTATCACAATACAAAATGTGATTTAGGGAGTATTCAAGGACGCAATGATATTCGAGCTCTGATATCGTTTCGACGCGTTCGCCCACTGTCGGATAGTAGAGCTCACTCCAGGCACCACTGTAATCTTTCTTGTCGAGAAGCGCCTTCACGCGATTATAGTCTATGTCGCTGTTGCCCCGCGCGAACTCCAAGGCAAATCTCTTGTAGCGTGGATAAAGTAGGATGCCCGAGGATATCACGGCCAACTTCAGACGCCGGGGTAGGACGTCATTGACCAACGCTCGACGCCAACGTTTGACGTCAATCATTTGCTTTCAACTAACATTGGATGTGGCGCTTGGCGTGGGGTTTCTCAGATACCTTCGAGTCGAAGCGGACTTTAGGCAAACTTCGCTACCGCTGAAACAAGTTTCTCGCTTCGGCCATGCGGCAGTCCCATATGACGATATTGCCGTGTTCGGAAATCGTCATTTCGTTAACATAGTTAACACAACAGCCACGTAATAATCTGCCGACTCGGTCGACCGCAATCATTTCGCCCATCGAAACACCGGTTTGAATTATCCATGAGTGCTCTCGAAAGTGCTGATTTTGGTGCCGCGCCATCTGCGGCGGTGGCGCCAAAAATAGCTATCTTTCTGCAGAACGTGGCCGCCGGTGGCACCGAGCGGATGATGCTGAACCTGGCTGGCGGCATTGCCGACTCGGGCGCAGCAGTCGATCTTGTGCTCGCGCAGGTCAGAGGATCGTTCCTTCCCACGATCCCGGAAAATGTGCGCGTGGTCGATCTTGGTGGCCAGCGGACAGTGCGCAGCGTGCCGGCGCTGGCGAGCTATTTGCGCCGGGAGCGGCCGGTGGCACTCCTTTCGGCGCTCACGCATGTAAATGTGGCGGCTCTCTTGGCAAACTATCTTGCCGGTTGCCGTTGCCGCGTCGTGGTGAGCGAGCGCACCACAATCAGCAAAGAAGCGGCTGAGATCAAAGCCTTCTCGATCCAGGCCGTTTACCGGCTCGTCCCATGGCTGTATCCGCGTGCAGACGGCATCATTGCCGTTTCGCGGGGTGCTGCAGAGGACCTGTCACGCTTTTGCCGGATGCCCATCGATCGGATCGAGGTGATCAACAATCCGGTTGTCGGCCCGTCCTTGGCTCAGCGCGCGGCAGAACCACTGGATCATCCCTGGTTTGCCGCCGGCGAGCCGCCGGTCGTTCTTTGTGTCGGTCGGCTAAATCCGGAGAAGGAGTTCGGCACGGTCATTCGCGCCATTGCCGGGTTGGCGCCGCAACGGCCGGTCCGCCTGATGATCCTGGGCGAGGGGCGGGAGCGAGCGGCGCTGGAAGCCCTGGTCGATGAGCTTGGCGTACGCGATCGTGTGTTGCTTCCCGGTTTTGCGGCAAACCCTTATGCCTATATGGCGCGGGCCGCTGTCCTGGCCCTTTCCTCCCGCTGGGAGGGCAGCCCGAATGTGCTGGTCGAAGCGATGGCGCTGGGCACGCCGGTGGTTGCGACCGACTGCCGTAGCGGGCCGGCGGAGCTTCTCGAAAACGGCCGGTACGGCCCGCTGGTCACCGTCGGCGACGCGACCGCCATGGCGGCCGCCATCGGCCAGATGCTGGACGCACCGGTTGCCGTTGAGATGCTAAAGGCGCGCGCCGGGATGTTCACCGTGGCGCACGCGTCGGATGCTTATTTGCGGGTGCTGCTTGGCGACGAATTTGGAAAAAGACAGGCGACGTAGCCGTCGGTCATCCGGTCGAGCGTAAAGAAGCCGCCGCGCCGCTGTGCTGCCTCGGCTAGGGCCCGTAGCTTTTCAGGTTGATCGACTAAATCCCGGATGGCCGCGATCCAGGGCTCGGGTGCGTCGAGGCTTAGAATCACCGCGGCAACTTCGCCATCCTCCGGCAAGGCTACCTCGATGTTTGGGGGAATATCGCTGGCGACCACCGGACACCCGGCCTGCATTGCCTCGATCAAGGCGATCGGCAAGCCCTCGTATCGAGACGGTAGGACAAAGAGATCAAGTGCCGCCAGGAAATCCGGCACTTCCTCCGGCGGTACGGCGCCGAGAAGATGAATGCGGTCGGTCAGGCCGGCGGCTTCGATCTGCTGTTCATATTGCTCTCGCAATGGACCGTCGCCGGCGAGCGCTAGGTGCACATCGGGAAGGGCGGCCATCACATCGAACAGGAAATCCTGATACTTCTGATGCGCCAGGCGGCCCAGGTTGCCGAGCAACGGGGTCTCGATCGGTAGACCGAAGTGTGCCCGTGCTTCGGTCTTACTCCGCCGTGGCTTGCGCGCGCGCATCCCGTTCTGGACGACGTGTAAACGCCGTCGGTAGGAAGGCGGATAGCCGCTATAGGAGCGACCCACGGCATGCGAGACGGCGATGTTTCCGGTGTAAACTCCGATGGTCCCCATGAGCCAGTCGAGCCATCGCATCACAAGGCTAAGCGTTCTTGCTTCGGTATGCTGCGAGGCGACACGCGACCGGCAGCCAACCATGGCGGCGGCGAGCAGCCCGAAAACGCAGCCCAGGGGCAGGACCCCGTGCACCGCATCCGGCCGGAAGGCGCGCATGGCGGGGACGAGTCGCAGGAATATACGCACGATATCAATGGGATTCCGCACCCGCCGCGGCAGGATGACCCGCAGGCCGGGCTCGTTCTCAAAGGCCGGTTCGTGCTGGTAGAGAAACCAGGTCTCGGCCTCGTAGCCGCGCTCGCGTAAGGCCGCGGCGACCTGTAGGGGCACCACCATGGCGCCGCCCTTGGACAGTTTCGTAACAATAAAGAGGACCCGCCGAGTTGCCATGTGGTTGAACCCTAATCCTCTGCCGTCTGGCGGCTGTCCTTGCCCCAGGGTGTTAAAGCCTATGGGCGTTAAGAAAGAGTAGACCGTTGCCCCCTACCTTGTGGGCGCCGGTCGTGCAAGGGCGTGAAATTGCCCTTGAGGCGGCGCAGCCCGCCGCGTAAGACGAGCGGCGTGATAACTCAGGCGGAAAGGCGGCTTTCGTGTCCATTGTCGTTACCGGCGCGGCCGGGTTCATCGGATCTCATGTATCGAAAGTGCTGCTGGCTCGCGGCGAGACAGTGATTGGCATTGACGATCTCAATGACTACTACGATCCGGCCCTGAAGCAGGCACGGCTGGCACAGCTTACCGGCCAACCGGGCTTTTCGTTCCACAAGCTGAATATTGCCGACCACGCGGCCGTTGTGGCGCTGTTCGAGAGCCAGCCGGCGATCGATCGGGTGGTCCATTTGGCGGCCCAGGCCGGTGTGCGCTATTCGCTCACCCATCCCTTTCCTTACATCGACGCCAACGTGACGGGCCATTTGGCGATCATGGAAGGATGCCGGCGCCTGCCGAAACTGACCCATCTTGTTTACGCCAGCTCGTCGTCGGTTTACGGCGGCAATACCAAGTTGCCGTTTGCGGTGGAAGACCCGGTCGAGCGCCCGGTTTCGCTCTATGCCGCGACAAAGCGGGCGGGCGAGTTGATGGCCCATTGTTATGGCCACCTCTACCGCTTGCCGATGACCGGCTTGCGCTTCTTTACGGTGTATGGGCCGTGGGGCCGGCCCGATATGTCGGCCTATATTTTCACCAAGGCGATCTTCGAGGGAAAACCGATACAGGTCTTCAACCAAGGCAATATGCAGCGCGATTTCACATACATAGACGATATCGTTGCGGGTGTGGTTGCGGCGCTGGATCGGCCGCCGCCGGACACCGGCGGGGCACCGCCGCACCGGGTCTACAATCTGGGTAACCATCGCTCCGAGGATCTGCTACACTTTATCGAGGTGATCGAGCGGTCCTGTAACCGCAAGGCGGAAAAGATCTTCGAGGACATGCAGCCTGGCGATGTGCAGGCGACCTACGCCGACATCGAGGCGTCGCGCCGGGACCTTGATTTCGAGCCACGTACCTCGATCGAGGAAGGATTACCGCGCTTCGTCGACTGGTACCGCCACTATCACGGTGTCTCAGGCGAAGGGGGCTGAGGCGGGCCTATTGGGCCGACTGGAGCATATGTTCCAGCAACACTGCGGATGGTTGCCCGTCGACCTTCAGGCCGGCGCGCTGCTGATACGCCTGAATGGCGGACGTGGTTCGCGGGCCGATATGACCGTCCACGGGGCCCGGATCATATCCCCTATCGCGCAGGTTCTTCTGGACAAGGAATATCTGACGGTCGCCTTGGATCGGTTCGTCGTTCGCTGGTGGCACAGCCGCCGTGACGGCGGGTTGTGGCTCGGCCGCCACCGGCTGTACCGGGTCGGCAGGTTCCTCTGCCGCCGGCGCATTGCTTGCCGGGACATCGGCTGCCGGCTCTGCCTCGGGCGCCACGGCGCTTATTTGGGGGGCCGGCAACAATGTCGGTGCGGCGGCCGCGTCGGCCGGACTCGTGCCCGGCAAGATTTCGTCCGTAACACCCGTCGCGGCGTCAAGCACACTTTGCAGCTCGGCCACGGTGGCGCCGTCCACAACCAGCGGTTGGCCTTCGATGGAAAGGGACTGGACATTCCCACAATCAGGTTCGTCATAGCGGGTGCAGGAGAACGCAACGGCCGCGACGTAGCGCACGTGAACCGCCTTTCCGGCACGCCCCTGGGTCTCCACAATTCCGTCTAGCCGCCAACGGCCATCACCCGACAGGGATGCTATCTTGGGTGAAAACAGATCGACCCTAAGGATATCCCTAGACGAGCTGACGACGGCATCCTCAACCAAGTTCAGGGCGGCAACCAGCCTTTGCTCATGGGTCCGGGCACGCTTGTCCATAATTGGGGTGACGGCCCAGACGAGGCCGATGATAGCGATGATACCTAGGAAGACGAGAAAGCTTCTCACGTTAACCCTATTTGACTGGCTCTAAGCTGGAGTCTGGTCCGGTAAATAGTCCATTCGGCTCCGCGAGAGTAGCGGAAAATCGAGAAAATTGGAATTCGCCAGGCCGGTGCCACCCCGCGCCGCATGGTGAAAGATTGGCTAAGGGGGGGCTCCTCGGTGTATATTCCTTGGTAAGGAAACGGCGGCTTAGCGCCGATCAGGGAGAATAATAAGAGATGGCCGAGGCCCGCGCACAGGGCGGATTTCTGGTGCTTGCTGTAGCCTGTCTGCTGGCCTTGACCGTGCCGGCACTAGGCCAGTCCCCGGTTGTGGTGGACCAGCGCCCCATACCGCCATCGCCCATGGGCGAGTTGGGCGAATCGGACATCGTGCGCGCCGTAGCCATGATTCGCGACCTGGGAACCACGTTCGGTGCCCTGGCAACGCGCGAGGGCGCGGATGGTTCCCGGTGGACGGTCTACCGTCGCACGTATCATGGTGCGGCACGCCGGCTCGATGCCTTGCTGGCGGATGGGAAAATAGCGGTCCGCGATCTTCCGGAGAGACAGATGGGGACGATTGCCGGTGGCGGTGTGGTTCTCGATTCGACCCTCGCCGGCCGCTGGCAGCCGGATGTGGTTCGCACCAACCGCAAGCTCGGCGCTGGCGACTGGGTGGATATCAGTCGTTTGGCCGGCGTTCTGGTGGAGCAACTGGCTCTCGACGATTCTTCCGGCGATTGGGATGCGTGGTCGGCGGTGCATGAGCAGGGATTAACCGGGGAAACACCGGGGCCGGCCTTGCGGCCACTGCTGGTGCGTTTCTGGCATATCCAGGACAAATATCTTGCCAACGCTCTAGCAAGGACCGCCGGGGGGGGAGTGCGGGCAAATCGGGCCGTGGCCCTCAGCAATGACATGCTGGCGGTGCTTAAACAAGTGGAGAGCGCCGGCGGATGGCGGTGGCGTAAACCGCTGGAAACGGTATGGGGCGAACGCGACGACCAGGCGCGGGCCGTCGCCCCCGCGACAGTCGCCGCGCCCGCGGTTGAGCCGCAGGTGGAGTCACCGCGCAGCGCTGATTTCGATGAGCTGTTCGCCGGCAAAGAACCCACGCCGTTGGTTACGGCCGCTGGCCCCATGGACGATCCGGCCCTGCGCGCCGACATCGACGATCTCTATCGCGAAAACAGCGCACAAGTGCGGGTGTCACAGGATCTCGGTGCCCGGCTCAATGATTTGAGCAGTCAAGTAGAAGCGCTTGCGGCCAACGTTGCCGGGCAAGGCCGCCAGTTGGAAATCCTAATCGAAGATATCGCGGTTACGCAGACAATCCCGGAGGCATTGGCGGCGTTGGCCGCGAGCCAAAGCGCTTTGGAGCGCCAACTGGCAGCGCTCAAGGCCGCCATGGATTCGGAGCAAAGCCGGAGTCGGGACGCTGAGCAACGCCTTGAGGCTCGTATAAGGGCCGGCGTCGAGGACCGGATGCGCGGATTGAGCCGGGACGTCGAGGCGGCGAGGCGTCAGGTCGCCGAGCTGCAATCCGGGCTTTCCGCATTCCGCCCAAGCGCAACGGCGGTCGAGGTACCGCTACAAGACGCCACCGCGCGCCGCACGGCCTTCCGCCAGGTGGTTGTCGCCGGTGTCGCTCTTCTCGCCCTGCTGGTGGCGGCAATTGCCTTCTGGGTGCGTGGCGCTCGTCAACGGTCGGACGATGATGACTGGCCTGACTCCGAGGCCGCGGACCAAGACACGGAGGGGCTCTCCACCCTCCTGGCGGGGCTGCATTCCGTCGACCAAAACGCATTGCGAGATGAATTGACACAACTTCGCCAGGACATCGAGTCCGAGCGCAATCGGGCCGGAGATTTGGAAGAGCGTTTGACCCAGGTCACCGCGCGGCTCGGTGAAAGCCAAGCGCGGGCAAAACGCTTGGCGGCCGACCTGGGGGCGGTTCGCGCCGATACGCAAACCGTGGGCCGTGGCCTGCTTGACAGCGCTGCCCGCGATGCGGAAATGGGCAGTGAATTGACGGGCTTACGCCAAGCCGTAGAAGCTGAGCGAGAGCGGGCCAAGAGCCTGCAAATGCTCGTTGACGAGCTCAAATCGTCGGTGGCAACGGCTGCTGCTGACCGCGATGGTGAGGACACACTCGGACCGGACGATTCCCCGACGGTCCCACTGGTGGCCGTAAACCAGGCGGTGCGGCGGCGCGCCATTGAGGCGTTGCAGCGCAGTGACTTGCCAGGCTTCGAGCAAGCGTTCGCTGAACTCACGGCCTTGCCGCTCCCGGCGGTCGAGCGCCTCGTGCGCGATAACGGTGCTCAGGACCTAGCCTTGGCCTGCCGGGCGGCTGGGATCGCCAAACCGCACCTTGCCGCCGTCCTCATTCTGGGCCGCCGCGTACGGCCTGGCGTTGGGCACCTAGCGCCGCGGGAACTGGCCGAGGCTATGACCGCGTATGACGAATCCTCGGCCGAGGCGGCGGAGCACGCCCTGCTGGGCTGGCGTACTCAGGCACATTCGGCCAACGGACTGCGGACCGCCGAGTTGACCTGATATTCAGTTTTGTTAGTGATTTAGGGAAATGCGCTCTTGCGCCAAGGAAAGTTTCATTGTGTTAGAGGCCGTGGTTACTCTTGTTTTATTCGATTCAGACGGGTGAATTTTTGGTTTGATTTTCAGCCGGCGCTGCTAAACTCCATCTGATCGGTGGGGGATTCGATCAACTTTCGCGGTGGCCGTCTTGGAGATGAGTTGCTTTGGCGAAGCTGCTTTACAAGATGACGCAAAGCGACTCAAATTGGCTCATACAGTCTTCACCGCGCGGAGAGCACATGCGTACACGGCGTAATCTGCATTGGTTGGTTGCTGCCACATTGGTGTTTGGGCTGACGTTTGCGTCGCCCGAGTTGGCGCGTGCCGGCTTTGAGGACGGTGCCGCGGCGTATCAGCAGGGCAACTATGACAAGGCTCTGCGCGAATGGACGCCCCTGGCCGAAAAGGGCAATCAACAGGCGCAATACAATATCGGCTACATGCACTTCAACGGCATTGGCGTGCCAAAGGAGCCGTCCGAGGCCGCCCGCTGGTTCGCCATGGCGGCGGAGCAGGGTGATGCCTCCGCGCAGATGTCGTTGGGCGTAATGTATGGCACCGGTCAGGGTGTATCGCAGGACTACTCCAAGGCGTACATCTGGTTGACCCTGGCGGCGGCGCGTCTTCCTTACGGTGAGGATCGCGATCAAGCCGTGAAAAATCGCGACATCGTTAGCGCCAAGATGAGCCGGGCAGAGATTACCGAGGCGCTGGGCCAGGCCCTGAACTGGACCCCCGAGACGAAGAGCGTAGCCAAAATACAAACCGCGGCGGTCGGGACGCCGCAGGCGACGTCGGTCGCTAGTCCGCCGAGCAATGCGAGCGCCGCACCCGGTTCGCAGATCGCTGCCGCCAATGGCAGCGAGACAGAAGCTAGAGCGGCCGCCGATGCCAAGGCCGCCGCGGAGCTTAGGGCGGCCAATGACGCAAAGGCTGCGGCGGAAGCCAAGGCTGCCACTGAAACAGAAGCAAGAGCGGCTGCGGAGGCCAAGGCTACCGCAGAGATCAAGGCGGCCGAAGATGCGACGGCCGCCGCGGAAGCGAAAGCCGCTTCCGAGGCTCAAGCAAGGGCCGCCGCTGAATCCAAAGCCGCGGGCGAACTTAAGATGGCCAAGGAGGCAATGGTGGCAGCGGAAGCCAAGGCCGCCGCCGAGACAGAGGCCCGCATTGCCGCAGAGGCGAATGCGAAGGCAGCGGCTGACGCTCAAGCTGCAGCACCGCCTGCGCCGCCTGCGCCGCCAGCACCTGCGAACACACAAACCGCGGCGCTGACGACCGGGACCGGCTATCTGGTGCAACTTGCCTCTCTGAGATCCATGGATGCGGCGCAGGCCGCGTGGTCGCTTCTCAAGAAGCGTCATGGGGATGTGCTGAGCGGCATGGAACCGGTGCTCCAGCCGATCGATTTGGGCACCAAGGGCAACTTCGTGCGTGTCCACGTGGGACCATTCGCGAATCAGTCCGAGGCCGGCGAAGTTTGCCGCGCCCTTCAGGCTCAAAAACAAGACTGCGTCGTCGTCTCGGCCAAAGGGCGGGTGTAGAGAATACACCTAATCCGCAAAGGCCGGGGACACGGCTCACCCCCCACCCTAACCCTCCCCCACAAGGGGGGTGGGAACGTTCAAATGACATGCGCCTTTTCCCCCTCCCCCTTGATGGGGGAGGGTTGGGGTGGGGGTGGCTCTTCTGGTTCCGGCCTAGCCCTGTTGCCGCCGGGTTTTCGCCATGGTGCGGAATATTAGGGGCGCGGCGACCACGATCAGGAACACCCGGACAATGTGGTGCGTCGCGACGAAGGCCGAATCGGCGCCGATGGCGATGGCGATCAGGCTCATTTCGGCCAGCCCCCCTGGCGCGTAGGCGAGAACCAAAGACTCCATGGAAAGACCGGTGACTTGCCCGATCACGAAGGCGAACGCGACGGCGGCTAACAGCAGCACCGCCGTACCACCGGCAGCGGCGATCATGGCACGGGCGATGTGCATGGCACGCACCCCGGCGAAGCGACACCCGACAGCGGTTCCCACCACCACCTGAGCGGCCGCCACCAGTTCGAGCGGCGGCTTTGCTGCCGTCCATCCGGCCAGATGCACGGCGGCGCTGAGTAGCATGGGGCCGACGAGAGCCGCGGCCGGAAGTCGCAAGCTTCGGGCGAGAAAAAATCCCACCACCCCGCAGACAGATAGGATTGCGAGGTCTCCCGGCAATAGCTCGAACAGGGGAAGGCCAACCGGTGGCCGGGAGCCAGGCTCGTATCCGATGAGTAGTTGGAAGGCGAACGGCAGGGTCATGACGACCAGAAGAATGCGCGATGCGTGGGTCAGGGAAATGATCCGGGCATCGCCGCCCATGGCGGTTCCCACCAGGATCATCTCCGACAAGCCACCCGGCATCGCGGAGAAGTAGGCTGTTACTTTGTCGTAGCCGCAGACGCGCCGGAAATATATGTAGGCGCCGCCGCCGGCCACCGCGCCATAGAGCGCCAGTGCAGCTAAGCTTACACCCCAGTCCCCGATGCGCTGGGCAATCTCCGGAGTGAACGCGCTGCCAAGCATGATGCCGAGCACGACAACCATGGTGTGGCGCAGGAATGCCGGCACGGCCACCGACAGTCCCAGCACCGCTGCCAGTGTGGTTGTCGCCATGGCGCCGATCATCCAGGCCAAGGGGATCTGGATGGTATAGGCGAGCCAGCCCCCGGCGGCGCCGATGGTCAGCGCCATTAGGATGCTACTAGTCTTGGTGCCGGGCAGAGTACCCACCGTATGCAGCGGCTAGGGTGCGGTCACGCGATCCAACAGGCGGCCCATGAACTGCTCGCACAGGGCTATCTGCGCATGGCTGACGAATTCGTCGGGCTTATGCGCCTGTTCGATGGAACCAGGGCCGCAGATCACCGCTGGAATACCGCCTTCGTTGAACAGGCTGGCTTCGGTTCCGAAGGCGACCTTGCTGGTGGCATTGGCACCGGCGAGAAACTTGGCCAGGGTGATGATTTCCGCGTCCGGTTCCAGGTCCAGGCTGGGAATGAATGAACTGGCTTCCCAGGAAAACCCGGATTCCGGCGCAATGGCCTTCATGGCCGGCTCGACCTCGCCATGCGCATAGGCCTGTATTTCGGTCAGTAGCACTGCGGGGTCATCGGCGGGTAGGGAGCGGAATTCAAACTCGAACGTACAGTCGGCCGGGACGATGTTTCGGGCGGTGCCGCCATGAACCACGCCACAATGAATGGTCGTGTGGGGCACGTCATAGTCTTCATCGAACGGGCCCTCCGTGGTTTTTCGGGCGGCCATGTCGGAGAGCCGGGTGATAACTCTTGCGGCGGCCTCGACGGCGTTAACGGCCCGCGGCGCCAGTGAGGAATGCGCCTCGCGACCGCGCACGCGACAGCGAAACCCGCTTTGCGCTTTGTGGCCCACAATCACTTTCATGTCGGTCGGCTCACCGACGATGCAGGCCACGGGCCTAACAGGCTGCTGTTCGAGGAAGGCGATCAGGCGCGGCACGCCGAGACAACCGACCTCTTCGTCATAGGACAGACAGTAGTGGATTGGCAGAGCCAGGTTCCGTTCCAGAAAGCGTGGCGCGTAGGCCAGGGCGATGGCGATGAAGCTCTTCATGTCGCAGGTGCCGCGTCCATAGAGGCGGTCATCCTTGTCGCGCACGGTCCACGGGTCGCCGGACCAATCCTGGCCATCCACCGGCACCACGTCCGTATGGCCGGAGAGCGCGATACCACCTCGGTCGGTCGGCCCCAGGGTGGCGTACAGGTTCGCCTTTCGCTTTTCGTCGTCGAAGGTGAGGTGGGAGGTCACTCCCAGATCCGCGAGGTAGTCGCGTACGAAATGGATAAGATCGAGGTTTGAATTGCGGCTGGTGGTATCGAATGCGATCAGTTGATCGATCATGGAACGGACGTCTCCGTTCGGGCTTTCCGTCGCACTCATTCTTGTTACTCCTCCGGCATTCGCGCGTGCTATTCCAGCGCGTCCAGCGCCAGCGAGGGCGCCAGGATGGCAGAGGGAGCAATGCCTTGCCAAGCGATCTTGTCACACCATAGGTGACTGATCCGCCTCCGCTTGCTCCAACAGCCAGTCGCGAAAAGCTTTGATCTTTGGCCGCTCCGCTGACACTTCGGGCGAGACGACGTAGCACGCATAGTCGGTCGGTAGGACCGGCCCGAAGGGTTGCACTAGGCGCCCGGCCTCCAGATCCAAACCCACCAGGGAACTGCGCGCCAGGGCCACCCCCTGGCCATCGATAGCCGCCTGCAAGGATAGGCTCGAGTGACTGTAGGCCGGGCCGCGGACCGGACTGACGCCGGTCACACCCGCCGCCGTCAACCAGGCTCGCCAATCCGGCGCGTCGATCATCGAGCCCCACTCCTCGTGCAACAGGGTGTGGTGCTTCAAGTCGGCGGCTTCGCGCAAGGGCGGCGGGCCCTGGAGGAGGGCGGGGCTGCACACGGGGAAGACCGAATCCTGCATGAGCTTGTCGGTGCGCAGGCCCGGATAAGAGCCATAGCCATAGCGAATGCCGATATCGATGTCGTCGCGGGCGAAGTCGACCAACTTGTCCGAGGCCGAGACCGACACATCGATATCCGGGTGCTTTTGGCGGAAGCGTACCAGGCGGGGCAGCAGCCATTTGGCGGCGACGGAGGTGGCGACGCTGATCTTCAGGTCGCCCGAATCGTCGATAGCGCGCAGGCGGCGCGTCGCCGCATCGATCTGATCCAGGGCCTCGGTCAGCTCCGGAAGATAGGTCTGCCCGGCGTCGGTCAGCATCAGCCGTCGGTTGAAGCGCCGGAACAGCTGGATCTGTAGGGCATCCTCCAGGGTCTTTACCTGGTGGCTGATGGCCGCCTGGGTGACATTCAACTCCTGCGCTGCCTTGGTGAAGGACAGGTGCCGGGCGGCGGCCTCGAAGGCACGCAACGGCTTGAGCGGGGGAAGCTGACGGGTCATCACTATTCGGATTAGTAAATATTATCCGATATATGAATTATCATCGTTTGTTCTCGGCGTCAAGCAAGCGTATTTAAGATCATAGGAAGCGGATTTTAGCCGCATAGAGCCCGGTGCCTATCCCTTGGTTGGCACCATATCGGATGAGGAGACCCGAGATGAGAAACGTTCATTGCTACGAGCTGGATCAGCCCCTCTCCTTCGCGCAGCAGGCGCCCGTGAGCTTCTGGCGCACCGTGCTTCGGGCCCCGTCCGGATTGATCGATATGATCCTGACCTGGCAGGAGCGGGCAGAGGAACGCACCCATCTGGCCAGCCTCGACGATCGCACGCTGAGCGATGTTGGCCTCAGCCGCGCGGACGTGGAGCATGAAGTCTCGCTGCCGTTCTGGCGGGGGTGCTAAACGGCAGGGGGCGTGGAATAGGTTGCCCTGGTTGAGCTGACATTCAATCTGTCATGCCGGAAGCCGAGTCGCCCCAAATCAGCGTCCCGCGCAAGGGGGCATCTGATTTGGCTGGCGGCTCGAGCTATCTGGTATCCATATTGGGTCTGCCCGAGTGACGGACAGATGGATCTCGGGTCATACGGCTCGCACATCGAAAACCATAAGTTTTCGGGCTCGCCCCCGATCGGGTCGGGGGCAGGCTCTAACGTCCGGGATGACGATTTTCCATCAATGAGTCGGTGACCTAATGTCCCGAATCTGAATTTCGTCTACGCGGCGTCCAGCTCTTCCATTGGTGGAATCGTGGCTTGCGCGGAGGGCCGAGCCGACATTTCTTGGAACCAGCGGTGCAGATGCTTAAACGGCGGCAGAAGATCCGCCGTTCGCGGTGTCATCACCACATAGAACAGGTGCGGGAAATACATGAGGTCCGCAAGGCTCAGCCAATCCCCTGCAAGATAGTGCTGCTCGGCCAGGACGCCATCGAGCACGCCGAGTTGATGGCGGGCCTCCGGCAGAGCCGCCTCAAAAACGGCATCGTCCATGGGGCGGTTGAAGAGGACGGTTGCATAGCACTCGGCGATGACGCGGCGGCCAATGACGGCAACGAAATAGTCGTTGAAGGCGCTGACCCACTGCGTCATGCGCGCGCGTGCCCGCGGATCTACGGGCTGTAGGGAGGCGCCGTCGAAGGCCTCGTCCACATAGCGCATGATGGCGAACGATTCACTCAGACGGAATTCCCCGTGCCGCAACGCCGGCATTCGGGCGAAGGGATGTAGGCGCCGATACGCCGGGTCCTTGATATCCGCCCGCTCGAGGGTATAGGCCACGCCTTTTTCTTCGAACGCGAGACGGGCCGATCGCACGAAGTTAGAAAACGGCGATCCGTAGAGAATTGCATCTGCCATCGGCCGCTTCCTCCCGTTGGGATCCGGACCGCGGCGACCAAAACAGGTCCGACACTATTTGGCAAGGCGCTCCTGTAGGCTATCGAGGCAGCCCGTCCAACCCTGCTCGTGGTGTTCGCGCGCCAGGGGAGTGGGAAGGCGCTCGTGGGTGAGGGTCAGCAAAGTGCCGCCGTCCTTGGTATCTTTGAAATCGAGAGTTACCAGGGTTTCAACGCCGGCCATCTCACCGTGGCCCCAGACCCAGCTAAAGACTAGGCGCTCCGGCGCCTTCACTTCGCTATAGACTCCTGAGACCGGATGAACGTTGTTGCTCTCGATCAACGTCATGCGGTAGTGCCCGCCGGGCCGCAAATCGACGTCAACGTCACGCATTGTCGCCCCTGCCGGTCCAAACCATTGGGTCAGCTCCTCGGGATCGGTCCAAGCACGAAAGACGGCCTCGCGCGGTGCCGCAAAGCGACGGGTTAAGCTTAGAGCCGGGACGGTTGCTGTGTCGGTGTTAGCCATTCTTACCTCCTGAGGGATTCTTTCTATTGTTTGTGTTGGACCGCTCCAGATAGTCGGCCAGAGAGTCCAGTTGTGTGTCCCAGAACCGGCGGTATCGCCCGATCCAATTCGCCGCTTCTCGCATCGGTGCCCCGTCGATCTGACAGAGGTGCAGACGGCCTTGCCGCTCGCGGACGAGCAGGCCAACGCCCTCCAGAACCTTCAGATGCTTGGAGACGGCGGGCAGGGACATATCGAAGGGTTCCGCCAACTCGCTCACCGTGGTCTCGCCCAGCGCCAGGCGAGCCAGGATTGCCCGCCGCGTGGGGTCGGACAGAGCGGAAAAGATATGATCTAGCGTGTCGCTTTGATATTTAACCATTGAGTTAAGTAATGGTATCGGGGGGCCTTTGTAAAGGCCGAAGATAGGGGCGGCGCGGCTGGTACAACCCGGCGGTGCGTGCTATCAGCTTTGATCCGGTAGAAATCCAACGGAGCTAGCGACGGCCATGCAGGATATCATCCGCCGCCTCGAAGAAATGCGCGCTGGCGCCCGGGCCGGCGGCGGTGAACGCCGGGTCCAGGCGCAGCACGCCAAGGGCAAGCTGAGCGCCCGCGAGCGCATCGATATCTTGCTCGACGAAGGTTCCTTCGAGGAATGGGACATGTTCGTTGAGCATCGCTGCCAAGACTTCGGCATGCCGGAGCAGAAGGTGCCCGGCGACGGCGTCGTGACCGGCCATGGCACGGTCAACGGCCGGCCGATCTTCGTTTTCAGCCAGGATTTCACGGTTTTCGGTGGATCGTTGTCCGAGGCGCATGCGGAGAAGATCTGCAAGGTCATGGACAAGGCCCTGCAGGTCGGCGCGCCGGTGGTGGGCTTGAACGATTCCGGCGGCGCCCGCATTCAGGAAGGCGTCGCCTCGCTGGCCGGTTATGCGGATGTGTTTCAGCGCAACGTCATGGCCTCGGGCGTGGTGCCGCAGATTTCGCTGATTATGGGGCCGTGTGCCGGTGGTGCCGTCTATTCCCCGGCGATGACCGACTTCATCTTCATGGTGAAGGATTCGTCCTACATGTTCGTCACCGGCCCAGATGTGGTGAAAACGGTGACCCACGAGACCGTTACTCATGAAGAGCTCGGCGGGGCCGTCACTCACACGACGAAGTCGGGCGTGGCCGACTTGGCCTTCGAGAACGATGTCGAGGCGCTGCTGGAGGTGCGCCGCTTTATCGATTTCCTGCCCGGCTCGAACCGCGCCCCGCCGCCGGTGCGCGAGACCACCGATCCGGCGGACCGGGAGGAACCCTCCCTCGATACGTTGGTGCCGCCCGATCCGAACAAGCCCTACGATATGAAGGAACTGATCGAGAAGGTTGTCGACGAGGGTGACTTTTTCGAGGTTCAACCGACTTTTGCCAAGAACATCATCGTTGGCTTCGCCCGCATGGAAGGGCGCACGGTGGGTATCGTCGCCAACCAGCCGATGGTCCTCGCCGGCTGCCTGGACATCGCTTCGTCCACAAAGGCGGCCCGTTTCGTGCGCTTCTGCGATTGCTTCAATATCCCCATCCTCACCTTCGTTGATGTGCCCGGTTTTATGCCCGGCACGGCGCAGGAACACGGTGGCATCATCAAGCACGGGGCGAAGTTGTTGTTCGCCTTCGCCGAGGCGACGGTGCCGAAGGTTACCGTAATCACCCGCAAGGCCTATGGCGGGGCCTACGATGTCATGTCGTCCAAGCACATTCGCGGCGATGTGAACTACGCTTGGCCGACGGCGGAAATCGCCGTCATGGGGCCCAAGGGCGCGGTGGAAATCATCTTCCGCGGCGACTTGGGCGATACGGCAAAGATCGAGGCGCGCACCGAAGAATACCGGCAGACCTTCGCCAACCCCTTCGTCGCTGCCAGCCGCGGTTTCATCGACGACGTCATCATGCCCCACGGCACCCGACGCCGCCTGTGCCGCTCGCTCGCCCTCCTGCGTGACAAGCGCCTGGAAAACCCATGGAAGAAACACGATAACCTGCCGCTTTAGGAGCCGCTGTTGCTCAAGCTTTACGACAACAAGGAATCGCGCAACGGGTACAAGGTGCTGTTGTTGCTAACGCAACTCGGCGGGCCGTTCGAGCGGGTCGAGATCGACCTTTTCAAAGGCGCCTCACGCACACCCGAATATCTGGCCAAGAACCCGTTCGGCAAGATTCCGGCGTTAGAGTTGGACGATGGCACGGTGTTAGCGGAATCCGGCGCTATCCTGTGCTACCTAGCCGAGGGGACGCCCTATCTGCCCGACAACAAGGTGGCGCGCGCCGATGTTTTGCGCTGGGTGTTCTTCGAGCAAAACGTGCATGAGCCGACCATCGCCGAGGCGCGCTTCATCACCCGCCATCCCGAAATCGATCCCAGCCGGATGGAGCATATTCTGCCGGAGAAGCTTCGGCGTGGAAACGTGGCTCTTAAACTCATGGACGATCACCTGGCCCGAAACGACTTCTTCGCTGCTGGCCGCTATACCATCGCGGACATAGCGCTTTACGCCTATACCAGCGTGGCCGACCAGAGTGGCTTCGACCTTTCATCGTATCCGGCGGTGCAGGCGTGGCTGGCCCGCGTGGCCGATCAGCCGGGTTTCATTCCAGGCACACCGGAGGGGTAGTCATGCACAAGAGCAGACTTGGGGTAGTCGTCATCGATTGCGAGGCGGGTAATTTCGAGCGGGACATGACTTTTTGGGGAAAGGCGTTTGGCTATGACGTCAAACGGTCGCCGAACCCGGAAAGCAAAATGTATGTGCAGTTGGATACGCCACCCGATCAGGTCAAAGTGCTGCTACAAGAGATCGATCATCCGAGCCGCGCACATCTAGACATCGAAACCGATGATATCGAGGCCGAAGTCGAACGCCTGGAAAAGCTGGGGGCGACGCGCGTGGCGCAAATCAAACGCTGGTGGGTGATGGAAGCCCCAAGCGGTCACAGATTCTGTGTGGTGCGCCCGCAGCGGGCCGATTTCGACAGCAATGCGAATGAATGGGCGTAATCCGTGAAGGGACTGGCCGCGCGTGTTTGACAAGATCCTGATCGCTAACCGGGGCGAGATCGCCTGCCGCATCATTCGCAGCGCCCGGCGGATGGGTATCTCGACGGTGGCCGTCTATTCCGAGGCCGACCGTGGTGGCTTGCACACCGAGATGGCGGACGAAGCGGTTGCTATCGGTCCGGCCTCGGCCGCTGAGAGCTATCTGGTCGCCGATAAGATCATCGCCGCCTGCAAGCAAACCGGCGCCCAGGCAGTGCATCCCGGCTTCGGTTTCCTGGCCGAGAATGCGGCGTTTGTGGAGGCGGTGCAGGCCGCCGGTTTGGTGTTCATCGGGCCCCAGGCCTCGGCCATTCGCGCCATGGGCGACAAGATCGAGTCCAAGCGCCTGGCCGCCGCCGCCAAGGTCACCACGGTACCCGGCCATATGGACCTCATCGCCGACGAGGCGGAGGCCGCGCGTATTGCCGGCGAGATCGGCTATCCGGTGATGATCAAGGCCTCGGCCGGCGGGGGCGGCAAGGGCATGCGTATCGCCCGCAACGATGACGAGGCCCGCGCGGGCTTTCAATCCGCCCGCAACGAAGCACGAGCCAGCTTCGGTGACGACCGGGTCTTTATCGAGAAGTTCATAGAACAGCCGCGCCACGTCGAGATCCAAGTGCTGGCGGATGCGCATGGGAACACGCTCTACCTAGGCGAGCGCGAATGCTCTATTCAGCGCCGTCACCAGAAGGTGATCGAGGAGGCGCCGTCGCCGCTACTCGATGCCAAGACCCGGGCTGCCATGGGGGCTCAGGCGGTGGCCCTGGCCAAGGCCGTCGGCTACCAGTCGGCCGGAACTGTTGAGTTCATTGCGGATCAGAAGAAAAATTTTTACTTCCTTGAAATGAACACGAGAATTCAGGTCGAGCACCCGGTGACGGAAATGGTCGCGGACCTCGATTTGGTGGAGTGGATGATCCGTGTCGCGGCCGGCGAAAAGCTGCCGCTGCGGCAGAAGGATGTGAAGCTGAACGGCTGGGCCGTCGAAGCCCGCGTCTATGCGGAGGACCCGACGCGGGGCTTTCTGCCGTCCATCGGCCGCCTGACGCGTTACCAGGAGCCGCCGGCCAGCGACAGCTTGCGGGTGGACAGCGGCGTCACCGAGGGCTCCGAGATCACCGTCCACTACGATCCCATGATTGCCAAAGTAGTGGCGCACGGGGCGACCCGCGTCGCGGCCATCGACGAACTGCAGGCGGCGCTGGATGCCTTTCAAATCCGTGGCCTGAACCACAACCTGAGTTTCCTAACCGCCGTCCTTGGTCACGAGCGGTTCCGTGCCGGGCGCTTGAGTACGGAATTTATTGCCGAGGAGTTCCCGGACGGTTTCCGGGCAACCGCCAGTCCCGCGGCGCATGCCGTGATGATCGCCGTGGCCGCCGTTGTCCAACGCTGCTGTGCGGCGCGCGAGATGGGGCGGGCGTCGGACGACTGGGTCGTTAGTCTCAATGGCGAGACCCATTCCTTGCAGGTATCCGCCAGCGGTGGGGGATTCCAGGTCGGCGAGCAAACGGTCGAGACCGACTGGCGGCCCGGCGAGACGCTGTTTCGCGGCCGCATTGATGGCCGGCCGATCGCGGCGCAGATCGAGCGCCACGGAACGCGCTGGCGCTTGCGACACGGCGGGGCGGAGATCGAAGTTCAGGTCTTTCGTCCCCACGTCGCCGAACTGGCGGCGCGCATGCCGATCAAGGAACCGCCGGATCTCTCGCGCTTCCTGCTGTCGCCCATGCCGGGGCTGTTGGTGAAGGTCGCCGTTGAGACGGGCCAAGAGGTCAAGGCGGGCGAGGAGTTGGCCGTGGTCGAGGCCATGAAGATGGAGAATGTGCTGCGCGCCGAGCGCGACGGCACCGTCGCCAAGATCCACGCCCAAGCCGGCGCCAGCCTCACCGTCGATCAGGCCATTCTGGAGTTCGCGTAGTATTCAAACCGAGTATGCGGCTCACCCCCCACCCTAACCCTCCCCCACACGGGGGGAGGGAACTAGCGGATTCACCTCATTTCACCCTCCCCCTTGATGGGGGAGGGCCGGGGTGGGGGTGG
>JAJFGP010000105.1 GCA_021776055.1 Kiloniellaceae bacterium
CAACAAGGCCCTGGAAAAGGCCCAGCAAAAGGTCGAGGCGCGCAACTTCGAGGCGCGCAAGAACGTCCTCAAGTACGACAACGTGATGAACGACCAGCGCAAGGTCGTCTACGAGCAGCGCAAGGAACTGATGCGCGCCGAGGACGTGCACGAGACCGTGGTCGAGATGCGTCACCAGACCATCGAGGACCTGGTCGCCCGGCATATTCCGCCCAAGGCCTATGCCGAACAGTGGGATGTCGACGGCCTGCACACGGAATGTCTGCGCCTGTTTTCCGCCGAGACACCGATCGCCGAATGGGCGAAGGAAGAAGGCATCGCCGACCAGGAAATTCGAGAGCGCATCACCGACGTATCGGATCGCAAGATGGCGGCAAAAGCCGCCAACTTCGGCCCCGAGGTCATGCGCTCGTTGGAAAAACAGTTGCTCCTGCTCGTCCTCGACAAGCAGTGGAAAGATCATTTGCTGTCGCTCGACCATTTACGCCACGCCGTCCTGCTGCGCGCCTATGCCCAACGCGACCCGCTGAATGAATACAAGCGGGAAGCGTTCGAGCTTTTCGAGGGCATGCTCACCGAGATGCGCGATGAAGTAACGATGCTCCTCTCCCGCGTCGAAATACGCGCCGCCGAGCCCGAGGCGGTAAAGGTTCCGCGCACAGCCCAGAAAATGCAGGAAACACGGCAAGATCCGGCCCTGGCCGGGGCAGCGCTGGAAACCGTCGGCGCGGGTGGCAACGGTAGCCGCGGAGGCGCCGCGCCATCGTCACGCCAGGCGCGCGCAACAAGCGACCCGAACGACCCGACGACTTGGGGCAAAGTGCCGCGCAACGCTGCCTGCCCCTGCGGCACCGGCAAAAAATACAAGCACTGCCACGGCAAATTGCAGTGATCTGAGCGCTGCGGCAACCGTTGCGCTTCTGCTGCCGCTCAATGTCCTGTGGCGGCGCGCCCTCGGATTGATCTAAGCCCGCGTTTCCCTTGGCGGCGGGACAGTGGTACGGTTTCCACGAATTCAGTGAGCTTCTGGGGGAGGACTCGACGTGAACATCATCCGTATCATCCTGGCTATCTTTCTACCGCCTGTGGCGGCCTTCTTAACCGTCGGCATTGGTCTGCATTTTTGGCTCAACATACTGCTGACCATTTTGTTTTTTGTGCCCGGCGTCATTCATGCCCTCTGGCTGGTAGTGCGCCGCGCGGGTAATAGCCCCAACGTCTAGGCAAGCAAATGCGACCGTAGCATTGGCTGCCCCGGGCAATCCCCAAGTTCAAAAGCGTCCGAAGGAAACTGGCTAGAATCGCCCGTCGTAGGCGTGCCGGTCGATGCTGGCCGCAATGATCGTAAAGGTGTCCGCGACCAACCCCTCGGCAACGGCAACACGCAAAGCCTCGCGAGTGTCCACCGCCGCGCCGCGCCCACCCAGCGCCCGCGCCACGGCGGCGAAATCGGTCACCCCGAAATCCACACCTAAATTCCGCAGGCCCGCCTGACGCTGCTTCAATTCGATCAAGGCCAGCGAGGCATCGACGAACACAACGATCACCAGCCCCAAGCGCAAATCCCGTAAGGTAGCCAGTTCGCCCAGCACCATCTCCAAGCCGGCATCGCCGGAAAACGCCACGACCGGCCGGTCCGGTGCCGCCAGCTTGGCACCCATGGCCAACGGCAGGGCGCAACCCATGGTGCACAGGCCGGTCGATTGCAGCAGCGTATGCGGCGCCGGACAGCGCCAAACCTGGCTCAGTAAAATTCGATGGGCACCACTATCGACCGTGGCGATACCATCCGCGGGCAAGGCCCGCCGTACCTCATCGATGATCGCCGCCGGCCCCCACGCCTCGTCGGCCGAAAAAGCGCCGCGCAGGGCATCCCGCGCCGCCAGCGGGGCGCCATTCGACCAGCTTTCGCCGGCCACGATCCCGTCGCGCAAGGCTGTCAGGCCGGCCCCGATGTCACCGACAAAGGTTAGACTCGCGCCATGCATGCCGTGCGTCGTCGGCGCCGCCACGAATTCGATCACCGCCGTTTTTTCGGGGTCCCACGGATGGCGCCAGCCGTGGCGCATCTCGATCGGGTCATAACCGGCAAGCAAGATCAGATCGCTAGCTTCGATCAGCGGCATGAGGTGCGTGTCCGCCAAGGGCGACAAACCGGCGCCGCCGAGGGCCAACGGCTCATCCTCGGGAAGAATACCTTTTGCCTTATAGGTCGTGACCACCGGGATGGCGAAGTCGCGCGCGAAGCTGGCAACCGTCGCCTCCGCCCCCTGCACCAACACCTCCAACCCGGCGATCAGCAACGGCCGCCGCGCGTGCGCCAAAAGATCGCGCGCCCGCGTCAACTCGGGCCCGGCGGCTGGCATCGCCGCAATCGTATCCGGCAGGTCCACGGGCCGCGCCGCGCCTTGCGTCTTTCCGGCCAATCCGATGGGGATGTCGATATGCACAGGGCCCGGCCGCCCTTCGGTAGCAATCGCTAGGGCCTTCGCCACCTGAGACTCAACCTCGTCCTCGGCAAGAGTGAGAGCCGCCTTCGTCACCGGGCCAAGGACCGCGCCGTGGTCAAACACCTGGTGCGTATAACCGGCGGCATCCGCCGCATCGACACACCCTGTCAGAAAGATCAGCGGCACCCGGTCTTGATGGGCGTTCGCCACCACGTTGACCGCATTCGCCACCCCCGGACCAAGGGTGGCCAGCAATATGCCGGGCGCCCCCGTCATGTGATAAACGCCCTCGGCCATGAAGCCGGCGGCGTTCTCGTGCCGGGCCAGGTGAAATTCGATTCCCGCATCCGCAAGGGCGTGCATGACGGTGAGGACTTCGCCGCCGGGAATGCCAAACGCATGCCGGCAACCGGCATCGTAAAGTCCGCGCGCCAGAATCTCGGCGGCGGTCGTCATGACGACCCGTCCGATCCCTTCGGCAGGTTCAGATAACCGTCACGGGTTTGCGGCAGCTTGCGGCCCAGCAAGCGCCCGGCGATGACCGTGCGCAGAATCTGCGCCGTACCACCACCGATGGTGAACATGCGCGCATCGCGGACCATGCGCTCCACCGGATTGTTACGCGAATATCCGGCGGCGCCGAATATCTGCAAGGCATCGTTGGTCACCTTGATCGCCATTTCGGAAGCGAACACCTTCGCTTGCGCGGCCTCCAGCACATCGGGAAAGCCATCGCAATCGGCTGCCTTGTGAATGAGGGCGCGGGCTGCCTCGATCTGTGTGGCCATGTCGGCAAGCATCCATTGCAAGCCTTGGAACTCGGCGATGGGCCGGCCGAACTGCTGGCGCGTGCCGCTATAGGCCAGCGCCAGTTCATAGGCGCCAGCGGCCAACCCCAAGGCCACCGTGGCCGCGCCGACCCGCTGGCCGTTGTAGGCGCTCATCAATTGTCCGAATCCATGCGCCAAGCCTTTGGGCGGCACGATCATCATCTCCGCCGGGACCTCAAGGTTTTCGAGAATGATCTCGGTCTCCGGCAGGCCGCGCAGGCCCATGGTCGGCTCGCGCTTACCGATGGTCAGGCCGCGCGGCGTGCTGGTCTCCGCGTCGCGCACGACGATAAATCCGGCGATGCCCTGTTCCACGGTGCCCTGAAAAACACGGGCGAAGATTACATGCAGGCGCGAGACACCGCCGCCGGTAATCCAATGCTTACGACCGTTGAGCACATAAGCATCGCCGCGCTGATCGGCGCGGGTCTGCATCTCGTTGGCGGCTGAGCCAGCCTCCGGCTCGGTAATGCAGATCGCCGGTTTGTCGCCGTCGAGCACCAGGTCCACAGCCAGGCGTTGTTGCGCCGCGCTGCCATAGGCCATGATGGCGCCGATGGCACCCATATTGCCCTCGACCACGATACGCGCGGTAACACCGCAGACCTTGGCCATCTCCTCGATGACCAGTACCACGTCCAGATAACTCAGGCCGGCACCGCCATGGGATGTTGGAATGGTCATGCCGAAGAATCCGGCATCGCGTAAATCGCGCACATTGTCCCACGGATAGGCTTCCGAGCGGTCGACCTCCGCGGCGCGTGGGACGATGACGGTTTTCGCCAAGGCCCGCGCCCGTTCGACCAACTTCTGTCGAGCAACGGTTAGACGCGGCATTAGCTCAACCCTTTGGTCCCCATTTGCAGAAACTTGTCGCGCCGTTTCTGGCGCAAGACCGCCCCGTCATGCCGGCACAACTCGAAAAGATGCCGCTCGATGGCGTCGCCAACGGCATCGATGGCCTCGCGCCGGCCGCGCTGGGCACCGCCCAGGGGCTCCGGCACTATCTCGTCAATGACATCCAGCTTATAGAGATCCTGCGCGGTTAGTTTCAGCGCCTCCGCCGCATCCTGGGCATGCTCGCCATTGCGCCAAAGGATCGACGAGCAACCCTCCGGCGGGATCACCGAATAGATCGAATGTTCGAGCATCAGCACCCGGTTGGCGGTGGCGATGGCAATAGCCCCGCCGGAGCCCCCCTCGCCAATAACCACGGAGATCATCGGCACGCGCAGCCCCAGGCTGATCTCGATACAGCGGGCAATCGCCTCCGCCTGGCCACGCTCCTCGGCGCCAACGCCCGGATAGGCCCCCGATGTATCCACCAGACAGATGACCGGCAGGTTGAAGCGCTCCGCCAGGCGCATCAGGCGTTGCGCCTTGCGATAGCCTTCGGGCCGCGCCATGCCAAAGTTGTGTTTCACCCGGCCGGTGGTATCGGCGCCCTTCTCCTGGCCCATGATGACCGCCGAAAAGCCGCGAAAGCGGCCGATACCGCCAATGATGGCGCGGTCCTCGGCAAACAGGCGATCGCCGGCCAAGGGCGCGAAATCCTCGACCAGGTCGGCGACGTAATCGGAGAAGCGTGGCCGGTCGGGATGCCGTGCCACTTGCGTCTTCTGCCAGGCGGTCAGGCGCGCATAGCTTTGCCGCAGCAAGCGATCCGCCTTGGTCTGTAGCTTGGCCACTTCCTCGGCGATATTGATCTCGCCGTCATCGGACAGGTGGCGCAGCTCTTCAATCTTGCCCTCGAGTTCCGCGATGGGCTTCTCGAAGTCGAGGAAGTTATGCATGGGTGTCTCTCTAGCATAGCGTCGCGCCAGTGGCGACGCCAAAGGCAACGGCACAGCCGCCTTGACTCCAGCACCAGCACAGCCCCATGATCGCCCCGTTCCTAGGGGAGCCCCATAAGGGCTGAGATCTCACCGCATCGAGTGCGGTTAAGGACCCTTAGAACCTGATCCGGGTAATGCCGGCGCAGGGAACGGAACCTCTACCGCGGCGATTGCCGCCCTCCGCCCTTCGCCTCTATTTCCGGATCGTCTCTGCTATCAGGCTAGGGAAGGGACGGACAATGTTTGGCACGAAATCTTGGGGGCGCCTCGCCGCCGCGCTTTTGCTGGGGCTAACCGCCGCCCTATCGCCGGTATCGGCACGGGCGGAAAAGCTGACGATCATACTGGATTGGTTTCTCAATCCGGACCACGGGCCCCTGGTGGTCGCCATCGAGAATGGCTATTTCGCCGCCGACGGCCTGGAAGTGGAGCTAATCGAGCCTGCAGACCCGAACGATCCGCCGAAGCTAGTCGCCGCCGGTCAGGCGGACGTGGCGATCACCTATCAGCCACAACTGCACATGCAGGTCGACGCGGGCCTGCCGCTGACACGCATCGGCACCCTGGTAGCCACCCCTTTGAACACCCTCTTGGTCCTCGATGACGGTCCGATCAAGACCATCGCCGATCTCAAGGGACGGACGGTCGGTTTTTCCGTGGGCGGCTTCGAGGATGCCATGCTGCGCGCCATGCTTGCCCCCCACGGCCTGAAGCTCGACGATCTGAAGCTGGTCAATGTGAACTTCTCCCTCAGCCCGGCCCTCCTATCCGGCCAGGTGGACGCTGTGATCGGCGCCTACCGTAATTTCGAACTCAACCAGCTCGCCATCGAAGGCCACAAGGGCCGCGCCTTCTACGTGGAGGAGGAAGGGGTCCCAGCCTACGACGAGCTGATCCTGGTCGCCGCTAGGGACAAGCTGGCCGATCCGCGTTTGGCCAAGCTACTGCGCGGGCTAGAGCGCGCCGTGCAGTTCATGGTCAACCATCCGGAAGACGGTTGGGCTCTCTTCGCCGGCTACCGCAAGGGCCTGGATGACGAGCTGAACCGCCGTGCCTGGCGCGACACCTTGCCGCGCTTCGCCCTGCGCCCAGCAGCCCTCGACCGCGGCCGCTACGAGCGCTTTGCCGACTTCCTGATACAACAGGAGGTCATCAAGTCGGCCCCGCCGGTGGATAGCTACACGGCTGTATTGCGCTGAATTTTCGCCCCTCCCCCCTTGATGGGGGGAGGCCGGGAGGGGGGTGACGCTCGGCACCGAACACGCCATCACCCCCACCCGCGCTTCGCGCCGCCCTCCCCCATCAAGAGGGAGGGCTAGTTCGTCGCGCCCTATTTCCCCGCTTTAGCGATCTGCGCGGCCTTGCTGACCATCACCTCGGCCTGCTTGATCGAGGCGATGTCGATGAGGCGGCCGTCCAGGGCGACGGCGCCTTTGCCCTCCCTCGTGGCCTGCTCCATGGCCTCGATGATGCGTTTGGCCCTGGTCACCTCCTCGTCGGAGGGGCTGTTGACCTCGTTGGCCAGCGCGATCTGGCTGGGGTGGATTGCCCATTTGCCCTCGCAGCCCAAGGCCGCCGCCCGATTGGCCTGAGCGCGGAATCCATCGGCATCCGAGAAATCCCCGAACGGCCCGTCGATCGGCCGCAAGCCGTTGGCCCGCGCTGCCACCACCATCCGAGCGACGGCGTAGTGCCACATATCGCCCCAGTGATAGTCGCGCGGCGCATCACCTTCCTTGTCGGTGAGCACGCCATAGAGCTTATTCGGCCCGCCAATGACCGTGGTCCGCGCCTTGGTCGAGGCAGCATAGTCGGCAACGCCGAAATGCAGGCTCTCGTTGCGCGGCGAGGCAGCGGCGATCTCGTCCACATTGGCCATGCCCAGGGCCGTCTCGATGATCATCTCGAAGCCGAGGCGCTTTTTGCGGCCCACGGCCGCCTCGACCTGAGTCACCAGCATATCGATGGCGTAGATATCCGAGGCGGTGCCCGCCTTGGGGATCATGATGAGGTCCAGGCGCTCGCCGCCCTGCTCCAGAATATCCACCACGTCTCGGTACATATAGTGGGTATCCAGGCCGTTGATGCGCACCGACATGGTCTTCGTGCCCCAGTCGATATCGCGCAGGGCCTCGATGATGTTCTTGCGGGCCTGCACCTTATCGTCAGGTGCGACCGCATCCTCCAGGTCGAGAAAAATCACATCGACCGCCGACTTGGCCGCCTTTTCAAACAACGACGGGTTACTGCCGGGAACGGCCAGTTCGCTACGGTTCAGGCGAGCTTGCGCCTGCTCGACGATGGTAAAGCTCATGAATTTTCCCCTCTCCCGATCTCGGCGGGACGTTTGTTCCTGTGCGCCGCGGCAGCGCCGCGCGCGGTTGGGGGGAAAGTGCGCAGCAGAGGCCGCGATGTCAACTCTGCGAGGAGTTTTTTCGCCGGGCCCGGGCCAAGGGATGGCGCGTCCGGACCAGGGTCTTCATCCGCTCCCCCGGCACATGTGTATATATCTGTGTGGTCGTGATATCGGCATGGCCCAGCATCTTTTGCAACGAGCGAAGATCGGCCCCCCGGTCGAGCATGTGGCTGGCAAAAGCGTGCCGCAGGACATGCGGCGAGACCTTGCTCGGGTCGATCCCGGCGGTGAATGCCAGGCACTTGAGCACCTGCGCCACCCGATGCCGGGTAATGTGTTTCATGCCGGCGCGTGATGGGAAAAGCCATTTCGAGCTGGGCGGGCGCTGCCCCTTCGCCGCAAGCTCCACCGTCTTGTCGGCACGGGCCCGCAAATAGGCGGACAACGCTTTGCGCGCCGGGTCGCCCAGAGGAACCAGGCGCTCCTTGCCGCCCTTGCCGCGCACCGTGAGCACGCGCGGGTCGCGCGCCGCGGCGGCCGCCGGCAGGCTAATCAACTCCGAAATCCGCAGTCCCGTGGCATAGAGCAATTCGACCAAGGCAAGCACCCGTGGCCCGTCGTCACCACGCCACGCGCGGGCGGCGGCCAGCAGCCGGGTTACCTCATCCTCGCTGAGAATCTTGGGCAAGGTCCGGCCTAGACGCGGGCTGTCGATGCCACTGGTCGGATCGTCGGGCCGTACGTTCTCGGCAAACTGGAAACGATAGAACTGCCGCAGCGAGGATAGCCGCCGGGCCACCGTCCGCGGCGCCATGTGTGCTTCCGCTTGGCGCGTCAGAAAGGCACGCACATCCATCTGCCGCGCGGTATCCAGATCGCGCTGACGGCCACGCAAGAATTTTGCAAATTGACGAAGATCGTTGTGGTAGTTGCTGACTGTATGGTCCGAGGCACCGCGTTCCGCGACCATCATCTCCAGGAAGGCCTCGATGCGCAGCGCCGGCCCGGTTTCCGCCGGCGGACGGGTGTTAGACACCGTTGGCCAGGGCCGCCTCAATGGCCAGGGCCCGCGCCTCTTGCTCAAGGCCGACACGGCGAAGCGCGGCGATGGTGGCACTCAGGGCCAGGACATGGCTGTCGGCCGGCCCGGCCGTGCCAAGAACCACCAACGTCAGCAACACGGTTTCGCCGATGCGTTGTGATTCGCTGGCCTCCTGCAGGGCGTAAAGCAACGCCGCGGCGGGCAGGGGCCGCGCCGGAACGTCGGCAGCGGCGGCGATAGTATTCCACGGCAGCGAGTCCTGCTCGCCCAGCGCTTGGAACGAGGCCCGCAACAAAGCTTGCCGCCGCGCCTGCGCAACATCGCCGACCGTGCCAAGCATGGCGGACCAGGCCGCCAGGCTACCATCCGTGGTCAGGGCCACGTCGCCGGCCAAGCGAGAATACGGCCACAACGCCGCCACTGCCGTGGCCGCTTGGGGATTCAACATGGCTTCCTGGCGCCCAACGGCAAACCAACTGCTGGCCGCCTCGAACTGACCGGCGGCGTAGAGCGCCCGCCCTGCGGTAGCGGCAAACCATGCTAGGTCCGGGCTGGCCGGAACCTCCAAAAGCAGTGGCAGGAAAGCCCGGACCACCGCTTGATAAACATCGTTTTCGCCGTTCGAGCTTGCACCGTTCGGCTGCAAAGCAACGCGCAAAACCTCGGCCCGGGTCGCCGGGATGTTTTGCGCCGACGCCGCCTGATAGAGCATGGCGCGCGCCATCGGCCCGGGGCCGGATTCAAAGGTGCTGATGGCATTGGCCAGCTGTTCCGGCGCAAAGGCGAATTCGCCATAGATCTGCGCCAAGGACTCGCCGGTGAGCAGCCCGGCGGCGCAGGCCAGCTCGGCGGCATGGGCACGCGCCTCCATGTTGGCCTTCGGCAATCGCGCAATGGCAACCAACAGCGCGGGAGATGCCTGCCCAATCGCCGAGCGCGGGACAGGCTGCCCGGCCGTGCCAAGCATCGCCAAATGCAAAGGGGTCAGCTCGGCGTTCGCCGGAACCTCGGGATTGCCACCAACGACGGCGCTGGCAAGCGTGAGGAATACCGGATCGTCGGCCGCACCCAACTCGCGCAACAGATCCACACCCAACATGACCTTGTCGGTATCGCCGGCGACCATGTTGCAAAACACCATCGCCTTCTGCCAATAGGGTTTTGCGTGATAGGTCGAAATACCACTGCGTATCTGGCGGCAGGCCGTGTCGTTCTCTTGCGCGACCAGCAGACCGTCTACACGCACACGGGCCATCGTCTCGTTGTCTACCCGGCTCGGCACCACGGCCAACAACTCGTTCAACCCATCTACTTCACCCATTGCCGCTAACCGATCGGCGCGTAGGGCCAGAAGACTGCTGCCCTTCGGCACGGGCGCACCGCTTGGTATGACAGGCGGTGTCGCAATGGTAAGCAACAAGCGCCGAGCCAGCTCGCGCGACGTCGGCGAGCGGACGTCGCCAGGCAACCGGCGAAGCATGCTTTCGACAACCGCACGGTTGGTACCGCGCCACATGTCCTGCCCGAATCCACCGCTATCCGGACCCAGCACGCCGACCGAATCGAGCGAGATATCGCCCAACGGGTTGACCTCGATGGCCGGCCGGTCGGGATTCACCGGTGCCGTCTGAATTGCCGCCGCACCGCCTTCAAGCGGGACCAGCGTCGTCGGTCCCAGTGCCGTCGGGCCCTGTAGCGCCGTTTCATCGGCGGCACGCGCTGCTGGCGCGGTTGCGGCCATGGCTATTGCCATGACCACGGCCGGGGCTACCAACGCACGATGAGCCCAATAGATTGGCAAACGCATCAAGCCGCTAACGGGGGAATCGATCATCGGGTAGCGCCTTTTCGACCGACAAGGCAGGGGGCGGGATATCCCACGTGACAAGGAACAAGGCCCCGGCACCCAGCAATCCGAAAACAAGAAAAACCGCGATCAGACTCAATTTTCGCATAATATATACTGATGAATGTTAAACGAATCGGCGCGTAGACTCGCACGCTTCGGACTCCAGGGGAAGCGTCTAGCGCTCCTTTTGCAAAGTGGTTTCGGGTCCGGCATCCGGTGGCCGGCAATCCGCCATTCGACCGCCGCGCGGCCCCCGAAGACCGGGCAAACCGGCCTTTTCTCGACCTTTCTGGGCCTCGTCGCGACTTGTGAGCTGGACTTGCATGGCACGGCACCAGATATGATAGGATTCGAGTGTGGCGAATTTACGGCGGCAAGCCCCTTGCCTTGAGGGCACAGCGTCGGCAAAACGCACATAATCGGGGAAATAGCCCCGTAATGAACCAGGAAAGACGTATGTCCGCCGCCGAGTCATTAACGGTTCCCAAGACGATCGTGCTCGTCGGCCTGATGGGCGCCGGTAAAAGCTGCATCGGGCGCCGGCTCGCTACGGCGCTTGGCCTGGATTTCGTCGATGCGGACGCCGAAATCGAGGCCGCCGCCGGCTGCACCGTCGAGCAGATCTTCGAAAGCCACGGCGAAGCGGCCTTTCGTGATGGCGAGAAGCGAGTCATCACCCGCCTGCTCGGCCAGCCACCGCACGTGCTGGCCAGCGGCGGTGGGTCATTCATCGACCCGGCCACCCGCGAGGCTATTCGGGCCGGCGGTATTTCCATCTGGTTGCGCGCCGATCTCGACATCTTGCTGCGGCGCACCGGGCGGCGAAACAACCGCCCCTTGTTGAAGCAGGGCGACCCACGCGCGATCCTGCAAGACTTGATAGAGCAGCGTTATCCCACCTATGCCGAGGCGGATATCACGGTGGATAGCGCGGATGGCCCGCCCGAGGTCACCCTGAACCGGGTACTCGATGCGTTGAAAACGTATTTGGACTCGCAAGCCAAGGGGGCAGCCGAATGAGCGCCCACGAAAACCTGCGCGTCGATCTGGCCGAGCGGAGTTACGACATCCTGATCGGCGACGATCTGCTGAGCCAAGCCGGCCAGCACATCGCGCCCGTCCTGCGCCAAAAGCGCGCCTTCATCGTCACCGACGAGACCGTCGCCGGCCTGCACCTGACGACCTTGGAGCGCGCGCTCGATGATGCTGGAATCGCCTTCGAGGCCGTTGTCCTACCGCCCGGCGAGCAGACAAAGGACTTTTCGCATCTGGAGTCCTTGGGCGAACGGCTACTCGAAATGAAGGTCGAACGTGGCAGCACCCTTATCGCCTTCGGCGGCGGCGTGATCGGCGATCTGACCGGCTTCGCCGCCACCGTCCTGCTGCGCGGTATCGAATTCGTGCAGATCCCGACGACGTTGCTGGCGCAAGTAGACAGCTCGGTCGGCGGCAAGACCGGCATCAATACCCGCCAGGGCAAGAACCTAGTCGGCAGTTTCCATCAGCCACGGCTGGTGCTGGCCGATACGGGCGTGCTCTCGACCTTGCCGCGGCGCCAGCTTCTCGCCGGCTATGCCGAGATCGCCAAATACGGCCTGATCGGCGACCCCGAATTCTTCGCCTGGCTGGAAGGCCACGGCAGCGCCGTCATCGACGGCGACCCGGCGGCACGCCGACATGCGGTGCGCGTAAGCTGCGCCGCCAAGGCGGCCATCGTCGCCGACGACGAGCGCGAGCGCGGCGGCCGCGCCCTGCTCAATCTGGGCCACACCTTCGCGCACGCCCTGGAAGCGGAAGTCGGCTACGGCGGCGAACTGCTGCACGGCGAGGCGGTGGCCATCGGCATGGTTATGGCCTTCGAGCTATCGGCGCGCCTGAACCATTGCCCGTGGGAGGATGCGGCACGCGCCCGCCGGCACCTGGCGGCCATCGGCCTGCCCACCGGCCTGGATACACAAAACGGCCGATTCTGGAATGCCGCCACCTTGGTGGATCACATGAGCCGCGATAAAAAGGTCGCGGGCGGCCGCATTACCTTTGTCCTGGCCCGCGGCATCGGCCAGGCGTTTCTAAGCGATGATGTGGAAATGGCGGAGGTCGAGGCCTTACTCACCGCCGCGGCCGCTGCATGATCGTGCTAGACTGTTAGAACTTCCCCACAACTCATCACGAAATCCCAAATGGACCCGCAAATATTGATTCCCGTCGGCGCCATCCTGGCGCTGCTTGTGCTTTCCGCGTTCTTCTCCGGCTCGGAAACATCGCTGACCGCGGTATCGCTGCCGCGCATGCACACCCTGGAGCGACAGGGCAACCACCGCGCCGGTATCGTCAACGAGCTTTGGCGCAAGAAGGAGCGTCTGATCGGCGCCATCCTGTTGGGCAACAACCTGGTCAACATCACCGCCTCGGCGCTGGCAACCAGTATGCTCATCGGCCTGTTCGGCGATGCCGGGGTGGCCTATGCCACCATCGGCACCACGTTGCTGGTGCTCATCTTCGCCGAAGTGTTGCCGAAGACCTATGCCATCCACCACGCCGACCGTATGGCCCTGACGGTAGCACCGGTCTTGCGTTTCTTTGTACTGATCCTCTTTCCGATCACCCACGCGGTACACATGGTCGTGCGCGGCACTCTGCATCTCTTCGGTGTGGAGATGTCGGCGACCCTGAACCCGGATCGCTCGGAGGAAGAGCTGCGCGGCGCCATCGACCTGCACGCGGGCGAGGGCGAGGAGGTCCGCCACGAGCGCGCCATGCTGCGCTCGATCCTCGATCTGGGGGATGTGGAGGTGGCGGAGATCCTCACTCACCGTAAAAAGGTAATCTCCATCGACGCCGATCAGCCGCCGCGCAAGATCGTCGAGGAAGTTTTGCAAAGCCCGCACACGCGCTTGCCCCTATGGCAGAAAAACCCGGACAATATCGTCGGCGTCTTGCACGCCAAGGCGTTGCTGCGTGCCGTGGAAGCCTTGCCGGATATCGACACGCTCAAGGTGCTCTCGATTGCCAATGCACCCTGGTTCATACCGGAGTCGACCGACCTTCTCTCACAGCTTCAGGCCTTCCGCAGCCGGCACGAGCACTTCGCCATCGTTGTCGACGAATACGGCGAGGTGCACGGCATCGTCACCCTGGAGGACATCCTGGAGGAAATCGTCGGCGAAATTTCCGACGAACACGACGTGGAGATCGAAGGTGTGCAGGCGCAAGCCGACGGCTCGGTGGTGGTCGACGGCGCGGTGACCATCCGCGATCTCAACCGCCAATTCGAATGGCGCCTGCCGGACACCGAAGCCTCGACCATCGCCGGCCTAGTGCTCGACGAAGCCCGGCGCATCCCCGATGTCGGCCAGACCTTCGTCTTCCACGGCTTCCGCTTCGAGATTCTGGGGCGCCAGCGCAACCAGATCACCACCATCAAGATGGCTCCCCTGGGCGACGACGCCTCGACGCCCCTGGACACGGCGGTGGGGAAATAGGCGATGCACGCTGATGTAAGTAGGAATGCGTGACCGTAGTACTACCGAAAAAATGCCCCACAAACCAAACATGTATTGAAAATAGGCCGAAATGATTCTCTACCACTACTGCTCGAACGAAGCATTTATGTCGATTGTCAAGAGTCGGTCGATCTGGCTCTCCTCCCTTTCATTGTCCAATGACTCAATGGAAGGAAAATGGTTGCGCAACATTTTTAGTAGCATATGCACTGATGAAAAATTGAATGAACACTTGAAGAAACAAGTGATGGAGCAATTTTCTATACTCGAAAATTTAATCGACGGCCTTGGATTTTGCCTTTCGGAATACGGCGACATGTTGAGCCAATGGCGCGGGTATGCCAGCGATGGCGCCGGCGTATGTGTTGGCTTTCCAAAAAAATATTTTGAAAAGCTCGCCGAAGCAGATGCCGATCAACAAGACCAGCTGCCCCGCATAATTGAAGTTGAATATGATCTCGAAGAACAGAAAAAAATAACCGCTCCCACGTATGGCGAAGTAAAAAAATTAATTGACGAGGGAGCATTCAATTTCGTTGGCAGGCGAATGCTTCTCGACTCGCGGACCGATGAGGAAATAGCGAAAGCAGATAAAAAACAGAAAGAAGCGTTTTATAAACTAGCAGCTAGAGTACTAGTACATTTTCCTGATTTGTATAGATTGAAGAACCCCGCCTTCCGTGAGGAAAAAGAATGGCGATTAATCTCGTATTTGGTAAAAAACACAGATGATCAATTCGAAATTCGTCCATCTTTTGATCGAATCATTCCTTACCGAAAATTTGATGTCCCAGAAAGCGAAAATGGTCCGATTTCACAAGTGATTCTGGGACCAAAGAACATTACCCCGGTTTATCTTGTTGAAGCCATGCTGAAACAACGTGGGTATACGCACGCAACAGTTCGTCAGTCGACATCGTCCTACCGATGAACCATGATGAATAAGTGCCCCTTGCACACTCGCGTCACTTAAGCTGAAGCAGAGTCAGCGGCGATGACGTAAAGGAAGGCCTCGGCAAATTTTTCTTGTTTTGCGGCGCCGACACCGAAGACCTCGGCGAACTCGTCGGGGGTGCGGGGGCGGCGCGCTGCCATGTCGACCAGGGAGCGGTCGGAGAAAATAACATAAGCGGGAACGTCGCGGGCCTTGGCAAGTTCCAGGCGCAAGGTCTTCAGGCTCCTCAATAGCGCCGCCGCCGCGGCGTCCAGCTCGTCCACCGCTGTCGTCGCGGCGGCGGCCCGCTTGGCCACCGGGTCCTTACGAATGCGGTCGGGGCGATAGCGGAAATCTCCGTCGCCGCGCATCAATGCCAATCCGGCTTGCGTCGCGTGCAGGCCGCCAAATCCGGCGATATCGATCTCCAGCAAGCCAGCGGCGACCATCTGGCGGATGATGCCTTGCCATTCCCGCAGCGGCCGGTCGGCACCGGCACCGAATGTGGCCAGGGCATGGTGGCGGAAGCGCATGATTTTCTCGCTTTCCGAACCGCGCAGCACACCAATGATATGGACGGCGCCGAACATCTGCCCGGTGTCATGGATCGCGGAAAGCACCAGGCGAGCCTCGGCGGTCCCGTCCAAGGTCTCTACCGGGTCCAGGCAGGCATCGCAATTGCCGCACGCCGCGACCTCCTCGCCGAAATAGTGCAACAGCATGCGCCGCCGGCACGAGGGCGCCTCGCAATAGGCGATTAATGCATCCAGGCGCTTGTGCTCGCGCCGCTTGCGCTCGGCCGCGCTCTCCTCCTGCTCGATGAAGACTCGGCGCATGCGGATATCGTCCAGGCCATAGAGCAGCATGGTTTCGGCGGGCTTGCCGTCGCGCCCGGCGCGGCCGATTTCCTGGTAGTAGGCCTCCGGGCTACCCGGCAGATCGGTGTGCAGCACATATCGGATGTCCGGCTTGTCGATGCCCATGCCAAAGGCGATGGTCGCCACCATCACGATGCCCGGCTCGGTCATGAATTGGTTCTGGGCCTGTACTTTATCGTGCGCGTCCATGCCAGCGTGAAAAGCCAACGCCGCATGCCCCGTATCCCGCAGCCGCGCCGCCACCTCCTCGGTCTTGCGTCGCGACAGGCAATAGACGATGCCGCTCATACCCCGCCGCGCGTCGACAAAGTCGGCAACTTGCTTTTTCCAATTGTCCTTCAACGCCACCGCCAGGGACAAGTTCGGCCGGTCGAAGCCGGTCACCACGCGCTGGGCATCGCCGGCAAAGACCTTTGCCACGATGTCGTCCCGGGTCGCCGGATCGGCGGTGGCCGTTAGGCCGATGATCGGCACGCCGGGAAAGCGCCCGCACAACGCCGCCAGCGCCGCATATTCCGGCCGGAACGCCGGCCCCCATTGCGAGATGCAATGCGCCTCGTCGATGGCGATCAACCGCACGTCGACCTTGCCCAACGCCTCCAGCATCGCTGCGGTCATCAACCGTTCCGGCGACAAATAGAGCAGCCGCACCTCGCCCGCCTGCACCGCCCGCCAGGTGGCCACATTGTCCGCCCGACCAATGTCGGAGTTGATGGTCGCCGCCGCGATGCCGTTCAGGCGCAAGGCTGCCACCTGATCCCGCATCAAGGCCACCAGCGGCGAGACGACAATCGACAGCCCGCCCAAAACCAGCGCCGGCAACTGATAACAAAGCGACTTCCCCGCCCCCGTCGGCATTACCGCCAGGACGTTACGCCCGCCCAGCACCGCCTCGATCGCCTCCGCCTGCCCCTCGCGCAATTCACCAAAGCCAAAAACCTCCGCAAGAAGCGAGCTCGCAGCGGCACGGTGGGGATCGGAAAGGGTCATACAGGACGTGGGCATGCTGAAGGAGCGGAGGATACATGATTCGGGGCGGGTGTGTAGCCAAAGTCAGCGGAAACGTCTCAGTTGCTCGGCAATTCTGCGTCTTTTTGAAATTTCAGATTCGAAATAGCCTGCTGGCGCATAACGACCGTCGGCCCCCTACTCAAGAACCGGCGGTCACTTCGATCTCGACAAGCAAATCCGGACGAGCCAATGCCGCGACAACAAGCGTGGTCACCGCTGGCGGTTCGGGATTGCTCCATCGTGCGCGACGAATTTCTGTTAAAGGCGCCAAGAACTCCGTACTTGTCACGAAATAGTTGGCCCTCAACAAATCAGCCGTTGTCAGCCCGGCGGCCGCCAGCAACGCCTCGACGTTGGCCATCGCCTGAGCGCACTGTTCGTCGAAACGACTGGAAACCGTGCCGTCAGGGGCGACGCCGATTTGGCCTGAAACCAGGAGCAACTTGCTGGTCGCCGGTATCTCGACGGCATGTGCATAGATGTTCTCAAAGGCCGCCGGCACCGGCCAAATTGTACTCGGATTGTGTCGCTTCATGGTTCAGTACAGCCTTTGGAGAAGTGAAAAACTGACCCTGGAGCAATTCGCCAGAGCCTAAAACCACCGCGCACGGTGGGGGCCAGAAAAGGTCATGTCAGACGTGGGCATGATGAAGGGCCGGAGAATACAGAGTTCGGCGCGTATGTGTAGCGGGCAGCTGGGATATCTGGCAAAAGTACCGTAACACCTCCGATATAAGTCAGGCCAGAATCCGGAGCAGCCGTATCACTCAGAAGACGAGCGGCGCATTGTCGATGACTTCCTTCATGACAAAGAAAGTACGTGTCTGCCGTACGCCGGGCAGAGCAATGAGCTGCTCGCCGTGCAGTCGCTTGAAACCTGCAATATCGCGCGCCCTGATCTTGAGGAAGTAGTCGAAGTCGCCGGCCACCAGGTGACAATCGAGAACAAAAGGCAACTTGGCGATCGCGTTCTCGAAGTCGGCGAAACTTCCAGGCGTTGAACGATCAAGAACAACACCCACGACAACCAAGGTCCCTCGCTCGACGCGATCGGGCGTAACTTCAGCCCGCACTGCGCGCACATACCCTTCGTCGAAAAGCCGCTGGGTTCTCCTATGGCAGGTCGCCGGGCTGACATTGGCCTTCTTGGCGAGCTCGACATTTGTCAGCCGCCCGTCGCGTTGCAAAAGCAGGAGAATCTTGCGGTCTGCACGGTCAAGATCAGTCGCCATGAAAGATTATCCCAATATTTTATTCTAAATTCGAATTATATTTCATATTATCCCCGATCTTGGATTTCAAGAGCAATTTATGACAGAAATACGGGAGCACCTTTCTATTTACTTGAGCTACCTTGTTTCTCTCCAGCACAATCGAAAAGTGCAGCAATGCTTGAAAAATTTGAACGCTACCCGCTCACCTTTGGCCCAACGCCGGTTGAAAAATTAAATCGCTTGTCCGAGCATCTTGGCGGTGGCGTCGAAATCTACGCCAAGCGGGAAGATTGCAACTCTGGGCTAGCTTTCGGCGGCAACAAGATCCGTAAGCTCGAATATATCGTCCCGGATGCCATTGCCGCGAACGCGGATACCTTGGTCACAATTGGCGGGGTCCAATCGAACCACACACGCCAAGTTGCGGCCGTCGCCGCCAAGCTTGGCATGAAGTGCCGCCTGGTTCAGGAAAGCTGGGTGCCCTTCGAGGACGCCGTCTACGACCGGGTCGGCAACATCTTGATGAGCCGGGTGATGGGCGCTGAGATCGAGATGGTTGACGAAGGTTTCGATATTGGAATTCGTGAAAGCTGGAAACGGACCCTAGAAGACGTCAAGGCGAAAGGCGGAAAACCTTATGCCATCCCCGCCGGTGCTTCCGTGCACAAGTACGGCGGCCTCGGCTATGTCGGCTTTGCCGAAGAAGTGCGCGCGCAGGAAGCCGAGATGGGTTTCAAATTCGACTACATCATCGTCTGCTCGGTGACCGGCTCCACCCATGCCGGCATGTTGGTTGGCTTCACCAAGGATGGGCGCGCCCGAAATATCATTGGCATCGACGCCTCCGGCACGCCCGAGCAGACCAAGGCTCAAGTGCTCGACATTGCGCAAAAGACGGCCGATCTCATTAAACTAGGTCAAAACATCACTGCCGATGACGTCGTTCTCAATGAGGACTACGCCTATCCGCGTTATGGCGTCCCATCGAACGAGACCAACGAGGCCATCCGCCTCTGTGCCCGCATGGAAGGCATGATGACGGACCCAGTCTATGAAGGAAAATCCATGCAGGGCTTGATCGATCTCACCCGCAAGGGTTTCTTCCCGTCCGGGTCCAAGATTCTCTACGCACATCTTGGGGGCGTGCCGGCGATTAACGGCTACAGCTATATCTATCGAAATGGATGAGCAAAGGCGTAAGAGCTGACGCAGACACTTGCACCGGCGGTCGCGAACGGTCGAAACAAGGCACTAGATACCTTCAACGTTCCGCCAAGCAGATCACAAACTTACTTCCTGCCAGACGTCGCTGCCGTCTTTGGATTGCACGTTGGGTCTACGGTTCGCTCGGCGGGAATGCAAACTGTGACGGTGGTTCCGACGCCAACCGTACTTTCCAAATCCAGCGATCCACCATGCAATTCCACGAGGGCTTTGGTCAGCGGTAAGCCCAGGCCAGTTCCGTCGTGCCGGCGGCTGATCGCGCTGTCGACCTGACCGAATTGCGACAATGCCTTCGGAATGTCGTCGGGCGCGATGCCGATGCCCGTATCCAAGACTTGGAACATGTAGCCGCTGTCCCCTTTGTACGAAATTCTCAGGGTGACCTTGCCGCCCGTGTCGGTGAACTTGATTGCGTTGGACAGCAGGTTCACCAGGATCTGTTTTAACTTACGCGGGTCCGCCCGCACGGCCGGTGTCCGATCTTGCAGTTTCCATATCAGCGCGACGCCTTGCTTCTCGGCGCGCTGCTGCACCAGGCTCAAAACGGCGCTCGCTATATCTGGGATCTCGACATCTTCCTCGTGCAGTTCGTCCATGCCGGCCTCGACCTTGGAAAGGTCGAGTATGTCGTTGATCAGCTCAAGCAGGTGTTGTCCGGACGAGTGAATATCCGTGGCGTAGTCGCGGTACCTAACGCTGCCGACCGGCCCAAAAGTCTCGGTCTGAATAACCTCGGAAAAGCCGAGGATAGCATTCAACGGAGTTCGCAACTCATGGCTCATCGTGGCGAGAAATTCCGACTTGGTCCGATCCGCCGATTCCGCTTGGTCGCGCGCAACCTTGAGGTCCTCGGCCATGTGGATCAGGTTGGTCTCTTGCTCCTTAAGCCGACGCTGTGCGGCCTCGAGGTCCGTAACGCGTAACTGCAAGATTTTCTCGCTCTTCTGGAGGCTTTCCTCGGCACGCTTGCGATCGGTGATGTCGGTTCCGATGGCACCGGTTCCAATGATTTCGCCCGCGAAATTCAGAATCGGAAATTTGACCGTAAGGAACGTATGGATGCCGTCCTCCCGGTGCCATTCTTCCTCCTGCTCGACGGCCTTACCGGAATCCAGAACGCCCTGATCGTGCGCCACGTAAACATCCGCCAGCTCGTTGGGGAAAACGTCGTGCGTCGTCTTGCCGCGGGCCTCCGCCTCGGTAAAGCCGAACAGCTCGGCGGCCAACGGATTGATCAGAACGTAGCGCCCTTGTGCATCCTTGATGTGCATCTTTGCAGGCGAATTGTTTACGACAGCCCGGAACCGCTCCTCGCTCTCGCGCAACGCCTGATCCGCCCGTTTGGATTCGGTAATGTCGCTGATGATGAGGATGATCCCGCCATTTGGCAGGCGTTGCTCGGAGATGCGAACCGTCCGGCCATCTTGACGCGCTAGCTCAAAGGGTCCACTGGGGTTGAGGTGGCTCTCCATACGCTCACGCAGCCATTCCTCCTCGCGGCCGGAGGCCTCTGGCACAAGTCCTTTTTCGGTGAGAGCCCGAAGGTGATCCTCGAAGCGGGTGCCCGGCTTGGTGAACTCGGCAACTTCCTTGTTCAGCTCTCTCCATACTTTGTTGGCGAGAACGACCCGATCATCGGCATCGAAGAGGACGACATGTTCCGAGAGCGCCTCGACCGCCAGGGCAAGCTGCTCCTCCGTCGACAAAGACGGTTCCTTCGGTGTCGCTCCTGGTTTCTTGTTTGACGTCATTCACGTGAGCTGCAAGCGGGCGAACGGAGAATGCCGGACGAAGCTCCGCCTGATCGGCGCGAGCATTCGACCGGTGCATACGCGGCGTATTCTTACAACCATGTGTTAAGGGATTATAAATCAGGGCCAAATACTGCCTGGTGATAGGCAGGAGTAGGGTCCAGCCGCGTTAGTCGCCCTATTTATTCTCGGGGTCGGTTTCGGTCATGGACGCTCGTTGTGAGAAAACGTCGAACCATGCCTTTGTCTTCGGCCTGCTCGCGCGCCAGTCGATATCCGGCAGGCGGAAATCGACATAGCCCAGGGCGGCGCCAAGGCCGATTTGAGCGATGTCGAGGTCACCCTCGAAGCCGGCAATATCGGCTTCAATGGCATCGA
>JAJFGP010000106.1 GCA_021776055.1 Kiloniellaceae bacterium
CTATATGGCCAGAACGGCGATGACATTCTCAATGGCGGCCTGGGCAATGACCGGCTGTATGGGCAGAACGGCGACGACGTGATCAATGGTGGCGATGGCGTCGACTGGTTGTACGGTCAGAACGGCGACGACGTGATTAATGGTGGTGATGGCACCGACATCTTGATCGGCGGCGGGGGCAACGACACGCTGACCGGCGGCGCCGGCTTTGGATATATACTCGGCGGCTCGGGCAACGACACGCTCATCGGCAATGACAGTACCGACTGGTTGTATGGCCAGAATGGCAACGATCAGCTCAATAGCGGTGCCGGCAACGACTATCTGAACGGTGGCCGCGGTAACGATACGCTGCTCGCTGGCGAGGGCAACGACACTCTCGTCGGCGGCTCCGGCAACGATATTCTCCTTGGCGGTGGTGGAAACGATACCCTTTGGGGCAGCGGTGGGGCGGATATCTTCGCCTTCGATTTTGCCGGCGGTCAGGGTGGTGCGGGCAACGATGTTGTCCGCGACTTCCGCCTCGGACAGGGAGACTCCCTGCGTTTTACCAGTGTCCTCGACGTGGACCTTGATGGCGCCGATATCGATGATCTAGTTCAGGCGGTAGCCGGTGTCGCGGACAATGGCCGCGACGTTACCGTCACCTTCGTCGATGGCGGGGCACTGACCCTGCAAGGCTTGGGCACCGGTGCCATAGACACCGTGGCCGATTTACTCAACGAGCTCGGCCCGACGGGCGCCGAGGTCGTCTAACTCTATTTGCTAGGGGGTTGCCAGGATCAGGCGCCCCAGCAAGGCGACGGAGGCTTCGCCGTCGACCGGCAAGCCCGTTTTCCCCTGAAATGCCGATATGGCGGCCTTGCGCGCCGCTGGATCGTCCGCTGTGGCCGGCGGCAGCAACCCCAGAGTCTTCAGCAATTCATCGATCGTCCGCCCTGGGACAGGCGCCGCGGGGCCGCCGTTAGCCGGTGCGCGGCCATTTGACCAGGTGGCGCCGCCGCGCCGTGCCGCCGCCACGGCTTGCTTTGCCCCTCTGCCAGGCAGAAACAAGGCAACGGATAGGGCGCCGGCGGTTTCCCCAGCCTTGGTTCGGGCATTGAGGACGTGCAGCGCCGTCACGCGAACCTCACCGTCCGCGAAGACGATCAGCGGCGAGCCGGAATCGCCTTTGGCCAGATGGCACGAATGCAGGATGCCGGCCTCGCCGCCAAAATAGCTCAGAACCTCGCACCCAAGATTGACGGACATGATGTGACTGCGGCCCTTGCGATAGCCGGCCTGCACCAGCCGCGCCTCGCCCCGGCGGATCCGCGCGGCCAGTTTCTTGTCCAGCCGGCGCAGCCCCAGCCAGCCGGCCTCACGGCCAATCGGCTCCGTCAGGTACAGCACTGCCCAGTCGAACACCGCATTCTTCGCCGTCGCGCCGGCTTTGAAATTGAAACGGCGATCCCGCTCATAGCTGCTGACCGGCGAATGGATGAGGTAGGTATCGCGCTGGTAGCCCGCGACGAAGTGGATCTCGCCAGGCCCCCGCCAGCGCCCCTCCACGGCGTCGTAGAGGCAGTGCGCGGCGGTCAGGACGGCGCGCTCGCCGATGAGAAACCCGGTGCAATGGCCGCGCCCGCCGACGTTGACCCGGCCGATGGCGCTCCACGGGTACTCCATGGCGTTGACTTCAAAACGCTCGCCCGACTCCGCCGCCTGGCTCGCGACGAGGGTGGCCCCCCCCGCCAACAAGACCACAACGGCGAGTCCTGCCGCCCGGATACCCAAAAATCCCATGGGGATGTCTTAGCGTAGAACCGGGCGCAAAGGCGACCGCTGAATAGTCGGATTCGGCAAGAAGGTGGGGCTCAGTCGACAGACACGCTGGCAATCAGCTTCTCGCCGGCTACCGAGGTTACGGCTTCGCGCAGCGCCGCTACTACCGTCGGGTCGTAGCGGTCCGGGTTCTGTTCGAGAATGTCGAGGGCGGCGCCCGCGGAGATGCCGGAACGATAGGCGCGTGGCTCCACCCGGGCACAGAACACGTCGCAGGCGCCAAGAATGCGGGCCGTCGGGCCGATTTGGTCGCCGGAAAGACCAGCGGGATAGCCTTTGCCGTCCAGACGCTCGTGCATCTGGTACACGGTTTCGAGTACCGGCAGGCCGAAGTCGATCTCGCGCAAGATGACGGCGGCATGGTCCAGGTGCCGCTGCATCTCCTCAATCTCGGCCTCGGTCAGGCGGTCGGGCTTGTTGAGGATTGTCCGGGGGATCGCCAGCTTGCCGATTTGCGATAGGTTGGCGGCGATCTCGACCGTCGCGGCCTCTTCGGCGCTGGCGTCCAGGCGCTGCGCGACGGCGGCGGCGAATCCAGCCACCCGGCGGGAATGGCCTGCAAGATAGGGATCGCGCAGTTCGACGGCACGCACCAGGGCGGTCACCATCTGCTGAACCGCCTTCTCCTTCATCTGTTGCTTCTCAACCAATTCGGTCACATCCCGCGTCACCGAAACGATGCCGGATGTATTTCCGTCGTCGCCCTGATAAGGGACCTTGGATATCTGGAAGTAGTGCAGCTTCTTGCCCAGGTAGACCTCTTCATTGACGGTCACCGCGGCACCGGAGGCCAGCGCCCTCTGGTCCGAGAGACGCAGGCGTTGCGCAGTACCCTCGCCAAAAATCGCGCTGTCATCCAGACCGATGATCTTTTCCAGGTCCCGGCCAAGCGCTCGGGCGAACGCCGGATTGACGTACCGGTACGTGCCATCCAGGGATTTCAGTCCGATGTAATCGGTCATCGTATTGTTGATGCTGTTCAGCAACTTCTGTTGCGCGTCGATACGGGCAGCCAGGCGGCGGAACTGGTCGGCTAGAGCGGTGCTGTGCTCGTTTGACAGTCGCCACCAGAAGGCACCGAAGGCGGCCACAACAACAAGAACGACCAGGACCGATACGGTTATGGCGGCGGCTACGAAACCGCCCATGGCCTCGTCCGCAGCGGCCGCATCGATTTCCTGCACGACCCACCAGGCGGGCCCATCCACGGCGGCCCCAACCGAGTAAACGGATTGTTCGCCGTTGATGGCTGTTCGGCTGCCAAAGGGAATGGAATTGTCCGGCCCGCTTAGCACGAGCCCCAGGACAGGGCGCAGCGGCGGTACTTCACCCGGTGCCACGGCAATAAAATCGCCATCGTCGAGCTGCACCAGGTGCGGGCGTTCGCCCGGCTGGGAGAGGGGCGGCGGCGTCAACATCTGGCCCAACGCGGCGGTGATCGGCGTGCTGAGCAGAAGAACCCCCACCGGGCGGTCCGCCCCGACCTCGCTCTGTGCCCGAAAGATCGGCGCGTAGACGTCCAGGACCAATCCTGTCGCTGCGGCACGGGCAGGGCCATAGCGCAGCACGCCGGCCTCGAAGACCTCGGTAGAAATCGCCTGCTGCGCGGGTGTGATGGGATCGGCACCGGCGCTGGTGACGTAGGCGACGCCATTGCGGCCAACGACGTAAGCCGCCAGGAAATCGGCGCTTTTCGTAAAGTCGGTCAGGACTTGCTGCATGAAGGGAAGTTGCGCCGTCAAGGGCACGCCCATGCCCCGGGGCGTGGCTGCATCCGGCGTTACGGGCTGATCGCGCGTTGCCAGGTCGGAAATATCGCCACCGGATAGATCCATCTCGGTGGCGAACAAGCGGAATAGCTCACTTTCAACCACCCGGTCCGCCGGCCGTGTCATACCGTCAAGCCAGGTGGCGATGACATCGCCGCGACCGTCGGCCAGGATCTGTAGGCGGCGTTCGAATTCGCCCACCACCTCGGTGCGCTTGAGCTGGATGGCGATGTAGGGCACGACTAGGGCGATGGCAACCACGATCGTAATCACCAACGCGCCGCGGGTCAGCGTGCGCGACGCTGACGGTCGATATTCTTTGGGATCGAAATCGGCGGGTATGAGATCGCGTGCCGCCGCTTCGCCGGAGCTGGCCATGGCCGGGGGTACTCTGGTCTTAGTTGCGTGCGGCCAAACCCTGGTACGGCTGAGTGTTTGGTTTCTTAAAGCCGCCGATGTGGGCCCACCGCGTGGTTTCGTTCATGGAGTACTGCGGTACATAGTGCTTATACAAAGAATGAGATAGAATGAGATTCGATA
>JAJFGP010000107.1 GCA_021776055.1 Kiloniellaceae bacterium
GTGGCGAAGGCACGGGCCAAGCCGACGCGCTGCTGCATGCCGCCCGACAGCTCATGCGCGAACTTGTCTTTCCACTCGTCCAGCCCGACCAGCTTCAACTTCTCGGCGACAATTCGGTCTCGCTCGGCCTTGCCCATGCCACTTAGCTCAAGGCCGAGGCCCACGTTCTCCGCCACCGTGCGCCAGGGTAGCAAGGCGAACTGTTGGAAAACCATGGCAATGCGGCTCATACGCAATCGGCGCAGGGTGCCGGCATCGCAACTCGCGACATCGACCACCGCATCGCCGTCGTGCACCAGGACCTCACCGCGGCTGACTTTGTTGAGGCCGTTGACGCATCTCAGCAGGGTGGATTTGCCGGAGCCGGACAGGCCCATGAGCACGCAAATCTCACCCTCCTCGATGGCGATCGAGGCATCGGCGACACCGACCACATGATCCGTCTGCGCCAGAATGGCCGCCCGGCCCTCGCCGGCATCGAGCAACGTCAGGGCCATCGTCGGGTCCTTACCGAAGACAACATCGACGTTGCGGAATTCGACCGCCGGCACCGGCCGCTATCCGCCGTCGCCCGCGCCGCGACGCTTGCAGACGCGGTCGAGTAAAATGGCGACGATAACGATGGCCAGCCCCGCCTCGAACCCCTTGGCGATGTTGACCGTGTTCAAGGCACGGACCACCGGCTTGCCCAGACCATCGGCGCCCACCAGGGCGGCGATCACCACCATGGAGAGCGAGAGCATGATGCATTGCGTCAGGCCGGCCATGATGGTCGGCATGGCATGGGGCAATTCGACCTTCCAGAGAAGCTGCCGCTTGGTCGCGCCGAAGGACTCGCCGGCCTCGATCAACGGTTTTGGCACGCCGGAGATGCCCAGATAGGTCAGGCGGATCGGCGCCGGAATGGCGAAGATCACAGTCGAGATCAATCCGGGCACCACGCCCAGACCGAAAAGTATCAAGGTCGGAATCAAATAGACGAATGTCGGAATGGTCTGCATCAAATCCAAGACCGGCCGGATCGCCGTATAGAGCCAGGGCCGGTGCGCCGCGGCGATACCCACCGGCACCCCCACCGCCAGGCAGACGAAGGTGGCAAAGACCACCAGGGCCAGGGTCTCGGTCGTCTCTTGCCAATAGCCCAGATTGATAATCAGCAGTAGCGAGCCCAGGATTCCCGCCGCCAGCTTCCACGAGCGATGCAGCCAGCCCGCCAACGCGGCAAAGAGCACGACCAGCAACAGTGGCGGCATCCATTGCATGATGTCGATCAAGCCAACGATAAGAAAACCGAGAACGTCCGCAATAAGGTCGAAGAACCAAGCCGCGTGGTCGTTCAACAGTTCGACCAGCGAATTGATCCAGGCCCCCAGGGGGACCTTATTATCGGTCAGCCAATCCATCGGGCCACCCTCCCCGGTGTCGACGCGGCGTGGACGGCCGGATGGCCCATCGCCACCCGGCCGATCAACGCGTCAGACTATCAGAGACCGAGGCTCTTGCGCACCGCCGGCAAACCGTCGCCGCCATCCGCGCTGGTCACGCCCGCCAGCCAACCGTCGAGCACGCCTGGATTTTTCTTCAACCAAGCGGCCGCCGCATCGTCGGGATCCGTCCCATCGTTCAGGATCGCGCCCATGATTTCGTTCTCCATCTTCAGGGAGAACTTGAGGTTCTTGAGCAACTTGCCAACGTTTGTGCACTCAGAAGCGTAACCCTGGCGCACGTTGGTATGGACCGTCGCCCCGCCGAAGTCAGGGCCGAACCAGTCGTCGCCGCCCGATAGATACGCCATGTCGAAATTGGCGTTCATGGGATGCGGCTCCCAGCCAAGAAAGACCACCCATTCCTTGCGCTTCACGGCCCGGCCGACCTGCGAGAGCATGCCCTGCTCGGACGACTCGACGACCGAGAAACCCTTCAGACCAAAGGCACCATCGTCGATCATTTGCTGGATCAAACGATTGCCGTCGTTGCCCGGCTCGATGCCATAAATCTTGCCGTCCAGCTTGTCGCGGAACTTGGCGATGTCGGCGAAGTCCTTCAGGCCGGCGTCGGCCACATGCTTGGGCACGGCCAGGGTGTACTTGGCGCCTTCCAGATTGACCCCCAGCACATCGACCGAACCGTCGTCGCGGTACGGCGCCAGGTCCGCCTCCATGGTCGGCATCCAGTTGCCCAGGAAGATATCGATGTCCTTGTTCTTCATGCTGGCGTACGTCACCGGCACCGAGAGGACCTGTGCCTTCGGCTCATAGCCAAGGCCCTTGAGAACCGTGGATGTCGCCGCCGTGGTCGCCGTAATATCGGTCCATCCCACGTCGGAAAACCGCACGGTCTTGCATGATGCCGGCTCTGCCGCCTGGGCAGCACCGATCGCTAGGCCTACTGTTCCAGCCGCTACGACAAAAGCCGCGGTAGCCGCCATCGTCAGTCGTCGAGACCAATCCATTTTTCTAATGCCTCCTCTGATCGGCGGTCGGGCAACCTCTGACGGGTCGCGTACGACCGCACGGGAATCCCTTGTCATCGTAACGAGTATCTTTTTTTATTGAACATTCAATATAAAATCAATAGCGTGGTGGCAATCGCGCTATATTTCTGTGAATGCGGACATGCGCCGCCATCGCGGCATGGCCGCGATGACTCCAGATTTGAATGACGGAGGCGGCATGCCCAAGCTCGGAATGGAACCGATCCGCCGCCAGCAATTAATTGCGGCGACCATCGATTCGATTCACATCGACGGCTTCTCCAACACCACGATCGCTCGGATCAGCCGCCGCGCCGGCCTCTCCTCGGGCATTGTCGCTCACTACTTCCAAGATAAGGCCGGTTTGCTCGAGGCGACCATGCGCACCCTGGCCGAGGATTTACGCCACCAGGTGGTCGACCATCTGCTCCGCGCACGGACCCCACATGCGCGCATTCTAGCGGTCATCGACGCGAATTTCGCGCCGGAACAGTCGGCGCCAGAGGTTGTCGCCGCCTGGTTGGCCTTTTGGGCGCAAGTCCGCGAAACGCCCAGGCTGGCGCGCATTCAGCGTATCTATCGGCGGCGCTTACGCTCCAATCTCTTGCACGACCTGCGCCAGATGCTGCCGGCGGAGCGGGCCGAGATGATGGCAACCGGCCTTGCGGCGCTCATCGACGGCCTGTGGTTGAACAGCGCCCTCGTCGAGGATGCCATCCCGGCGGATCAGGCACGCGCTATCGCCCGTGCCTACCTGACCGCGCACATGGCGAACTAGACCGGCGGCGGATCAGTTATGCGCAACCTGCCCGAACAAAAGCTCTATATCGGCGGCGGTTATCGCGATGCCTTGTCCGGCGATACGTTTGAGACGATCAACCCAGCAACCGGCACGATCATCTGCCGAGTTCACGCCGCCGGCGTTGAGGACGTAGAGGCCGCGGTCACATCCGCCGAGGCCGGCTTTCGCGCATGGTCAGCCCTGACTGGGGCGCAACGTGGCCGCATCCTGATGGAGGCGGTAAGGCTACTGCGCACGCGCAACCGCGAGCTGGCCGAAATCGAAGTGCTGGATACGGGCAAGCCGGTCCAAGAAGCGGAAAGCGTCGATGTGCTCTCCGGGGCCGACTGCCTGGAATACTACGCCGGCCTGGCTGCCTCTCTAGGTGGCGAACATCTGGATTTCGGTAGCGCCTTCGCCTACACCCGGCGCGAGCCGCTGGGTATTTGCGCCGGCATCGGCGCCTGGAACTATCCCATCCAGATTGCCTGTTGGAAATCGGCGCCGGCGCTTGCCTGCGGCAATGCCATGATCTTCAAGCCGGCGGAACTCACCCCCTTGAGCGCCCTAAAGCTGGCCGAGATTTATAGCGAGGCCGGCGTACCCGACGGTGTCTTCAACGTGGTGCAAGGCGCCGCCGCGACGGGGCAATTGCTTTCCCGCCATCCGCGTATCGCCAAGATTTCGCTCACCGGCGAGGTTGGCACCGGCAAACGGGTCATGGCCGATGCTGCCGGCACCCTCAAACACGTGACCTTGGAATTGGGTGGCAAATCGCCGCTGATCGTCTTTGCCGATGCGGATCTGGACAACGCCGTCGCCGCCGCGATGATGGCAAACTTCTATACTCAGGGCGAGGTTTGTACCAACGGCACCCGGGTCTTTGTCGAGGAATCCCTGCACGATGCGTTTTTAGAGCGTCTGGTAGCGCGCACCGCCCGCCTGCGCATCGGCAATCCCATGGACCCGGAAACTCAGGTCGGCGCCTTGATCTCCCAACCGCACATGGAAAAAGTCCTGGGCTACATCGAGGCCGGCAAGGCCGATGGCGCCAAGCTTGCCCTGGGCGGCGGCCGGCCGGCGGATGCAGCCCTGCGCCGCGGCTATTTTGTCGAACCGACCATCTTCGACGGCTGCACGGATACCATGCGCATCGTGCGCGAGGAAATCTTCGGTCCGGTCCTGTCGCTCCTGACATTCCGCAATGAAGACGAGGTAATCGCTCGCGCAAATGACACCGAATTCGGCCTAGCTGCCGGGGTTTTCACCCGCGACTTAGCCCGTGCCCACCGGATGGTCGCGCGCCTGCAAGCCGGCATCTGCTGGATCAACAATTACAACGTGACACCGATCGAAATGCCCTTCGGCGGCATCAAGCAATCCGGTCTTGGCCGCGAAAACGGCCGCGCCGCCATCGAGCACTACACCCAGATCAAAAGCGTCTACGTCGAGCTTGGCGACGTCCAGACGTCTTACTGACACTCGCCGCATGGACAGCTTCGATTATATCATCGTCGGCGCCGGGTCGGCCGGTTGCGTCCTCGCCAACCGGTTGACCGAGGACCCCGGCGTCACGGTGCTGCTGTTGGAAGCCGGTGGCGGCGATCGCAGCATCTTCATCCAGATGCCCTCCGCCCTCTCCATTCCCATGAACAAGAAGCAGTACAACTGGTTCTATCACAGCGAACCGGAACCGCATTTGGGTGGCCGCCGCGTGCATTGCCCGCGTGGCAAGGTGATCGGCGGCTCGTCGTCCATCAACGGCATGGCCTACGTGCGCGGCAACGCCCTGGATTACGACCGCTGGCAGGAAGAAGGGGCGCACGGTTGGTCCTATGCCGACGTGCTACCCTATTTCAAAAAGTCCGAATGCCGCGCCGAGGGCGGCGATACCTACCGCGGCGATTCCGGACCCTTGCACACCTCGCGCGGCCGCGCCCGCAATCCGCTGTACAACGCCTTCGTGCAAGCAGGCATCGAGGCCGGTTATCCGGCCACCACGGACATGAACGGCTATCAGCAGGAAGGCCTAGGCCGCATGGACATGACCGTGCGGAACGGTCGGCGCTGGAGCACCGCCAACGGTTATCTGCGGCCGGCGCTGCAACGAAAGACGTTGCGCGTCGAGACCGGGGCACTCGCCACCCGCATTCTCTTCGAGGGGCGTAAGGCCATCGGCCTGGAGTACACACGCGGCGGACAAACCCATCAGGCCACGGCGCGGCGCGAGGTGATTCTCAGCGGCGGCCCGATCAATTCGCCGCAACTTCTGCAACTCTCGGGCATTGGCGACGGCGACCGAATGCAAACCTTCGGCGTCCCAATTGTTCTGCACCGCCAGGCGGTCGGCGAAAACCTGCAGGACCATTTGGAGCTGTATGTGCAACAGCGCTGCCGCCAGCCGATCACCCTATACAGCGCGTTAAATCCCTTGCGCCAACTGATGATCGGCATCGAGTGGATTTTGTTCAAGTCCGGCCTGGGTGCGACCAATCATTTCGAGACTGGCGGCTTCATCCGCAGCCGCTCGGGCGTTCGCCATCCGGATATTCAGTATCACTTCCTGCCCATGGCGGTGTCCTATGACGGCCAGAGCCTGGCCAGTTGCCACGGCTTCCAGGCCCATGTGGGACCGATGCGCTCGCGCAGCCGCGGTTGGGTCCGCCTCGCCTCGCCCGATCCGGCGCAAGCACCGCGCATCCTCTTCAACTACATGTCGTACGAGGAGGATTGGGTCGAGATGCGCGCCTGCGTGCGCCTGACGCGGGAGATCTTCGCGCAGAATGCGATGGCCCCCTATCGCGGCGAGGAACTGGCCCCCGGCGAACAGGCGCAGACTGATGCCGACATCGACGCCTTTGTTCGCGAACGGACGGAAAGCGCTTTCCACCCGTGCGGCACCTGCCGCATGGGCAGCGACGCCGACGCGGTGGTCGATCCGCAAACCCGCGTGCGCGGCATTCAAGGCTTGCGCATCGTCGATTCCTCGATCATGCCGAGCATCGTCAGCGGTAATTTGAACGCGCCCACCGTCATGCTGGCGGAAAAGGCCGCGGATGTCATACGCGGGCGCACCCCCCTACCCCCCGCAAACGTCGACGTTTATGTCGCCCCCAACTGGGAAACGGCGCAACGCTGACAAGCCGGTTTCCACCAATCAACCCACCCACTCCAACGCCGAATTCAAGGCCGTGCCGAGGGAGGGTGTTTTCGTCGACGCGAATGAAGTCAAGAACTCGATCGGCACCGCCGGCACAACCCTGATCGATGCCCTTTCACCGGAAATATTCAGGGGAGAGCAAGTACCATTCGCCCGTGCCGGCCACATTCCCGGCGCCCATAACATCGACCCGACGGATTTGGTCGATCCCAAGACGATGCGCTTCATCGACGACGCCAGCTTGCGCGAACGCTTCGCCCCCGCACTCACGAAGCCCGAAAACCGGATCATCGCCTATTGCGGAATCGGCGTCGGCGCCACATCCGACGCGTTCAATCTTCAACGTCTTGGCTACAAGAATGTCGCGGTATACGACGGCTCGCTCGCTGAGTGGGGTATGGACGAATCGCTTCCTATGGTGACCGGCGACTAGTCTTAGCCGGCCGCCGGTTCTTCCGGTTCGATACGCGGATCCAATTCGGAAGCTGCCGGGCTCATGCGCGGCAACGACACCACGTGCTCTTGGAGATCCGGCGGCAGCGGCGCCCGTGCCAACATGCGGTAAAGTACGAAGGCGGCGAAGGCGGCCATGCACGCGGCAATGTAAGCAAAGAATCCGTGCGGTCCCATCGCCCCCATGACCAAGGCACTGAGCACCGGCCCCGCCGTCGACCCAACTGCGTAGGAGAGCAGCAGCCCACTGGATGCAGCCACGTAGCGGTCCCGCTCGATATAGTCGAATGCCTGGGCGACGCAGATGGGATAGATCGTTGTCATGGTAACACCCAGCAACACGCCGACCACCATAAGCGGCGGAAACGGATCGGCGAAGGTGCGCGTGGCGACCCCGCCCCCGGCGACCAAGAATGCCAGTGTTAGAACCACCAACAGCACCGTGCGGCGATCGAAGCGGTCGGATATCCGGCCCATCGGCCATTGCGATAGCAAGCCGCCAGTGATGACGGAGCCCATGAACACCGACACCTGGAGCACGTCGAATCCGACCTGGCGGGCAACTACCGGGCCAACGCCGAAGTAGGCGCCCATCACGGCCCCGGCAACGCACGCGCCAACCGGCGCCAAGGGCGAGGCGGCATAGAGTTGGCGCAAGGGCAATGGTTTGGAGTCCGACAGATCCGGCGCCTTGATGCGCGCCAGCACCACCGGCACCAACGACAGGGACACCAGCAGCGACGCCACCATGAACCCTTCCATGCCGTCCAGGTCCCACAGGTTCACCATGAGTTGGCCGAGCACGATGGCCACATAGTTGACGATCATGTAAATGCCGAGCACCTGGCCGCGGGTCGTATTGTCGCTGCGCTCGTTCAGCCAGCTTTCCAACGCCGAGAACAAACCGGCGACACAAAACCCGCTGATGAACCGCAACAAGGCCCATGTAACGGCGTCAAAAAGCAAGGGATGAACCAGCGCCACCGCAGCCATCACGGCAGCAAGGCCGGCGAAGGTGCGGATGTGGCCCACCGCGCCGATCAATCGCTTGCCGTAGATGCTGCCGACCAGCAGGCCACCGAAATACGCCGCCATGATCACGCCGGTGACCAGCGTCGAATACTGCGCCGCCTCCATCTTTAGCGGTAGCGAAATCCCAAGCAAGCTATTGCCCAGGTTCATGATGCCGATGCCGAGCAAAAGGGCGGCGACAGCTTTTAGGATCTGCAACATTTCGGTGCCTCGACTTTGGGTCGCTCTGCGCTCAATGCCCGCTTCGCCCCCCCAACGCAAGCGCGCTCGCGCCCAATTCGTGTCGCGTTTCGGCTAGGTACCGCTTAGACACGCCAGCAGGTTATCAGCCAAGGCCCGCATGAGTTGACCATACGCCGCCGCCCCCGCCGGCAGGCCGGCACCCACCGGGTCAAGCACGGCGATACGAGCGCCGGTGCCGGCGACCGCTGCTTCGACTATCGCCGGTTCGAATTGCGGCTCGACAAAGACGCACGCGACACCGGTCTCGACAAGGCGCGCACGCAGCTCGGTAATGCGGCGTGCCCCGGGCGCAGCCTCTGGTGACATGGCGAAGGCACCCACCGTCGTCAGGCCGAAACGCGCCTCGAAATAGTGATAGGCATCGTGAAAGACGATGAACGGCACGCCGCGCGCCGGTGTTAACTTGCCGATCAGTTCCTTCTCCAGATCGGCGAGTTCCGCGTCCAGGCGCACTTCATTGTTGCGATACATCGCCGCATTGGCCGGATCGATCTCGCTCAGCGTCGCCGCGGCCATCGCCACGATGCGCCGGGCGTTGCGTGGATCGAGCCAGACGTGCGGGTCGCGGTTGCCGGTCCCGGTGTCCGCTTCCTCCGCTGCCTCTCCCCAAGCGCCCCCTTCCCGAACAGTCAGCACACCGATACCCAGATCGTCCAGCACGGTCACCACGCGCGCCCCGCCTGCCAAAGATTTAAGCGCCTTTGGTAGAAAGGCCTCCAATTCCGGGCCGATCCAGAAAACCGCGTCGGCCTCCGCCAGAGCCCGCGCCGCCGAGGGCCGCAAGGCATAGGCGTGCGGCGAGGCGGCGCCATCGATCAGTAATACCGGCTCGCCAACCCCCGCCATCACGGCGGCGACCAAGCTGTGCAGCGGCAGAACGCTGACCACCACCTGCGGGCCTTTAGCGGCCACGGCATCTGCGCTTGCAAGACTTGCTGTCCCAAGCACCACGACAAACAGCAAGTGGGTAATGCAACGCCAAATAGTCACGCTTGCCCGGGCTGCACGGCTATCCGGATGCGGTTGTCCTGCACAAACGGACAGCAGTGAGGCAAGCCTGGGTAGTGTTATGTATTTCAATCCATTACACCCTAATTCTCAGTGGCAGTGTCGGCCAAATATTTGACCGTGATTTTACTCTTTTGTTATGTTATAACATACCTATCGTTGTCAACAGTCCGTTTGCCGATCTGCCATCGAACACCTGCTCCACGCGCCGAGGACCTGCCCTTTGACCACCGCCTTCAACAACGCCGCCACGACCTTCTCCCACGGCGGTCATGATCACGGGACTTGCGTCGAGACGGCGTTGGCCGCGGCGGCGGGTATCTGCACGAAGCGCGGGGCGCGGCTGACACCCTTGCGCCGCCGGGTGTTGGAGTTGATTTGGCGCGGCCATGCACCGGTTGGGGCCTATGACCTTTTACGCGCTCTGGCGAAAAAACAGCCGGGAGCGGCACCGCCCACGGTGTATCGCGCCCTCGATTTCCTGCTGGCGCACGGGCTGGTGCACCGGATCGAAAGTCTCAATGCGTTCGTCGGCTGCGCCCATCCGCAACAGGTGCACGGCGGCCAGTTCCTCATCTGCAGCGATTGCGGTGCCGCCGCCGAAGTGCACGACCCGCGTGTCGATGCCGCCATCAGCCGCCGCGCCGCTGAGTTGGGATTCACCGTGCGCCACAAGACAGTCGAGGTGCAGGGCCTGTGCGCTCCCTGCCAGGACCGCTTGCAGGAGGCCGGGCATGGTAACTGATCCAATCACATCCGAGGCCCTAGTCCGCGCCAGTGGCGTGGATTTACGCATCGGCCGCACGCAGATTCTCTCGCACGTCGACATGACGGTCGGTCGTGGCGAGATCGTGACTCTGGTCGGACCCAACGGCGCCGGTAAGTCGAGCCTGGTGCGCGTCGTCCTGGGCCTGCTTGCGCCCAGCGGTGGCGAGGTCTGGCGCCAACCGAGCCTGCGCATCGGTTATCTACCGCAGACGCTGAACATCGATCCGGTGCTGCCGATCACAGTGCGCCGCCTGCTGGCCCTCGCCGGCACCGGCTCTGCTGCCAAGGTGCTGGCGGAGGTGGGCGCCGGCGAACTCGCCGAACGCGCCTTGCAAGACCTCTCCGGTGGCGAGTTTCAGCGCGTGATGTTGGCCCGCGCCCTTCTGCGCGAACCGGACCTGCTGGTCCTCGACGAGCCGTTGCGTGGCATCGATCTGGGTGGACAACTCGCGCTTTACGACTTGATCAGCCGCTTGCGCCGAGACCGCGGCATCGGTGTGCTGATGGTTTCGCATGATCTGCATATCGTCATGGCGGCGACAGACCGGGTCGTTTGCCTGAACCAACATGTCTGCTGTTCCGGCGCGCCCGAGGCCGTTAGTCGCAGCCCGGAATATGCCGCCCTGTTCGGCACGGCAGCGGCTCGCCAGCTTGCCGTCTATGCCCACCAACACGATCACACGCACGATATGCACGGGCACGTGGTCGAGAATTCCGACGCGCTGGGCGGCCGGCCATGATTGACGATTTCCTGATCCGCGCCCTGGCGGCGGGCGTTGGCGTGGCGGTGGTCGCCGCGCCCCTGGGTTGCTTCGTCGTCTGGCGGCGCATGGCCTATTTCGGTGCGACACTCGCGCACAGCGCCTTGCTTGGCGTCGCCCTGGGTCTGGTTCTCGGGTTCGATTTGCTGCTTGGTGTCGCGGTTTCTTCCGTTGCCGTGACCCTGATCGTCGTCCTGTTTCAGCGGCAGCGGTTGATCGGCAGCGATACTCTGCTCGGCATTCTCGCCCACTCGGGACTGGCCGTCGGCCTGGTAGCACTCAGCTTCCTGCGCGGTGTCCGGGTCGACCTGATGGCCTACCTGTTCGGCGATGTGCTGGCGGTAACGATGGGCGACATCGCCTGGATCTACGGTGGCGGCGCGCTTGTGCTCGCTACCCTGGTGCTGATCTGGCGACCGCTGCTGGCGCTAACCATCCACGAAGAACTCGCGCGCGCCGAGGGTGTGCCGGTGCTGCGCGTGCAAATCGCCTTCATGCTAACCCTCGCCGTTACCGTCGCCATCGCCATGAAAGTGGTCGGGGTCTTGTTGATCATCTCGCTGCTGATCATCCCGGCCGCGGCCGTGCGTGGCCTGTCCCGAACACCCGAACAAATGGCGATCCTGGGCGCGGTAGTCGGCGCGTTGTCAGTCGTCGGTGGCCTGTTCGCCTCGCTCCAGTGGGACACTCCGTCGGGGCCGTCGATTGTGGTGATGGCCACCGTCATCTTCACCCTCGGCCTCGCCGTCGGCGCCATGCGGCAAGCCCGCGCCTAGGGCCGTTCGCCGCGGGCTAGGCGCTCGTTCACGTCGGCGATCACCTCGGGCATCTGGTCGAAGGTGTCGATGACGTAGTGGGCGCCGCTCTTGCGCAGGATCTCCCGGGATGCGTTCAGGCGCCGCTCGATCTCGGCCTCCGACAGGCTCTCCAGGTGCTCCATGGAGTCTATGTCCATGTAGTTGCTGTAGCGCGCGATGCCGACGCCCCAGCAGCCGGCCTCGAGCGCCTCACCGACGCCGGAGATTGTGTCGTCGACCTTGACCACCGACTGGATCGGACTGACGTCCATGAGATCAAGGTTGCGATAGACCATGAATGGCTTGGGCCGCGCACCGTTCTCGACCTCGTCGCCGGCGACCGACGCATCCGGCACGTAACCCTGCGTCTTGGCGTCGGCTTCGAGGATGTCGACCATGGAACGCACGAAGCCGGTCGAGCTGCCGACCTTGATGCCGTCTTTCTGGAACTGCTTTACCACCTCGGCGACGTGGGGCAGCAGCTTAGTGTATTGACGTAAACAGGCGAGCTGCATAGGTACGAAGTCCGCAAACATGGCGTCGACCGAACTCTGGTCCGGATAGGAACCGTGCACACTCTTCCAGCGCTCGCGAATTTCCGGGACCTCGGTCAGCTTCTGGATGTGCAAGTCCTTGCGCAAGCCCATGGGGCCGCGCGCCTCGGCCATGGATATCTGTACATCGTGCTTCTTGAACACCTCCACGAAGACCACCGCAGGTGCCAGGACATAGGCGTCGGCGGTGGTGCCACTCCAGTCGAGGACGATGCCCTTTACCTTGCCGCGGTAATTGCGGGTATAGACGTAATCGCTGCTCTGTTTCATAGGTGTCTTCCCTTCTCTTCCACCGCCGGCCAACACGACCCGACGGCTCTACGGTTGCGGTTTTCCCGCCGTAGCAGGAGCGCAGTCGCGCACCCCCATTTCGGCGAGCACGTCACGGATGGCGGCGAGAGCGCCGTGCATTTGCTCTGACCCCAGGCGGCCGATGCAGCCGATGCGAAACGAATCGGCGACGGTCAGCTTGCCGGGGTAGATGAGGTAACCGGCATCGCTCAGCCGGTTGTAGAAAGTTTCGAATTCAAAGCTCGGATCGGCCGGCATATGCACGGTGACGATGATCGGCGCCTGCAGCGCATCCGGCAGCAGGGTGCGGAAACCCATGGTGCGCAAACCGCTCACCAGAATGTCGCAGTTGTCCAGGTAACGCCCGCCGCGCCCGGCCACGCCGCCCTCGGCATCGAATTCATCCAGCGCTTGGTCGAGCGCCAGGATGCAATGGGTCGGCGGCGTAAAGCGCCATTGCCCGTTCGCCTCCATAGCCGCCCACTGATCATGCAGGTCGAGACTCAGCGACGGCGCGTTGCCCTTGGCCGCCTGCAAAGCCTCGGACCGGGCGATGCAAAAGCCCATGCCCGGCGAGCCTTCCAGGCATTTGTTAGACGAGGCGACCACCGCGTCGAAGCGGATTGCCTTGGCATCCAGCGGCACCGCGCCGAAGACGCTCATGGCATCGATCAGCAGGGCGCGGCCGTGCCGGGCCGTCACCTCGGCCACCTCGTGCAACGGATTGAGGATGCCGGAGGTGGTCTCGCAATGAATCACGGCCACGTGCGTGACCGAAGGATCGGCGGCCAACGCTTGGTCGAGAGCGCCCGGATCGACCGGCACATCCTCCGGCGTTTCCTGAGTCGCGTAGGCCCGCCCGATGTAATCGCAGATCCGCGCAATGCGCCGGCCATAGGCGCCGTTGATGAGAATCAGCAGTTTGCCGTCGGCAGGAACAAACGTGCCGATCATCGCCTCGACGACGAAGGTTCCACTCCCCTGCAAGGGCACGCACACGTGCGTCTCCCCGCCGCCGGCGATGCTCACCAGGCGCTCGCGCAGGCGCCGGTTGATGGCGATGAACCGCCCATCGCGCGAGCCGTAGTCGTGCAACATCGCCTGCTTGACCGTCGGCGAGGTCGTCAAGGGCCCAGGAGTCAGCAGCCACGGGTCGCCAGTCGGCGAGGCGGCAATATTTGCGACAGGCTTTGAGGCCGTATCGGCACGCGTGGTCATCGGTGGTCTCTCCTTATGCTCCTGAGCTGCGGGGTGGCGTGTTATCCGCGCAAACCCAGGGGCTTGCGCAGTATCTAGCTTCACGATACCATAAATCAAATCGATATAATTGATGTAATATATAGATTATGTCTATCAATCACGCGCAAATTCGAGCCTTCCATGGGGTCGCCCGCGCCGGCGGTTTTACCCGCGCTAGTGCCGAGTTGCACGTGACCCAGCCCACCCTTTCCGGCCAAGTCGCAGCGCTGGAGGAAGCGTATGGTGTGCGCTTGTTCGAGCGGCGCGGACGGGGCAGCGAACTGACCGACCTGGGACGCAGCTTGTTCGCCATCACCAGCCGCCTGTTCAGCCAGGAAGCGGAGGCCGAGCAATTGCTGGTCGCCGCCCGTGGCCTGGCCACCGGCCAGTTGCGCGTGGGCGCCGACGCCCCGTATACGGTGATCCCGCTGCTCGCCACCTTCAACAGGCGCTATCCGGGCATTCGCCTGTCCATGAGCTTCGGCAATTCGGAACGAGTGCTGCAAGATCTGATCGACCGGCGCAGCGATGTCGCCGTGCTACCGGAGCTAAAGCCCGACCTCCGTCTGCATGCCGTGCCCTACCGGCGCGACCGCCTGATCGCTTTTGTCGAGCGCGGCCACCCGTGGGCCAGCCGGCGTAGCCTGCGCTTATCCGAACTGGATGGCCAACGCCTGGTGCTGCGCGAAGCCGGCTCTACGACCCGCGCCTTGTTCGAGCAGGTCATGGCCCAGGCAGGCCTAATGCCCGGCGACGTGTTAGAGATCGGCAGTCGCGAGGCAGTGCGCGAGACCGTCGCCGCGGGTTTGGGAATCGGCATCATCTTCGCAAGTGAGTTGGGCAGCGACGACCGCCTACACGGCCTGCGTCTGCGCGACGTGGAGGCCGAAGCGATCGAATATGCCGCCTGCCTCACCGAGCGGCAACCGGTCCGAACAGTTCGCGCCTTTTTCGAACTGCTCGGAGAGGCGGCCTCCGACTAACCGCTACCGCGCGCGCCAGGCCTGGGTGCGCCGGGCCAGGCCACGAGTCACCAGGACGTGCAGAAGGCGCACCGTGGCAGCCGCATAGAAAATCATCATGCACATGGCCGCGGCGGGCGCGATATCGCCCGCATCGTCCATATTCAACGCCGCCACCGAGGCTAAAGCGGTATCCGTCGAATACAAGAAGATGACGGCCGAAACCGTCGTCATCGCGTTCACGAACAGATAAATCGAGACGTCCAGGATGGCTGGCAGACACACCGGCACCGTCACCCGCGTGAAGGTCTTGTAGAACGGCACTTTCAGCGAGGACGAGACCGACTCGAACTCGCGGTCCATTTGTTTCAGGGCCGTGATCGCCGTCAAGTGACTGACCGTGTAAAAATGGGTGATGGTGCAGATCACCAAGATCGCCATCGTCCCGTAAATAAAATTGAGCGGGTTGTCGGGGTGGTTGAAAAAGAAAATATAGGCTAGGCCGAGCACCATCCCTGGCACCGCCATCGGCAGGATACACAGGAATTGAATGGCACCGCGCACCGCGCCGAAACCGCGCGCCTTCTCTACCATATAGGCGCCGGTGAAGATGATCGCGGTGCCGAATACGGCGGTATACGCCGCCAGGCGCAACGAGTTGGTGAACGACGCCCAACCGCCCCCGTCCATCACATCGAAGTCGTAGTTCTTGAGAACCAGGTTCAGGTTGTAAGGCCAAAACTGAACGAACGAGGCGTACGCGGCCATGCCTATAATACCCAGGATCAAGAATCCGATCAGCGCGCAGTAACCGGTCATGGCTAGGTCGTACGACCGGCGCGGCTTCGGGGCGTAGGCAACCGAACTTGAGGTCAATGCCGAGGTCTGCTTGCCCTGGATAATGCGGTCGGCAACGAAGGCCAGCACCGCCGGAATCAGCAACACAACGCTGACCACCGCCCCCATCTGGAAGTTCTGCTGGCCGATGACCTGCTTGTAGATATCGGTGGCCAACACGTTGTATTGCCCGCCAATGACCTTGGGGATGCCGAAGTCGGTAATGACCAGGGTGAAAACCACGAAGACGGCACTAATCAACCCGTATTTGATACCCGGCAGCGTGACGGTGAAAAAGGTCCGCACGGGGCCGGCGCGTAGGCTGACCGCCGCCTCGTAGAGCCGGCCGTCGGCGGTCGCCAGCGCTACAATGAGAATCATCAGGGCATGTGGAAAAGTATAGAAGACCTCGCCCATGACAATACCGATGGGACCGTAGATGGTGTTATCGCCCAACAGCCCCTTGATGATGCCCTGATTGCCGAAGAGGTAGACGAACGAGATTGCCGGCAACAGTGACGGCGCCAAAAGTGGGACCATCGCAACGACGCGAAACGCCCCCTTCCCGGCCATGCAACTGCGGGTCAGGGCATAGGCATAAATGAAGGCAAGGGAAATGGTAATAACCGTCGAGATGGCGGCGATGGTCAGGCTGTTGCCGATCGAATAGAACAGCGCCGGAGTTGAAAAATATTGTGCGTAGTTCACTAAGCCAACAAAATCGCCGGCGCGGTCTTCGAGACTCTTGGAGAGCATGAAATAGAGCGGCAACACGACCGCAATGACCATCCAGACACCGACTAGCACGATGAAGCCGCGCATAATTCGATCATCGCGGCTAAGCTTTGGCTGCACGGCAAGGGCCGGCGCGGCAACGGCTTGAGCTTGGCTGGCCATATCCCTTATGACCCCCTCGTTACTGGCCGGGAAAGACGCGGATGCGCTCGCCCGGCAACGCCACCGGCAACATGTCACCCCGGTTTAGATTCAGCCGGCGCACGATATTGATAGAAAGATCGGCGCGCAGGCCATGTCCGCCCATGGCCTCGGCTTCCAAATCGGCACGAAAGAAGGACCCTAGAAACTCCATGTCGCCAACGCGCGCATCGAATGCGTTCTCGCTGACCGACTTGCCTTCGGGCACCAGGACGTCCTCAGGCCGCACCGCTACGGTAACCGCGGCGCCCTGGGACAGGCCATCGACCTCACAATTCAGATCGAGCTGCCCGACACGCACGCGGCCAGGCCCTTGCACGACCCCTGGGACGAAATTCATGGTGCCGATAAAATCGGCGACGAAAGCGGTCTGCGGGTCGCGGTAGATTTCCAGTGGCGTCCCCACCTGCTCGATGACCCCCTGGTTCATCACCACGATACGATCGGCCATGGTCAGGGCCTCCTCCTGATCGTGCGTGACCATGACTGTCGTGATCCCCAGCTTGCGCTGCAATTCCTTGACCTCGTGGCGCAGATGCACGCGCACCTTGGCATCGAGGGCCGATAGCGGCTCGTCCAAAAGCAACAACCCCGGCGACGTCGCCAGTGCTCGGGCCAGTGCCACCCGCTGCTGCTGCCCGCCCGAAAGTTGCGCCGGATATTTATCGCCTTGTTCGGGCAAGCCCACCAGGGCCAGCAACTCGGCCACCCGTGCCTCGATGGTCGCGCGCGCCGTCTTGCGGCTCACCAACCCGTAGGCCACGTTCTTCTTTACCGTCAGGTTCGGGAACAGGGCATAAGACTGGAAAACAATGCCGAAATCGCGCTCCGAGGGGGGCAGCGCGGAAATATCGTTGCCCGCCTGCTCTACCCGGCCGCTCGTCTGAATGTCGAGGCCGGCGATGGCCCGCAGCAACGTCGTCTTGCCGCAGCCGGACGGGCCGAGAAAGCAGACGAACTCGCGCTCGTAAATCTCTAGGGATATGTCGCGCAACGCCGCGAACGATCCGAACATTTTCGTCAGATCGGTAATGCGCAAGAATGGCTTACGCGTATCCCCGGCTTGGCCTGCCCCTGGCCTCATGTCTTGTCCCTCCCCGACATCTCGCCCTCACGAGAGCGAGAAGCACCCGGCCGCCTGTTTTTGGCGGCCGGGCTCAGACATCTTAGCAGTTCAATTTTACTTTGCGTCCGACTTTGAATCGTAACGTTTTTGCCACTCCGCCAGGATCCGCCCCCGATTGCTCGCGGCCCATTCGAAGTCGTTGTCGATCATCTTTTCGGCAACGCTCGGCGGGAAATGCTCAACCGGCTTGGCAACACCGGGCATGGCGACGACCGCGTAGCCCTCGTTGTACATCTCATTGGCCTTCTTGGTGATCGACCAGTCAACCAAGGTCTTGGCGGCGTCCATCTTCTTGCTGCCCTTGACGATGGCGGTCGCCTCCATATCCCAACCAATGCCCTCGGACGGGATGACGATTTCGAGCGGCGCGCCGGCGGCCTTGGACTTGGCCCCCCGGAACGCGAAGGAGATGCCAATCGCGGTTTCACCGGAGGCGGCGAGCTTGCACGGCTTGGACCCCGAATGCGTATAGCGGGAGATATTCTCGTGCAGGCCGTCCATGTACTTCCAGCCCTCGTCCTCACCGAAGATCTGTAGCCAGCTCGAGACATCGAGGAAGCCGGTGCCCGACGAATTCGGGTTGGGCATGATGATATGGCCCTTGTAGACCGGGTTCAGGAGGTCTTTCCACGACGTCGGCAGCGGTAGCTTCGCCTTGCCGGCCTCCACCGTGTTGTAGCAGATCGAGGCAACCCAGGCGTCCATGCCGACCCAGCTTGGCGGGCTCGCCTTATCACGGAACTTAGCATCCAGTGCATCCAAGCCCTTGGGCGCATACGGCTCCAGCATGCCTTCACCCTTGAACAACAGCAGGCTGGTCGCCGCCAGCCCCCAGATCACGTCGGCCTGTGGGTTGTTCTTCTCGGCCAAAAGCTTGGCGGTAACGATACCGGTTGAATCGCGGACCCAGTTGATCTTGATATCCGGATGGTCCGCGTTGAACCGCTCCGCATATTTCTTGAGATCCTCGGCCTCGACGGCCGTATAGACCGTCAACTCAGTGGCGGCCATCGCCGTACCGCCGAGCAACCCAATCGCCGCCGCCGCGATGGCGACGCCACCCAACAGGCGGCTATATTTGCATAACCCCATAGTTTTCCGCTCCTCTGTTATGCCCGCCGGTCCATTTGTAATCGACGGCATGGTGGACCGGGCGGAATTCCCTGTTTGCTTCAATTTGTGCCGTCAATATCCTACATCTGTTACAGTTTTTCGTCGCCCCATTATTTAGTGTTGCGGCGATTAACCACCTGCCACCGCTTCGTCCTCCTTGGCCGGCGCGTCCTTCAGCCGGCTGTGCCTAAGCTCGCCCGAAGCGTCCAGGATCGGATAGGCGACAGACGTCAGGTGCGAATTGATCCGCTTCAGATCGCGCAGAATATCGAGGTGCAAGGCCGATGTCTCAATACTCTCGATGCGGCCCGAGCGCAGGCGTGCCAGATGCTTTTGGCTACCCTGCATATCCAACTCGCGGAACTTCTCTTTCTCCTTTAAGAGCTGTCGCGCCGTTTCAATATCGTGGGAGACGAAGACACTCATGGCCAGCTGCATCTGGTGCAAGGTGCGGGCATGCATGGCGGTCAGCTCCTGCCAGCCTTGCTCCGAGAACATCAGCTTGTTGCGGATTTTCTTCTGCGCCAGATCGAGCAGGTTCTTATCAACAATGTCGCCGATGTGCTCGAGGTTGGTGGTAAAGGAGATGATATCAACACAGCGCCGGCTGTCATCGTCGTTCAGGGCGTTGCGTGTCACACGAGTGAGATACAGCTTGATGGCCTCATGCAACCGGTCGACTTCATCGTCCATGTCGCTGACGGATTCGAGCAGCTTGCTATCGTCACTGCGGAACACCTCGATCACGCCGCGCAACATGCTCTCGACCGTATCCGCCATGCGCAGCACTTCACGAGTCGCGCAGGCTATGGCCACCGAAGGTGTGTCGATGACATCGGGATCGAGATAACGCGGCTTGAACTCGCCGCCCCCGCCGGTATCCGGCAAAAACTTGATCAGCGCATCACCCACCACCGTGGTCAGCGGCAGAAAGACCAACGCCAACGCCAGGTTGAAGAGCGTATGGAAGTTGGCGATCTGTCGGCCAGGCTCGCTACCCAGCATCGCAATGTAAGGCATCGCCACGTCTATCAAGGGCAACACCAAGATAGCACCCAGGGCGCGGAACAGTAGGTTGCCGAGAGGAATGCGCCGGGCCATGGCTCCGCCCGAGGCTGTCAGGGCCAACGGGATGATGCCCGAACCCACGTTGGCACCAAGCACCAGCGCGAAGCCCAAGGTCAGCGGCACCACGCCGACCATGGTCAACGACATGATCAGCAGAACGATGGCGACGCTGGAATGGGCGACCCAGGTAATTACCGCGGCGAGAAGCAGGGCGAGGATCGGATCATTGGCCAGCGGCCGCATAACATACTGAAGCGTCGTGCTCTCCCGCAGCGGCTGCGAGGCGCCCACGACCAGGGTCAGGGCCAAGAGCATCAGCCCCAATCCAACGAGCATACGGCCGACGTGCCGCCACTGCGCCGAAGGCCCGGCCAGGAACGAGACCACGCCAATCAAGATCAAGGCTGGTGACAGCCAGGAAATATCGAACGACAACACCTGGACGACCAACGTCGACCCAACGTCGGCGCCCAGCATGATCGCTAGGCTGGGCCCGATCTCGACCAAACCACGGCCGGCAAAAGACACCGCCAGCAGGGCCGTCGCCGTCGAGCTTTGTAAGACGGTGGCCACCCCAAGGCCCATCGCACAGGCACTGATGCGGTTGCGCGTCGAGCGGCCGAGAAAATGCCGTAGGTCGCTGCCATAGGCGCGCATGACACCGGTGCGCACCATCCGTGTGGCCCACAGTAAAAGGGCCACACCGCCAGCAATATTCAGCAAGAGTACATGGCCGGGCACGCAAAATTCCTTTGTTGGAGTGCGCCTCGCAACACGCCGCCCGGCCAGCGCTTCAATTAATTCAGCCCGTTAAGGCGCCGGGATCCGGCACAAAATGCCGGGACGATGCCCCATTATGGCATAAGACTCGGCAGATTTCATAAAAGTGTCATAAATATGTAACCGGCACGGGTTCCGTCACCGGCGGCGCGCTTTTAAGTGGTCACCGGCCCACCCGCTTCTTTCCAAGCCGCAAGCCCGCCAACAAGCGAGCAGACTTTTGGAAAACCCATGTCCTGCAAAGTCTTGGCCGCCAAAGCGGAACGTCCGCCGCTGGCGCAATAGACAACGAGGGTCTTGTCGTCGGCGAGGATCGGGTTATGCATCGGTCCCTCCGGATCGGCGATGAATTCGAGGAACCCGCGCGGTGCGTGCACCGATCCGGGGACGAATCCCTGCTCCCGCTCCTGCGTCTCGCGGACATCGAGGAAGACGACATCGTCGTCTTCGAGCATGTCCCGAGCCATGGCCACGGGCATGCTGTCGATGTCCGCATTGGCGGCTGCCAAGAGCTGCTTAAATCCCTTTTTCAACATGGTCTCTCCCCACTGTTAGTCACCGCTAAGTGCACAGGATGTGTCTCCTCAAGATGGGCCCTACAAGCGTCAGTGCCTAGAGGCGAGCGCCAGGGCTGGCGAGGGAATGGGTCTTCAATTGCTCGGTGACGTACTCGAAAGCCTCATCCACGGAGTCGGTACGAAAGAACAGTTCCAAGTCACTCGCATCAATAGTGCCATACTTCTCAAGCGCCTTGAAATTGATGACCTCGGCCCAATACTTGCTGCCGAACAGAACCACCGGCAGATGCTTGCGGATCTTGCCCGTCTGAATGAGAGTCATAAGCTCGAACAGCTCGTCCAGGGTCCCAAAACCGCCTGGCATGACGACCACGGCCTTGGCCAAGTAAGCGAACCAAAACTTACGCATAAAGAAGTAGTGGAACTCGAAGATCAGCTCGCGGCTGATGTGCGGGTTCTCGGCTTGTTCGAAGGGCAGTGAGATATTAAGCCCGACGTTGATCCCCCGTGCCTCCGAGGCGCCGCGGTTGGCGGCTTCCATGATGCCCGGTCCGCCCCCGCTGCACACGACGAAGCGCCGATCGTTGTCTTCCAGGCCCTTGGACCACTCCGTGAAGCGCCGGGCCAACTCGCGGGTCGCTTCGTAGTACTGCGATAGATCTAGCTTCGTCTCGGCCTTGGCCACATCGCCGCCGTTCGCCTTGGCCTCGGCCACCGCCTTTTCCGCCTCTTCGCGCGAGGGAATGCGAGCCGAACCGAAGAAGATGATCGTATCTTCAATCCGATAGTGCTTAAATCTACTATTCGGCTCCACGTATTCGGCGAGAATCCGCAAAGCCCGAGCATCGGGGCTATGCAGAAAGTTTTCATCCTCGTAAGCTCTGGGCTGTCGGCTCGATTTCTTGCTCATGGGATTTGCTATTCCGTTGGTTCCAGCTTTTCCGCTGTCAGGTCGCGATACCCTAAGTGGCGTGTCCGGGCAACCGCAATCACCCGCCCATCGGCCTGGAAAGGCATCTACAATGCCCACTAAGCATCTGATTCGCAGCCGTTCTATTGTTGCCGGGCTCTTGCTGAGCCTGTTGGCAGTTGGCTGTACCAGTGACGATGTGCCTGCCCCAACCGCACGCGACTCCGCCGAGAGCGAGACCCTGGTTGCGACACCCGCGCACGTGCCGTTCGCCGATACCCTGGCGCCGGTGGTCGACCGCAACGGCCGCATGGTGGTCGAGGCGATGGAGTATCCGTGGAGCGCCATCGGTCGCATCAATACCGGCGGTCGCGGGTTCTGTTCCGGTGTGCTCATCGGACCGCGACTAGTCCTCTCCTCGGCAAATTGCCTTTTCGATGCCGCCACGGGCCGCTGGTGGCCGTCCGGCGAGATTCACTTCGTCGCCGGATACCAGCAGGACCGGTCGGTGATTCATGCCGGCGTACGCGCTTATGAGATCGCGCCCGATTTCGTCCCCGGCGCGGTCAACACATTCGCCAACCTTGCCAACAACTGGGCCCTGCTGAGTTTGGATACCGCCATCGGCTATGCCGCCGGCTGGCTCGCCGTGCAGTGGCAGGACGAGAACACGCGAGCCCGCCTGGCCGATGGCGACGGCTTCTTGCTCGCCGCCGGCTACCGCCGCGGTTGGGGCAATGCCGTGATGGTCGAATTGGCCTGCGCCGAACGCTCCTGCGCCGGCAGTCCGGTGGAAGCCGCCCTGCCCGCCTTCGTCTACCTGGACGAGGAGTTTCGCGTCCTTGGCAATCCTCTGCTGCGCGCCCGCGCTGCCGTGGGCGGTGTCGGTTCAAGAGACTTCGCGGATATCCCCCGTGGAAATACCTACTGGGGCGAAAGCCGCCCGCCGGTCGGCAGTGTCATCGCGGCAGCCTTGCCACGGGACAGCGTTGCCCGCCTCTTGCGGCACTTGGGCCATCTGACGATACCGGCACAGACGATCAACGACCGGGTCCTGGCCACCGCCATCAGCGATTTCGAGAATCAGTCGGGCTTGCGCCGTAGCGGCGCTCTGTCGGTTGCCCTTCTCGGCCATCTCTTGGAAGCAGCGGCGCGCGAGTTGCCGCGCGCCAGTCTGCGCCCACAATCCCGTTTTTGGCCAATCACCGAAATCACCAGCGCCGCCGCCAGCATCCGTTAGGCGGGTACCACTTCCTGCTCGATAGCGCCGAAGATCGAGCCTCCATCCGCATCCAGCATCTCGATACGAACCCGATCGCCGAAGCGTAAAAACGGTGTGGTTGGCGTCCCGGCATCTAAGGTCTCGAGCATCCGCACCTCGGCCAAACAAGAAGAGCCGGCCGACCGGTCAGCGTTCGATACGGTGCCGGAGCCGACCACGGCCCCGGCCCCCAGGCGGCGTGTCTTGGCGGCGTGAGCAATGAGTTGCGGGAAATCGAACGTCATATCGACGCCCGCATCCGGTTTGCCGACCAGACGGCCGTTCAAATGGCTAATCAGGGGCAAGCACACCTTGCCGCCGTCCCAGGCATCGCCCAGTTCATCCGGCGTCACCGCGACAGGGGCCAAAGCACTGGCGGGCTTGCTATGAAAGAAACCGAAACCCTTACCTAGCTCGGCAGGAATAAGGCCCCGCAGACTCACATCGTTGAGCAAGGTCACAAGCTTGATATGACCACCTGCCCGCTCGGCCGGGATTCCCATGGGCACGTCGTCCACGATGACGGCAACCTCCGCCTCGAAGTCGATGCCCCAAGCCTCGTCCGCCGCCGTAATAGACTCGCGCGGACCCAGAAAATGGTCGGACAGCCCCTGGTACATCAATGGGTCGGTCCAAAAGCTCGCGGGCATCTCGGCGCCGCGTGCCTTGCGCACCAATTCGACGTGCGTGACATAGGCGGAACCGTCGGCGAATTGAAAAGCACGGGGCAGCGGCGCGGCACAGATAGCGGGGTCAAAAGGCTCGGTATCCTGCCGCTCGCCGGCATCGAGAGACCGGGCGACGCGGTCGAGAGCCGGTGCCACACGCTCCCATTTTTCCAGAGCCGCCTGCATATACCCGGCGATCTCGGGCACCCGGACACAGTGCGTCAGGGTCTTGTCGACGACGACAAGCGCGCCATCGCGGCTACCATTGTGCAGAGAGGCCAGCTTCATGGCTAATCCACGTCCCTATTCGGCCGCCTTGGCGCCGGCTCGGCCGCGCCAGGAGTTGACGTAGTCGGCGTCCTCGACGTCCTGGGGCAGATCGTCGCTGACCTGGAGGGCATCGCGAGTGTCGACCATGACCGCGTATTCGTCGGTACTATCGCGGCGCGGCGCCAGCATGCCTTCGAGCGCCTTCGGGTGCGGCCCGTGGGTGAAACCGCTGGGGTGGTAGGTGACCATGCCCTCGCCAATGCCGTCACGGCTGAAGAAATCGCCGCGGTGATAGAAAATCACCTCGTCATAGTCATCGTTGTTGTGGAAGAACGGCACCTTCAAGGCCCCCTCGTCGCTCTCAAACGGGCGTGGCACAAAGGTGCAGACGACGAAGCGTTCCGCCGCAAAGGTCGTATGGGCGCTGGGCGGCAGATGATAGCGGTGGCTCATCAGCGGCCGGATATCCCGCACGTTGAGGCGCAGCGGCGCCAAATCGCCATGCCAACCGACCGCATCCAGCGGATTGAACGGATAGGTCACGGTGGAGATTGCGTTGTGCCGCTTGATGCGCAAACGCCAAACCTCCTCCGCGCCCGCGGGTGTTTGCTGTGCCCGGAAGGCATCGTCGATGGCCGGCGTGTCCAAGACAGCCGGATCGAAAACCGCGTGCGGCCCGACCACGCCCTTGTCGGGTAGGCCGTAGCTGTCGCCGGTCGCTTCGATCATCAGCACCTCGGCAACACCGGCGAACTCGGTCCGCCACATGGTACCGCGCGGTAAGACCACATAGTCGCCCTCGCTCAGGGCGAGACGACCATAGTCGCAGAATAAATCCCCCGTGCCGCGGTGCACGAACAGAAGATCGTCGCCATCGGCATTGCGGACCAAGGCATCCATGCGCCCCTCGGCGCGCCAAAACCGATAGCGCACATGAGCGTTGCTCAGCACCTCCGCCGCTGCCCAGGGATAGCCGGACGCAACGGATACGCGGTTCAGGTTGAATGCGCGCGGACGCAGCGGCCCCTCCCAGTCGGTCCATTGGGTGGGCGGGTGCGTGTGATACATCTGCGTTGCCGGGCCATAGAATCCCTCACGGCCCAGCTCGCGCTCGTAGGTACCCGGCGGCAGGTCGGCGTGCGCCTGGCGCGAGGCCGTTCCCTCGACACGGGGAAATGAGAACCGATGTTTCATACGCGTCGCTCCCTCACCGCCTGGCGTGGAAAACCAAACCCACTCAGGCGATTTCGATCAACTCATCTTCGGGCAAAACCGCACCCGGCGGCACGTCGGAAAGGCCCTTAAGCGTCTCGTAGTAAGGTGTGAAGTCGGGTCCGGTCGCCGCGAAGAGCTGATCGAAGCTATCAATGACAAAGTAACCGTCCTGCAGATCGTCGATCCGGTACTCGGTACGCATGATCCGGAGCAGGTCGAAGGCAATCCGTTTCGGCTTTGGGCTTTCCAGACAATACGCGCTCTCCGTCCGCGAGGAGACGATGCCGGAGCCGTAAATGCGCAGGCCCGCACCCGTGCGGATCAAACCGAATTCGACCGTATACCAATAGAGCCGCGCCAGCTTTGGCAACGCCCCCAGACGCAGCGCTTTCAGGCCGCCCCGACCATACGCCGCCATATAGTCGGCGAACACCGGGTTCATCAGCAGCGGCACGTGGCCGAAAACGTCGTGGAAAACGTCCGGTTCCTGAAGATAGTCCATTTGCGCCGGCTGGCGGATCCAGTTGGTCGCCGGAAACCGCCGGGCCGCCAGGTGGCCAAAGAAGATATCGTCGGGAACCAATCCCGGCACCGCGACGATGCGCCAACCGGTCGTCCGTTCCAGAATATCGGAGAGACGTTCGAAGTCGGGAATACCATCGGCCGCGACCCCCAGACCGGCTAAGCCGTCCAGATACTCCTGGCACGCCCGGCCCGGCAGCAAAGCCGATTGCCGCTCGAACAGCGCCCGCCAGACCGCGTGGTCCTGCTCGGTGTAGTTGCCCCAACCCTGGACGATGACATAGTCGTCCGCGCCGCTGTCGGGTTGTGGCGTGAGACTCATCTTAGGCTTCGAGGACGCCGCGATTGATCTGGTCCTGCTCCATGGCCTCGAACAGGGCGCGGAAGTTGCCTTCGCCGAAACCTTCGTCGCCCTTACGCTGGATGATTTCGAAAAAGACCGGACCGATCACCGTCTGGGTGAAAATTTGCAGAAGAATGCCGCCACCCTCGACGGGAGCACCGTCGATCAAGATTCCGCTGCGGCGCATACGCTCGACGTCCTCGCCATGACCGGGCAGCCGTTGGTCAATGGCCGCGTAGTAGTCATCCGGCGGCGGCGGCATCAGGGCGATGCCGCGGGCCTTGAGGGCCTCGACCGCGCCATAGATGTCGTCGGTGCCCAGGGCGATATGCTGAATGCCCTCGCCCTTGTAGGCGGCCAGGTATTCGGCGATCTGCGATTTGTCGTCCGCGGATTCGTTGACCGGGATACGAATCTTCCCGCATGGGCTGGTCATCGCCCGGCTGCGCAAACCGGTCAGCTTCCCCTCGATATCGAAATAACGGATTTCCCGGAAGTTAAAGAGTCGCTCGTAGAAACCGGCCCAAAGGTCCATACGGCCACGGAAAACGTTGTGCGTTAGATGATCGACATAGGTCAGGCCGCCGGTATCGGGCCGTGATGGGTCCGCGCCCTCGATCGGCACGAAATCGATGTCGTAGATGCTGGGATTGTCGGCTCGATCAACCAAGTAGATCAAGCTGCCGCCGACCCCGCGAATGGCCGGGATGTTCAGTTCCATGGCGCCGATCTCACCATGCTGCGGCTCTGCCCCCAAATCCACCGCGCGCGCATAAGCCTTGGCTGCGTCCCGCACGCGGAACCCGATGGCACAGACCGACGGGCCGTGCACGCGCGCAAAGGACTGCGCGAAACTGCGCGGCTCGGCGTTGACGATGAAATTGATGTCGTTCTGTCGGTAGTGGGTCACGGCCTTTGAGCGGTGGCGGGCGACCGCCCGAAAACCCAACGTCTCGAAAAGGCGGCCAAGCGTCTCGGTATCTTCGGCCGTGAATTCGACGAACTCGAACCCGAAAGTCCCCATCGGGTTCTCCCAAAGTCCCCCCGTATCACCGGCCACACCGTTCTTTTCCGGCGGTAGCTGTCGGGTCTTCGGCGTCTTGGCTGGCGCGCGCGCTTTCATGGGCTCACCCTCGGAGCATTGACGCGAATCGCCTCCCCCTATCCACAATGAGATATAAGTGATGCACGATTGGTTAACAATTGCTTCCCGCAACCGTGCCGGGGAGCCCACGAATTGGAGAGCACATCGATGAAGATCGTCAGCTTCGCGGCTTTTGGGGTGCCCAGCGAGGTGGCCGCCTGCATCGAGGCGCCGGATGTGGGCGCGCCTGGCGACGACGAGATCATCATCGAGGTCGAGGCCTTTCCCATCAATCCGGTCGATCTGCTGACCATTCAAGGTCTGTACGCCTCGCGGCCGGCATTGCCGGCGACCCCAGGCTCCGAGGGCGCCGGACAGGTGGTGACGGTCGGCAAATCCGTCGTGGGCCTGCGACCAGGCGACCGCGTGGTCAACCTGGGCCGCGACAACTGGGCACAAAGACTGAAGATCAAGGCAACCCAGGCCATCAAGGTACCGAGCGAGGGCGATGTCTTGCAGCAGGCGATGCTCAAGGTCAATCCGGCGACCGCCTTGCTCATGCTGCGCAATTTTGTCCAGCTCACAGCAGGGGACTGGCTGATTCAGGATGCCGCCAACTCCGGCGTCGGGACCTCCCTCATCCGCCTGGCCAAGGCGGCGGGGGTGCGCACGGTCAATGTGGTCCGGCGGGAGACCCTGATCGCCCCGCTGCAAGCCATCGGCGCCGACGTGGTGGTGATCGACGGCGAGGATCTGGCCGCGCGGGTAGCAAAAGCCACGGGCGAGGCGCCAATCAAGCTGGCCATCGACGCTGTCGCCGGCGAGACCTGTCAGCGCCTGGCCCAATGCCTGACCGAGGGCGGCACGGTGGTGAACTACGGCCTGCTCAGCGGCCAACCCTGCACAGTGGCGGCGGCCGACGTGATCTTTCGCGGCATCACCCTCACCGGATTCTGGCTTTCCAAGCACCTCGGCCAGGCGCCACGGCAGGATATCGAGGCGCTATACCAGGAGCTGAGCCAGCGCATGGCCGAAGGCGATGTACATGTCCCTGTCGAAGCTACCTACGGCATCGACGAAATCCAGACAGCCCTAGCCCATGCGGCCCGAAGCGGCCGAGACGGTAAGATTCTGGTCACCCCGAACCGAAAGCCAGGTTGAAGCCAGATTCCGCCCCCTATTGCGGCTAAGGGCTAGGACCCGCGACCGGGAGTTCCAGCCAGAATCGCTAGTTACCGAGGCCAGTCGGCAATCTTATTCAACCAAAACTCCCAAATTTCTGACGGCCCATAATTATTTTTCCGAATAACTAGGTCATATTACCCTATTAATAATCATATTAGGCTTTTTTGCCCTAATGCTACTAGGGTAATTTTACCTATTTTTGCCAAAATAGGGTTTTCTGCCCTAAAATATTTTATAAATTCTATATTTTTCAAACAATTCTAAGTACTTAGTGAAAAAATTTCTTGCATAACCGGCCATGTTCAGATATATATACTTCCAGAACACGCGAGACGCATCACCAACCGCCCCTATTACCACTGTCTGTCGAGGAGGACCCACCCCAGAGATTTCTGCCCTCTCAGCACACTCTAGGCACATCGCACCGAACTTGAGGGGACTGGTAACAGTCCCCTCACTTTTTTGCCCACTTCGAGCCCACACCACGCATCCTTTGCCTC
>JAJFGP010000108.1 GCA_021776055.1 Kiloniellaceae bacterium
CGTCGCCGATTTTATTGCCGAGTGCAGCCGCCTGGGTACCAGCCAGGAGGCCATCGAGACGGCGGAAAAACGGGGCCTGCGCACGGCGATACGGGCCCGCCATCCATTTGTCGATGGCATGGAGCTACCCGTCTACATCGCGAACTTCGTGCTCATGGAGTACGGGACCGGCGCGATCTTCGGCTGTCCGGCGCACGATCAGCGAGACTTGGATTTCGCCCGCAAGTACGATCTGCCGGTATTGCCGGTCGTCCTGCCGCCCGATGCGGATCCGAAGACCTTCGCCATCGCCGACGAAGCCTATGTGGGCGAGGGGGCGGCCTACAATTCCGCCTTTCTCGATGGACTAACCGTGGAGGATGCAAAGGCGGCCGCCATCCAGCGGCTGCAAGAGCAAGGTCACGGCAAGGGGGCGATTCAATACCGCCTGCGCGACTGGGGCATCTCGCGGCAGCGCTACTGGGGCTGTCCCATACCGATCATTCACTGCCCCGACTGCGGCATCGTGCCGGTGCCGGAAAGCGATTTGCCGGTCGAATTGCCGGAAGACGTGGATCTATCTGGGGCGGGCAATCCCCTGGCGCGGCATCCCACCTGGCCGCAAGTCGACTGCCCGCGCTGCGGGACTGCGGCGCGGCGCGAAACCGATACCTTCGATACGTTCTTCGAATCGTCCTGGTACTTCGCCCGCTTCTGCAGCCCGCGGGCAGCGACACCCTTTGAGCGTGCGGCGGTCGACCATTGGCTGCCGGTGGATCAGTACATCGGTGGGATCGAACACGCCGTCCTCCATTTGCTCTATGCCCGGTTTTTCACCAGGGCGTTGAAACAGTGTGGCTATCTTTCGGCGGAGGAGCCCTTCGCCGGCCTGTTCACGCAAGGCATGATCTGCCACGAGACATATGCGGACCCGGATGGAGCCTGGCTTTCCCCCGACGATGTTCACCGCGACGCGAGCGGGGCGCCAGTAACGGCGGACGGGCGGCCCGTGCGCATCGGCCGCTCTGAGAAAATGAGCAAGTCGAAGAACAACACCGTGGATCCCGCAAATATTATTGAGACCTACGGAGCCGATACCGCACGTTGGTTCATGCTCTCCGACAGTCCGCCGGAACGGGATATGGAATGGACCGCCGCGGGTATCGAAGGCGCCTTTCGCTTCATGCAGCGCTTATGGCGTTTGGCCACGGACGCGGTGGGCGATCTCCCCGCGCCCGGATCGCCAATGCCAAGCGACATTGCTGAAGGCGCGCTTTCTTTGCGCCGAGCCACGCACAAGACGATTGCCGCGGTAACGGAAGATATCGAGGCGTTCCGTTTCAATCGTGCCGTGGCCCGCATTCACGAGCTCGCCAATGTGTTGGGTGAATTTACCGGCGGGTCCAAGTCCATGGCCGCCGGCGACCGTTGGGTTTTGCGGGAATGTTTGGAGACGTTGACCCACCTGTGCGGCCCGATGGTGCCGCATCTGGCCGAGGAACTTTGGCGGCGCCTGGGTGCAACACACCTGTTAACCGATGAGGCCTGGCCGCAAGCCGATACAGCACTGACCGTGGACGCAGCGGTCACGTTGGCCGTGCAAGTCAACGGAAAGCTACGCGGCACCGTTGATCTGCCGCGCAATTCGCCCGATGATAGCGTCCGCGAGGCTGCCCTGGCCCTGCCGGCCGTGTCGCGCCTTCTTGCCGGCGGGGCGCCGCGTAAAGTCATTGTGGTACAGAACCGAATCGTCAATGTGGTCGTCTAATTCATCTCTACCCGCCGTGAAGTCCCTGGCTGGGGCGGCGCCAGTGCTCATGGCATTTGTGCTTATGGCATTTGCCTTGTCGGCCTGCGGCTTTCAGCCCCTTTACAGCCGCCCGTCCGACGGTGTTTTGTCGCCGGCGGAGCACATGGCGGCGGTGCGTATCGCCCCGTTGCCGGATCGCATTGGGCAACAACTGCACAATCTGCTGCGGGACCGGCTAAACCCGCAGGGTCAACCGCGCGATCCGGCCTATGAATTGAAAGTCAATTTGGTTGAATCCCGGCAAGAGTTGAGCATCCGCAAGGATGAGACGGCAACGCGTGCCAATCTAATTGTCTCGGCCCAGTTCTTTCTCCAGGAGGTCGGCTCCAACGAAGTTGTGCTTCGCGGATTGGCTGCATCAACCAACAGCTACAACATCTTGAAAAGCCAGTTCGCCACCACCTATGCCGAGCTGAACGCCCGAAAACGTGGCCTGCGTGAGATCTCCGACGATATCCGCACACGGCTTGGCATCTACTTCGCTGGCCTTGGCAACACCACGTCATAAGCCTTGGCAGCGGTAGAGCCCGATTTATGACAAAGCTTGCACCGCGGCAGCTCGACGAATTTCTCAAGAAACCGGACGCGGACGTGCGCGCGGCTTTGGTGTACGGCGCCGATCTTGGCCTGGTTCGCGAGCGCTGCACGGCTTTGCTCAGCGCGGTAGCCGGTGATCCAACCGATCCATTCCGGGTCTCGGTGATCGATGCGACCGAGCTGCGTTCCGATCCGGCACGTTTGGCCGACGAGGCCGCGGCTCAATCACTTATCGGCGGTCGGCGAGCGGTCTATCTACGCAGTGCAGATGACAGCGCGGCGGCGCGCTTTCGCGATTTCCTTGCCGATCCGTTGGGTGATGCTCTGATTGTCGTTGAAGCCGCAGAGCTAACCGGTCGATCCACTCTGCGACGCTTATTTGAGTCGGCTAAAAACGCGGTGGCGATTGCCTGTTACCACGACGACAATCGTTCTCTGCCAGCTGTCATTACCGATCTTTTGCGCGCGCACGGCTTGACCGTCTCCGCCGATGCCAAAGCGTACCTTGTGGATTCTCTGGGCGGTGATCGACAGCTTACCCATCGGGAGATCGAAAAACTTGCCCTTTATGTCGGCGGGGACCGCGCGGGAAACGCGGATGCCGGAGACACAGGTGAGAGTACGCCGCCTGTGGTTGATCTGGCCGCCGCGCAAGCGTGCGTTGGCGATAGCGCCGTGATCTCGCTTGACGATCTCGCCTACGCCGTCGGCGACGGCGACTTGTCCGCGGTGGAGCGCGCCTTCACGCGCGGTCTGCAAGAAGGCGCTGCTCCCATACGCGCCCTTCGGGTTGTTGCCCGACATTTTCAGAACTTACATCTGGTAGCTGGGCTCGCCAACCGGGGACAGCCGCTGGACGCGGCCGTCAAAGCCCTGCGGCAACCGATATTTTGGCGCTATACAGGCCGATTTCGCGCGCAAGCCGGCGCCTGGCCAACCGCCGCCCTAGGCTATGCCATTGCTCGCCTGCAAAATATCGAAGCGGCGTGCAAACAAACCGGCGCTCCCGATGCCGCCCTGGCGGCGCGCGCCATGCTGGAAATCGCTTCAAAATCGCCAATCCGGCGCGGCCTGAGGCAATGACGGTTTAGCATCTCCGCTTGATACCCCCGCACGGGCAAATAGACAGCCAAACTGCGGATTGTTTCGAAAAAGAAACAATTACAGTCATTTTATTACGGTAGCGAAATAAACCGCCTACGGCGTGATGAAACGTGCCTATTGAGGGGTGCCGGGGGGCATTTGATTGAGGCGATGCAACACGTCGTCGAGCTGCTCAAGGGTCTGATAATGAACGGTCAGCGAACCGCCTTGGCCCTGAAATTCAATCGTCACGCGAAGACCGAGCAGCGCCGTCAAGTCTCGTTCCAAGGCAATGGTATCCGGATCCTTGGGAGGTGCCGGGACCTTCTCCTTGGCGCGGCCGGATTTGCCGGCGGTTGGCGCCGACTCGCCCTCGCCGCGGGCCAAACGTTCGGTTTGCCGGACTGTCAGCCCCTCGGCGACGACACGCCGAGCCAACGCTTCCGGATCGGAAGCGCCGATCAAGGCCCGCGCGTGGCCTGCCGAAATTTCCTCACCCCCAAGCATGGCTTGTACCGCTTCGGGTAAGCTGAGAAGACGCACGGTATTGGCAATATGACTGCGGCTCTTGCCCAAGGCGCGGGCAACGTCCTCCTGGGTATGGTTGAATTCGGCCATGAGGCGTTGAAAAGCTTGGGCTTCTTCGATGGCCGAGAGATCCTGGCGTTGTATGTTTTCGACGATGGCGGCCTCGAGGGCCTGGGCATCGGTGAATTCGCGAATGACCACCGGGATTTCGTGGACCTTCGCCATCTGCGCGGCCCGCCAGCGCCGCTCGCCGGCAACGATCTCATACTCACTCGGCCGTTCCGTATGGCGGCGGACCAAGATGGGCTGCAAGATGCCGTTGGCAGCGATCGATTCTGACAGGGCCTTTAGCGCCTCGGGCTGGAAATCCCGGCGTGGTTGGAATCGGTTCGGGTGCAGATGCTCGATCGGTACCGGTTTAGCGGCCCGGACCTTGTCCAGGGAGGCGTAGTCGTCGCTTTCCTCGCCGAACAGAGCGGCCAAGCCGCGACCCAGGTTCGTGCGTTTGCCGGCCTCGTTCGCCGTGGCGTCGTCATTCATGACCGGCCTCCTCTCCGTCGGGGTCCCGGTGTTGTTCGCCGATTCGACGACACCGGCCTAGGATACCAGAGCGGGCGTATGTCCTTGGGCCTGCTCGCGCCGAAGGATTTCCCGCGCCAGGTGGATATACGCTTGGGACCCGGCACAGCCAACGTCATAGAGCAGAACCGGCTTGCCGTGGCTGGGCGCTTCGGAGACCCGGACGTTGCGGGGAATAACCGTGTCATAAACGAAATTCCCCATATGCTCGCGCACATCCTTGGCGACCATATCACACAAGTTATTGCGTCCGTCAAACATGGTTAACACAATACCTTGTATTTCGAGAGGTCCGTTGAAGGCCCGCTTCACGCGCCGGATCGTGCGCAAAAGGTGCGATAACCCTTCTAGGGCATAGAACTCGGCCTGCAGCGGCACGAGAACCGCCGCCGCGGCCACCAGGGCGTTAAGGGTCAAAAGGCCGAGCGCCGGCGGGCAATCGATCAAGACATAGTCGTAGGGCGCATCCCCGGCCAACGCCTTGCGCAGCAGGTACTCGCGCTGAGGGATATCGATCAACTCCAGCTCGGCGCCGGATAGATCCACATCGGCCGGCAGAATGGTAAGACCGGGCACTGCCGTATCCATAACCCCTTCGGCCAGGGGTATTTCGCCAATCAAGACCTGGTAGACATTGCGGCGGCGTTGTTCCGGATGCAGGCCAAGGCCGGTGCTGGCATTGCCTTGCGGGTCCAGATCGACCAGCAACACCTCCTTGCCGCAGGCGGCTAGGGCGGTTGCTAGATTCACGGCGGTGGTGGTTTTACCCACGCCGCCCTTTTGGTTGGCGATCGCGAGTATACGCGGCCGGCCATGAGCGGCAACGGCAACGGGGCTTTCGAGGGGCTGAGGTATCACGGCCGGCAATTCCCTTCGGTCAGGCAGCTGAGCCGCAGGATCTGCGCCGCCGGATCGGTGCAGCTCGGGTGAAGGTCAAAGCGCATCTTCCACTTTCCTGTCGAGTCCGTCAATTCTCTCTGCAAAGAGCGGCCCTTAAGAAACAAGCCGATGCCCCTGGAATCGGCAGCGGTGGCGGGCCTTAGGAACGGTGCCGCAAGACCCAACAAACGGTCCAACGGCGCACAGGCGCGGGCCGTGACCACATCGGCGGCGATGACGGACAGATCCTCGATCCGGCAATCGTGCACCACAATGTCCGTGCTTGTGGCCCGGGCTGCCTCGCGGAGGAACGCGGCCTTGCGCTGGTCCGCGTCAACTAGGTGAACCGCTCCTGCCCCCATGATGGCCAGGACTAGGCCGGGAAATCCGGCACCGCTACCCAAATCGATGAGCGCCCGAGGCCGCCCCTGAGGCGGTGGAGGCAAAAGCGGCCAAAGCTGGGCCGAGTCGAGGAAGTGCCGGCGCCAAGAGTCCGCCAGGCTATCATGGGCCACCAGATTTATGGTTCGGTTCCACTTACCGAGAAGGTCCGCGTAGACCTGTAGCCGTGCCAATGTTTCACGTGAAACATTGGTCGCCGTCTGAAAGTCGTCTATCGACAGAGGTTCTGTGGCCATAGCGGTTATAAATAATGATGAGATAAGGCTGATATGCGGTTGAGATGAGGTTGAGATGAGGATGAAATAACCCGACCTTGAACCCGGCTAAGCTGCGGTTTCGTCCACATCCTCGCGGCGCTTGACGTAGCGCAGGAGGGCGACCAGCGCAGCCGGCGTTATACCAGGCAAGCGCCCCGCTGCCCCCAGAGTTGTTGGCCGAGCCATGGCAAGAACCTGCCGGACCTCGTTCGATAGGCTGGGAATATCCATGTAGTCGAGATCCGGAGGCAGGCTCAGGGCCTCATCTCGGCGGAAGGCCCGGACATCGGCCTCCTGGCGCTCCAGATAACCGGCATAGCGCGCCTCCACCTCCAGCTGCTCAACCACCGCCGGGGCCAGGGCAGAGAGCTGGGGCCACACGGCCGAGAGCCGGGCCAGATCGACAGCCGGCAGGCGCAGTAGGTCCAGGGCACTGCGCCGAGCCCCATCGCGCCCGCTGGGGATATCGAAGGCCGCCAACTGACGTGGGGTCGCCCGTAGACCCATCACGACCGACCGCCCCTCGGCCAACGTCTGTTCTTTCTGATGGAAGGCATCGGCCCGACCCGACCCGACGCACCCAGCCGATATACCGAGCGCTGTCAGCCGGCGGTCAGCATTGTCCGCGCGCAGCTGCAGTCGATATTCGGCGCGGCTAGTGAACATGCGGTACGGCTCGGTCACCCCGCGGGTGACCAGATCATCAATGAGCACGCCGATGTACGCCTGGGCCCGATCGAGAGTGAACAGCCGTTCCGACCCGCCCGCTCGGACCGCCGCGTTGACTCCAGCCATAAGGCCCTGGGCCGCCGCCTCTTCGTAGCCGGTTGTCCCGTTGATCTGTCCGGCAAGATAGAGCCCGGGTAGGCGCCGGGTTTCCAGGCTCGGCAACAACTCCCGCGGATCCACATGGTCGTACTCGATGGCATATCCGGGCTGGAGTATCACCGCCCGCCCGAGCCCGGGGATGGTCTTCAGGAGAGCTGTCTGGACCTCCTCCGGCAAGGATGTGGAAATGCCGTTGGGATAGACCGTCGTATCGTCGAGGCCTTCGGGCTCGAGAAAAATCTGATGCCGCTCCCGCCCTGCGAAGCGAACCACCTTGTCCTCGATGGACGGGCAATAGCGCGGCCCGACGCTTTCGATCTGACCAGAGTACAGCGGCGCCCGGTGCAGATTGGCGCGGATCAGATCGTGCCCGGCCGGGGTGGTGTAGGTGATATGGCAGGCGATCTGCATTTGGGTGATATGAGCGGTCAGGGTCGAGAACGGCCGCGGCGGATCGTCGCCCAGCTGAACTTCGAGCCCGGCGGTATCGATGGTGCGCCCATCTAGACGCGGTGGTGTGCCGGTCTTCAGGCGTCCCAGCCGGAAACCCAAACGGTCCAGGCAACGAGCCAAGCCCAGCGCCGGAGCCTCGCCCACCCGGCCGGCCGGGCGAGTCCGGTCGCCGATGTGGATCATCCCTCGCAGGAATGTCCCGGTGGTGAGAACCACCGCGCCGGCCAGATAGCGCTCCCCGTCGGCGGCCAGAATGCCGGCGCACCGGCCGGTCGGGTCCTCGATGAGATCCTCCACGGCCACGGCGCGAATTTCCAAGTTCGCTTGCTCGCAAAGAAGGCCTTGCATGGCGGCGCGATAGAGGCGCCGATCCGCCTGGGCCCGCGGCCCCCGCACCGCCGGACCCTTGCTGCGGTTGAGGACCCGGAACTGAATCCCAGCCTGGTCAATGGCCCGCCCCATGAGCCCATCCAGAGCGTCGATTTCGCAGACGAGGTGCCCCTTACCCAGGCCGCCAATCGCTGGATTGCAGGACATGACCCCGATGGTCTCGATCGTGTGGGTCAGCAGCAGAGTCTGCGCGCCGGTCCGCGCCGCGGCCGCCGCGGCCTCACAGCCCGCATGCCCACCGCCCACGACAATAACGTCATACATCTTGGACATCGCGCTCGATCAGGTAACCCGGTGCCGGAGATGTTTCACGTGAAACATTCTCCTTATGGTTAACGCTAAAATTGTTTCACGTGAAACAATTGCGTGGCTGTGGCCGCTACTTCCCAATGCAGAAATCCCGAAAAATCACGTCCAGGACATCCTCGACATCCACTCGGCCGGCGATCCGGCCCAGGGCTCGGACGGCCAAACGCACGTCCTCCGCCGCGAGTTCCGCCAAGGGCGCCGCGACTGCCCGCGCTAGGGCCGCCGCACAATCGGTCAGCGCTTGTCGGTGGCGGGCTCGGGAAAACAGAGGTGAATCACTTCCGTAGGTCAGGCGTTCAGCGGCCTCCCGGCCAAGCACTGCTTCCAACACCGCCATGCCGACCCCTGTCTTTGCCGAGACCGCGACGGTCGGTCGGCCGCCCAATTCGCCCGGTCCATCACCTTCGGCCAAATCCCGCTTGCTAAGGACCACCACGGTATCCGCATTCACCAAGGCCAGGGTACTCGGGTCCGGATCCCGAACCTGCCGAATATCGAAGACGGCAATTGTTAGATCCGCCACTGCCGCCTGCGCCCGAGCTCGGTGCATGCCCTCGACCTCCACCGATGCGTGGCGGTCATCCACCGATGTCCCATCGTGAAGCCCTGCCGTATCCGCCAAAATCACCGGGTATCCGTCCAGATCAAGATACACCTCGACCACGTCGCGGGTGGTCCCCGCCACATCGGAAACGATCGCCGCATCGCGCCGGGCCAGCGCATTGAGCAGGCTGGATTTGCCGACGTTCGGCGCCCCGACAATCGCTATTGAAAGCCCACACCGGAGCCGCTCGCCTTGATAACTTTTATCTATATAAAGTGTTATTTCATTTTTTAGACACAATATGTTGTGTTGAATCGTATTTGCGATCGCCGACGAATCGGCATCCGGGGTTAGGTCCTCATCGGCAAAATCAATCGTTGCCTCCAGATGCGCGAGAGCCGCGACCAGCGTATCCCGCCACCCGTCCGTCAAGCGGCTCAAAGCGCCGCCAAGCTGACGCACAGCCTGGCGCCGCTGTGCCTCGGTCTCCGCATCGATAAGATCGGCCAACCCCTCGGCTTCGCTGAGGTCAAGCTTGCCGTTGTCGAACGCCCGGCGGGTGAACTCCCCCGCTTCGGCTGGGCGCAGACCCGGAATCCGCCCCAACACCTGAAGTGCGGCGGCCAGCACCGCACGGCCGCCATGCACGTGCAGCTCGGCGACGTCTTCGCCCGTAAAACTGCCGGGTCCGGGAAACCAAAGAACTAGGCCCCGGTCGATGGTCTCGCCGTTGTCGGGATCCCGCAACTGAGCCAGAGTCGCTTGCCGGGGTGGCGGCAAGCTCCCGGCTAGGGCCGTCAACGCCGCCCCGGCGCCAGCACCGGAGAGCCGAAGCACCGCCACGCCGGCACGTCCGGCGCCACTGGAAAGGGCATAGATCGTCTCACGGGCGGCAACCCGGGCTGGGGCCTCCACCAGGCGTCCGAAATCGGCTTGGCCATCAAAATCTAGGTTATTTCGCATTCGTAACAACCGCCGATTCGTCGTATTTATTTGGCTTTGGCACGACCGACCTCGGCTATGGGACCTTTGTCCTCCGGTTGTAGCAGCAACCGCGCCACCCGCCGCCCTTCCACCAGATGGGTCTGTAGAATTTCATCCACATCTTCGGGTGTTTGGTAGCTATACCAAACCCCTTCGGGATAAATCACCACGGTTGGCCCCAACTCGCAGCGGTCCAGGCAACCGGACGCATTGATCCGCACATCCGCCAAATCAAGCTCTTTGGCCCGCGCCTTCATATAGTTGCGCAGGCGCACGGCGCCCCTTTCTTTGCAGCAGCCACGCGGGTGGCCATCGGGGCGCTCGTTGACGCAGCAAAATACGTGACGCCGATAGTATGGCGCCGGATCTGCGGCAGTTTCGGCGGCGGTTTTGCCATCAGAGCGCCGGTCTGTAACATCGTCCATCGCGACTATTTTTTCTCTCTGGGTTTAGGACCAGGGCCACCGGCCTTGTTCATCTGCTGCCAGAACATCTTTTGCAGCTGTTCCATACCCTGCAACCCCGCCGGCAGCCAGGTCTTCATCAGGGTTTCCGGGTCCATCGTCGCCAGACCCGCGGTGAGGCGGCGCTGAATCTCGGCCATCATCTCCTGCTGCAAGGGAGCCACGTCGGGGAGCCCCAGAAAACTGCGTGCCTCCTCGGGCGTGCAATCCACATCAATCGTTATTTTCATGGCGCTCCAATCCCCCAATCCGTTTGTGGTTGAGCCCGCCGTGGGCCCCAGCGCATATAGGGTCAGGCCCTAACATAAGCCCCTACAGCGCCGATGTCAGGCAGCATGTCCCGGAGCACCCTTTGTATGTCCAAGCTGACCAACCGACTAGGCGAGGAGATCAGTCCGTACCTTCTCCAGCACCAAGACAATCCGGTCGCCTGGCAGACCTGGGCGCCGGAAACCTTCGCCGTGGCCAAGCACGACGACAAGCCCATCCTGCTCTCTGTCGGCTATGCCGCTTGTCATTGGTGCCATGTAATGGCGCATGAATCCTTCGAGAACTCGGATATCGCCGGGCGCATGAACGATCTCTTCGTCAACATCAAGGTGGACCGCGAAGAGCGGCCGGACATCGATGCGATATATCAGCAAGCGCTGGCCTTGCTCGGTCAGCAGGGCGGCTGGCCGCTCACCATGTTTCTCACACCCGACGGCGAACCGTTCTGGGGCGGCACCTATTTTCCACCGGAGGAACGGTATGGCCGCCCCGGCTTTCCCGACATCCTCACCCGTATTGCCGAGGTTTACCGCAGCGATGGCGCGCGCATACAGCAGAACGTTGCGGCGCTCAAAGAGGCGTTGGGCAAGCTATCGGAAAATGCCACGGCCGGACCGGTGCCGCCGGAAACCTTCGACCAGGTTGCCGCGCATCTGGTTCGCCAGATCGATCCGCTGGAAGGCGGTCTCGGCGATGCGCCAAAGTTTCCCCAGGTGCCGGCGCTCAAGCAACTCTGGCGCGCTTGGAAGCGCAGCCGCGCCGAGCCCTATCGCAACGCCGTCGATCTGACTTTGCGCAAGATGTGCGAAGGCGGCATCTACGATCATCTGGGTGGCGGATTTGCCCGCTACACGGTCGACAACCGGTGGCTGGTGCCGCATTTCGAAAAGATGCTCTACGATAACGCCCAGATCATCGACCTGCTGATTTGGGCCTGGCAGGACTCCGGCTCCGCTCTCTATGCCCAGCGCGCGCGCGAGACGGTGGATTGGATATTGCGTGAGATGATCGCCGATGCGGACGGCACGGGAAGCACGGCGACCGGCGCCTTCGCCAGCGCCTTGGATGCCGACAGCGAGGGCGAAGAAGGCAAATTCTATGTGTGGCATGAGACCGAGGTCGATGCCTTGCTCGGTTCCGACACCGCCGCTTTCAAGCACGTCTACGATGTAACCCCCAGCGGCAATTGGGAAGGCAAGACCATTCTCAATCGTTCGCGCACACCGGCCTTGGACGCAGCGGCGGCAGCGGACGAGGAGCGCCGCATGGCGCCGCTGCGGCAGATTCTCCTGGCAGCGCGTGCGGGGCGGGAGCGGCCGACTTGGGATGACAAGGTGCTGGCCGACTGGAATGGGCTGATGATCACGGCAATGGCGAAGGCGGCGCCGGTGTTTGCCAAGCCCGCTTGGCTGGACGCCGCCGAGCGCGCCTTCGCCTTTGTCCTGGAGAACATGAGCGGTCCGGAGAACATGGGTGGGGGGACGCGCCTGCGCCATGCTTGGCGGCACGGCCGCGCCCGGCACGATGGCATGCTGGACGACTATGCGAATATGGCCGCCGCGTCCTTGGCCTTGGCCGAGGCCACCGGACGCGGGGCCTACATAGCGCGCGCCGAGATCTGGGTGGACGTGCTGAACCAGCATTTTTGGGATCCGGTCGGTGGCGGTTATTTTCAAACCTCGGACGACGGTGAATCCCTCATTGTCCGTAGCAAAACCGCCTATGACAGCGCCGTGCCGGCCGGCAATGGAACCATGATGGGTGTTCTCGCCCGCCTCTATTACCTGACCGGTTCCGACGAATACCGTGAAAAAGCCGAGGCGCTCAGCAGCGCTTTTTCCGGCGAGCTGGCGCGTAATCCATTGCCGCTGTCGACCTTCCTCAACGGTTGCGAATTGCTGCAGCGGGCCGTGCAGATTGTCGTGGTGGGCGTACGGGATGCCGCCGATACTCAAGCGCTTCTGGGCGCCATCCATGGGACGTGCGTGCCCAACCGGGTCTTACAAGTCATCGCGCCAGAGGACGCGCTGCCGACCGGCCATCCCGCTGCCGGCAAGGGCCAGCACGACGGACAGGCCACCGCCTTTGTGTGCCGTGGCATGAGCTGCTCCTTGCCGCTAACGGACGCCGGGGAGTTGGCCGTGGCGCTCGCGATCTGACAGACTGGACCGATGTCGGTTTCATCTGCGTTACCCGTTTCGCGTTACATCGCCTCACCGGTTGGCGGGCTGCGGCTTACCGCGTGCGGTGGTGTCCTTACCCACCTGACGTGGGACGATGCGCCCAAGGCTTCGGTAAGCGGCGAGGCGGCGGATGCTGCTTTGTTGGAGCGGGCGGTGGTGCAGCTTGCCGCCTATTTTGCTGGTGAGCTGACGACGTTCGATCTGCCTCTCGATCCGGCAGGGTCACCGTTTCAGCGGCGTGTCTGGGAGGGAATGTTGCGAATTCCCCACGGCCGTACGCGCACGTATGGCGACTTGGCGCAAGACGTGGACGGTGTCGCACGCGCCGTGGGCCGGGCTTGCGGTGCCAATCCGATTCCGATCATCGTCCCCTGCCACCGGGTTGTTGCCGGCGGCGGCCGGTTGGGCGGTTTTTCCGGCGGCCGCGGCATCGAGAGCAAACGCTACCTGCTGGCCCATGAACATGCTGTGCCCGAGGGCGCTGATTTGTTCGCTCCCGCGATGGCCGTGACAAATGATCTGAGAGAGCGCTAGAGTCGGCATAGACCGCTCAGGAGGGACCCTAATGCCCGATATATCCATAAACGGGCCGGATGGCCGCTTTGCCGCGTATCTTGCCGTGCCGGCGACGACACCGGCGCCGGGTATCGTGGTGGCGCAGGAGATTTTCGGCGTCAACCAGGTGATGCGCGATGTCTGCGACTGGTTAGCCGGGGCTGGTTTCGTTGCCTGCTGCCCCGATATCTTTTGGCGCATCGAGCCAGGCATTCAACTCACCGACAAAAGCGAGGCCGAATGGGCGCGCGCGTTCGAATTGTTTCAGGCCTTCGATGCGGACAAAGGCGTTGTCGATTTGCAAGCAACCTTGGCGAACCTACGAAGCCATGAGGCGTGTACGGGCAAGGTGGGCGCGATCGGGTATTGCTTGGGCGGCAAGTTGGCTTATCTCATGGCCGCGCGCACCGATGCGGATTGTAGCGTCGGCTATTACGGCGTCGGCCTGGACGAGCTCTTGGATGAGGCGCCGACCATCGCTAAGCCGTTGATGCTGCACATTGCCGGCAAAGACAGGTTCGTGCCCAAGGCGGCGCAGGAGAAAATTACCGCCGCCCTATCCGGGCAAACGGGGATCACTTTGCATCACTACCCGGCGCAGGATCATGCCTTCGCCCGCCTTGGTGGCGAGCACTACGACAAAACAGCAGCCGAGAGCGCCAACCGGCGCAGCCTCGATTTCTTTCGGGAGAATTTGCTCTGATGACCAAAGCGATCCGTATTCACGAACCCGGTGGCCCAGAGGTTTTGCGCTGGGAAGAAGTTTCCGTCGGCGATCCCGGTCCCGGCGAAGTGCGTCTGCGCCAAACCGCCGTCGGTCTCAACTACATCGATGTCTACCACCGCAGCGGCCTCTATCCGTTGCCGACGTTGCCGGCGGTCATCGGCATGGAAGGTGCGGGGGTTGTCGAGGCGGTCGGGGCCGATGTGGCGGAGCTGAAAGAGGGCGACCGGGTCGCCTATGCCGCGCCGCCGCCCGGATCCTATGCGCAAGCGCGCCTGATGCCCGCCGACCGGTTGATCAAGCTACCCGATACAATCGACGACCGACAGGCGGCGGCCATGATGCTGCAGGGCATGACCGTGCAATATCTGATCCGCCGCACCTATCCGGTTAAAAAGGGCGAGACCGTGCTCTTTCACGCCGCCGCCGGCGGCGTCGGCCTGATTGCCTGCCAGTGGCTCAAGCATTTGGGGGTAACGGTTATCGGCACGGTCGGCTCGGAGGAAAAAGCCGAGCTAGCGCGCGCTCATGGCTGCACCCATACCATCGACTACCGACGCGAGGATTTCGCCGCCAAGGTCAAAGACCTGACGAACGGCGCCGGTGTTCCCGTGGTCTATGATTCGGTGGGCCAGGATACCTTCGAGGGCTCGCTCAAATGCTTGCAGCCCATGGGCCTGCTGGTCGGCTTCGGCAACGCCTCCGGCCCGGTGCCGCCCTTCGAGTTGGGGCGCCTGGCGGCCATGGGCTCGCTTTACATCACCCGACCGACCTTGATGACCTATACCGCCAAGCGCGACGATCTGGTGGCAACCGCTCGGGATTTATTCGACGTGGCGCAATCGGGGGCGGTGAAGATCGAGATCAATCAGACCTACCCGCTTTCGGAAACGGCGCAGGCGCACCGGGATTTGGAGGCACGCAAGACCACAGGCTCGACGATCCTGCTGCCGTAGCAACCGCCTACTGGTTCATCGAGTCGAAGAAGTCGGTGTTGGTCTTGGTGTGCTTGAGCTTGTCCACCAGGAAGTCGATGGCATCGCTCGCCCCCATGGGCATGAGGATGCGGCGTAGGACCCACATCTTGGAGAGCGTGCCCTTGTCGACCAAGAGCTCCTCCTTGCGGGTGCCGGACTTGCCGATATCGATGGCCGGCCAGGTGCGCTTGTCCGCCAGCTTGCGGTCGAGCACGATCTCGGAATTGCCGGTGCCCTTGAATTCCTCGAAGATCACTTCATCCATGCGGCTGCCGGTATCGATCAGCGCCGTGGCGATGATGGTCAGCGAGCCACCCTCCTCGATGTTGCGCGCGGCTCCGAAAAAGCGTTTCGGGCGCTGCAGCGCGTTGGCATCGACGCCGCCGGTCAGGACCTTGCCGGAACTGGGCACCACCGTGTTGTAGGCGCGCGCCAGGCGGGTGATGGAATCGAGCAGGATCACCACGTCCTTTTTGTGTTCCACCAGGCGCTTGGCCTTTTCGATCACCATTTCGGCGACCTGCACGTGGCGCGAGGCCGGCTCGTCGAAGGTCGAGCTGACAACCTCGCCCTTCACCGAGCGGTCCATGTCGGTCACCTCTTCCGGTCGCTCGTCGATCAGCAAGACCAGCAGATAGATATCCGGGTGGTTGGCGGATATGGCGTGGGCAATGTTCTGCAGCATCATGGTCTTGCCGGTGCGCGGCGGGGCGACGATCAATGCCCGCTGGCCCTTGCCCAGGGGCGAGATCAAATCGACCACCCGGGTGGTCAGGTCCTTGATGGTGGGATCCTCAATCTCGAGGCTGATCTTCTCGTCGGGATAAAGCGGGGTGAGGTTGTCGAAGTTAATGCGGTGACGCGAATTTTCCGGTGGGTCGAAGTTGATCTTGTTGACCTTCAGCAGGGCAAAA
>JAJFGP010000109.1 GCA_021776055.1 Kiloniellaceae bacterium
ATGGAGGAACGGGGCGGCTGGCGCAACCGGGTGACCGATGATCTGGCCGCCTTTATCGCCCAGCGGGATTCAATCTACCTGGCGACATCCAATGCCGAGGGCCAGCCGTACATTCAGCACCGCGGCGGGCCGAAGGGCTTCCTCAAAGTCCTGGACGACCAGCATCTGGCGTTCGCCGACTTCAAGGGTAACCGCCAATACATCTCCATCGGCAATCTAGACGAGAACGACCGCGCCTTTATCTTCCTGATGGATTACGCCAATCGGCAGCGCATCAAAATCTGGGGACGGGCCCGCATCGTCGAGGATGACGCGGACCTGATCGACAGTTTAGCGGAACCTGGCACAAAAGGCCGGCCCGAGCGCGCCGTCGTCTTTGCCATCGAAGCTTGGGACATCAATTGCCCGCAGCACATTCCCCGCCGCTACGCGGAGGAGGATGTGGCAGCAGCGCTCGCCAAACAACAGGCCCGCATCGATGAGTTGGAGGCGAAGCTTGCGACTTTGCGTGGTGCGGGTGCTGACTAAGCGTCCGTCTGGATCGTGTCGGCGAAGCTGAGGTGATCCTTGATGGCGGCCACGTCCTCGATTGGCTGCCGGTAGGCCCAGACCGCATTCTCGATCTGCTCTCCGCCCACCAATACCGTCCAATACGAGGCGTCGCCCTTGTACGGGCAGTGGGTGCTGCGGTCGGTGGATGTCAGCAAGTCCATACGCACATCGTGCATCGGGAAATAGACGCGCGGCTGATAGCCTCGCTCGTTTAGGACCAGGGCAGCATCGCTTTCCGCCACCGTCTCATCGTTGAAAATAGCCCGCGCCGTGCGCGTGCAGGGCTCGATACTGATGCGCGGATCTGCGGGATCCGAGGTGTGTTGGTGTTTCGCTGACGAAAGGTCGCTCACAGGCCCATCTCCTCATTCCACGACGATATGAAATGGAATGTGGGGTCTCAGACGTTGAATCGGAAGAGAAAAATGTCGCCGTCCTTCACCACATAGTCACGGCCCTCGGCGCGCATGCGTCCGGCGTCCTTGGCGCCCTGTTCGCCGCCGCAGGCGATAAAGTCGTCGTAGGCGATGGTTTCGGCGCGGATGAAGCCGCGCTCGAAGTCGCTGTGGATGACGCCGGCGGCCTGTGCTGCCTTGCTGCCTCGGCGGATGGTCCAGGCCCGCGCTTCTTTGGGGCCGACCGTGAGGAAGGTGAGGAGATCGAGCAGCTCGTAACCGGCGCGAATCACTCGGGCTAGGCCCGTGTCCGCCAGGCCCAGCGTTTCCAGGAAATCCTTCCGTTCCGCCATGTCGGTCAGGGCGGCGATCTCGGCCTCGATGGCCGCGGAAACGACAACACAGGCAGCACCCTGCGCTTCGGCGAGAGCAGCGACACGGGCCGAGTGGGCGTTGCCGTCGGCCACGTTCTCTTCTTCCACGTTGGCGATATACAGCACCGGCTTGGCGGTAAGGAGTTGCAGTTGGGCCAAGGCCGGGCGCAGGGCCTCGGATACTTTCACCTGCCGGGCCGGCTTGCCGGCGCGCAGGGCCTCGATTACCGGTTCAAGAACCACCAGGCGCGTCTTCGCCTCCGCGTCGTTGCCGCGCGCCCGCTTCTGCGCGGCCTCGAACTGGTTCTCAACACTGGCCAGATCGGCGAGCATCAATTCGGTCTCCACCGTCTCGGCGTCGCGCACTGGATCGACCGAGCCTTCCACATGGGTAACCTCGCCGTCGAAACAGCGCAGTACATGAACGATGGCATCGACGGCGCGGATATGGGCCAGGAACTGGTTGCCCAGACCCTCACCCTTGGAAGCGCCGCGGACCAGACCGGCGATGTCCACGAATTCCAGGTGTGTCGGCACTATCTTCGCCGATTTGCCGATGCGGGCAATCTCGTACAGGCGCGTATCCGGGACGGGAACGCGGCCAACGTTGGGCTCGATGGTACAAAAAGGATAATTCGCCGCCTCCGCCGCGGCGGTTTCGGTCAAAGCGTTGAATAGAGTGGACTTGCCCACGTTGGGCAGACCGACGATACCGCAGTTAAAGCCCATCGTTGCCGCCCTCTGGTTTATCGGTGGGCTTATCTGGGGGCGGGGCGGCGTCCGCCTTTGGCTTTGGTGGCGCGGTGCGGTGAGCGACGCGGGACATGAAACCGGCGTCGTCGCCGTCCAGCAGGCCGGGCATCTCCTCGGCGACGGCATCGAGCAATGGCTCTAACCAAACCTGTTCGATCTTGGTGAAATTGCTTAGCACGTGTGCGTGCACCAAATCCTTATCGCCCGGGTGGCCGACGCCGAGGCGTACGCGCCAGTAGTCCTTGCCGATGTGCGCATCGATGCTGCGCAGGCCGTTGTGGCCAGCGTTACCGCCGGCCAGCTTGACCTTGATCTTGCCTTCCCGAAGGTCGATCTCGTCGTAGAGCACGGTGACCGCGGGGGGATCGAGCTTGTAGAACCGCACCGCCGCGCCCACGGCCTGGCCGGACTCGTTCATGAAGGTTTCCGGTTTCAGAGCCAAAACCTTGTGCGGGCCGATGCGTCCCTCGGCCGTTTGTCCCTGAAAACGCGCCCGCCACGGCCCAAAGGAATGGCGGCGGACAATCTCGTCCACCGCCATGAAGCCGATGTTGTGCCGGTTTCCGGCATGACGCGGGCCCGGATTGCCCAGGCCGACAAGAAGACGCATGACAAGTCCGCCGGCGGGCTAGTCTTTGGCGGACTTTTCGCCGGCCTTGTCTTCGCCTTTCGCCTCTTCCGTGGCCTCGCCTTCTGGAGTCTCGCCTTCCGCGCCCTCGGCGGCCTCGCCCTCGGCAACCTCCGTAGCCTCTTCCTGCACCACGGTCGGTGCGGCGATTGTGGCGACGGTGAAGTCACGGTCGGTGATGGTCGGGACTACACCGTCCGGCAGGGGAACCATGCTGATATGCACGCTATCGCCGATATCCAGGCCGGTTAGGTCCACCTCGATATGATGCGGGATGGCGTCGGCGCGACAGTTTGCCTCGATGTCATGGCGCACCACGTTGAGCAGGCCGCCGCGTTTCAGACCCGGTGCGGCCTCCTCATTGAGGAAGGTCACGGGGATGCTCACGGTGACCGTGGTTGCCGCTGACACACGCAGAAAATCCACGTGCATGGGGGCATCGGACAACGGATCGAACTGTACGTCGCGGGGCAACACACGCTCGGCCTTGCCCGCGATGTCGACATCGAAAACCGTGGCCATGAAACTGCCGGCACGTAGCGCCCGCATCAGATCCCGAGGGTCCAGGCTGATGAGACTAGGATCTTTCTTAGCACCGTAGACGACGGCGGGTACACGCCCGCTCCGTCGCGTGGCGCGGGCCGGCCCCTTACCGGTCCCCGTCCGCGGCTGAGCCGGGATGGTTATAATGGTACTCATGTCTTTCGCTCCTTCATCATAGAAGTCCGGTATCGGGCGGTTGCGGCATCACACAAAGCCTGGCCTCCAGGGGTGCCAGGCGGAAGCCGTTGCCCTATTCGGACGGATAGTCGAATAAACTGGAAACTGAACGCTCCTCACTGATTCGATGCATAGCCTCGCCCAGCAAAGGCGCGATGGAAATCTGCCGAATGTTCTGCGCCACGCGCACCGCCTCGGTGGCCTGGATGCTATCGGTCATCACCAGTTCCTCGAGCGGCGAGGCGGAGACCCGTGCCACGGCGCCGCCGGAAAGCACACCGTGCGTTACATAGGCACACACCGACTTGGCTTTCGCCTCCATCAAGGCGACCGCGGCATTGCACAGGGTGCCGGCGGAATCGACGATATCGTCCAGGATAATGCAGCGTTTGCCCTCGACATCGCCGATGATATGCATGACCTCGGAAATCCCGGCGCGTTCGCGGCGCTTGTCGATAATCGCCAGTTCCGCATCCAGGCGCTTGGCAATGGCCCGCGCCCGCAAGACACCGCCCACATCGGGGGAGACGATGGTCATCTCATCGCCGTCATTGCGGTCTAGGATATCCTTGGTGAAGACCGGGGCGGCATAGAGGTTGTCGGTCGGAATATCGAAGAAGCCTTGTATCTGGCCGGCATGGAGATCCAAGGTCAGAACCCGGTCGGCGCCCGCCGAGGTAATCAGATTGGCCACCAGCTTGGCCGAGATCGGCGTGCGCGGCCCCGATTTTCGGTCCTGTCGGGCATAGCCGTAGTAGGGGATCACCGCCGTGGTCCGCTGCGCCGAGCCGCGCTTGAGGGCATCCAGGGCGACCAGCAATTCCATGAGGTTGTCATTTGTCGGGTACGAGGTGGACTGAATGACGAAAACATCCTCGCCACGCACGTTCTCGTCGATCTCGACAAATATCTCCATGTCGGAAAAGCGGCGCACGCTGGCCTTGGTCAGCGGTAGATTCAAATAGGCGGAAATCGCCTCGGCCAAGGGCCGATTGCTATTGCCGGTGAGGATTTTCATATCGCTTGTCCGCCCGATCCGCGCGCTGCCTGGGCGGCCTTAGAGACCGTCGCTGGGCGGGCGGAACTTAACAACGAGTCCGGCCTCTGTAAACGCCCTTGGCAGCGGTTTCTCATACCAAGTCTCACTGATATGAACCCATTTCATGGGGGCGTATTGGCCTTCCGGTTAGGAGCGGGGTGCAGCGCGGTGCGGGACACCGGGCAAGCCCCGCGACGCGGCCGGAAGGCCAATACGCCCCACCGAAGGCCGCCATCTTTTGTCCGTCGGCGGCGTTGCGAGCTGCTTGTGGTGCCCACACCACGGCGCAACCCGCGCCTATCCGACGGACAAAATCTTGGCGGTGAAATGGGTCCATATCAGTGAGATTTGGTATTAGAGCTTTCCCGCGGCTCCGAGCAAGTCGGTGAGGCCGCTGGCCGCGGCGCGCGCAACCTCCTCCGCCACCGGGCCCCAGGAGCCGTCCAGGCTGCCGGCCGGGACCAGGTTCTGCTGAGCGATCTCACCCAGCTCCCGGTCATCGCTGGCGCTGACCAGAGACCAGCGGATCGAGACGGTCTGCAATCCGCCCTCGGCGGGCCCGACGGCCACATTGCCCAGGATCAGGAGATCGCCGTCGCCGATTCGCTCAGCCACCGGCAACTTGGCGGCTGTAAGCTCGGCCTGCAGGGCGCGGGGCAGGCTTTTGGCGGCATCTCCCGGGGCGCCGTTGAGGGGCAGAATCACCAGGCGGGCGTCCGGAAACCCGGGAATTGCCGCGGCTTTGACTGGTGGGTCTTGGGCCATGGCGGCAAGCACTGGCGCTGCGGCCGCAGCCAACTCGGCGAGCAGCGTCGGAGCCCCGGCTGCCCAGGCGCCGGCGGCATTTTCGTGGCGCTGGGTGTGGATTCCGGCGCGATTGCCGTTGGGGTCGTGCAACTCCCAGTACAGAAGGGTCTCCTCCCGGTTTCCGGCCAGTGGCCGCACCGTCACACGGCCGGCCAGGCGTTGGCTGCCCTGGTTACCGCCGCTGGTTGCCGCCGGGATATCGAGTTTACGCAGATGTGCCGCCATGGCCTCCGCCAGGGCCGCGCCGCTGGCCGGGGCATCGCTTGCCACCGGCTGAACCACGATCCCCGCCCGGTCCCGTAGTTCCAAAAGCGCATTGCCGGATTTTTCTTCCGGCTGGAAGGGCTGGGGTAGCTGGCCGCAAGCGGCCAGCAAGAACGCGAGTGCGAGGGCTAGGCGCTGCATACGATCATAAGAAGATACAACTGGCCAGGAGGCCAAGCAGAACGAACATCATGAGCATCGCCAGATAGGGCATCCCCGGCTACACGACGAATAGATCGAGGGGCGCTTGCGAGAGTGCCTCGGCCCCGGTCGCGCCCACCAGGCTGGTGCGGCCCAGGGTCATGGCCAGGTTCCGCTCGCTGTCGAAAATGATGATATGGACGAAAATGATCATGCCCGGTGCCATCACAACCGGATTGTCGGCATAGAGCATGGGCCAGTCCATCCAGTTCGGCGCAAAGGTCGTGCCCAACGAATAGCCGCAGGCATTCAAGCGATGCGCTTGATAACCGGCGGCATCCAGGGTCTGGGCATGGGCCGCATATGCCTCGCCGAAGGTGCGGCCGGGGGTTAGCTTCGCTTCGACGGCGTGCAGGGCGGCTTCGGCGACCTGGTGCATCTCGATCTGCCGCGGCGGCGGCTGGCCGATGCGGATGGTGCGCATCATGGCGGCGTGATAGTGGCGATCGACCCCAGCCCACTCCAGGGTGAGCTGGTCGTTCGCATCGAGATGCCGGCGGCCGGTATAGTAGCGGCAGAGCAGAGCCGCCGGGCCGGAGCCGATGATGAACTCGTTACCCGGATAGTCGCCGCCGCCTTTGAAGATGGCGCTGTGCATGGCGGCTAGGATATCGCCCTCGAATGCGCCGGGCCGCACCAGTTGCTGTGCCTCGGCCAGCGCTTCGTCGGCCAAGACCGCCGCGCGGCGCACATAAGCTTGCTCCGCCGGGCTTTTCACCACGCGCTGCCGGCTGACCAGCTCCGAGGCATCGACCAGGGTGCAAAAACCGGCCAGCGCCGCATCGAGACGTTGACCGGAGCGGGCCGTGAGCCCGTAAGCTTCATATTCGACACCCAGGCGCCCCTCTCGATGTCCGTGTTCGGCCAGGATATCGCGCAGCGCCTCGGCGGGCCGCGCCTCCGGACTATCGGCCCAAACGCGGATATCCTCGATCACCGAGGTTTGCTGCGCCTGGCGCAAATCCGGCGCCCGTGTGAGCAGGGTCATGCGCCCATCGGCGCCCAGATAGAGGCATTGGAAAAAGACGTACCCGAAGGTGTCGTATCCAGTCAGGTAAAACATGCTCTCTTGGCGAAAGAGCAGCAGGCCATCCAAGCTTGCCGCTGCCATCGCGGCGCAGGTCTGCGTTCGCCGTTCGGCAAGCTCTTCACGCGTGAAATGCAGGGCCATGCGCCGATCCGGCTCTCAGGGCTCGAGACAAATCGCGGACAGGCCACGGCCATAATCCGGCTCGCCGCGCAGGCAGGAGCGGCGGTAACTGAAGAACCGGGTGTCCTCGGCGCAGGTATCGCAGGGCAGCACCTGCACGTTCTTGACCCCGGCACCGACCAGGCGCCGTGCCACATAGCCTTTGAGGTCGAACATGAAATGGCCGTCACGGGGCGCTGGGCAGAAAAAATCGTGATTGGCCTCGGTTTGCGCCAGGAAGGGTTGTGGGAATTCCGGCCCGACCTCGTAGGAGCGCTGGCCGATCGCCGGGCCCACGCCGGCAACGATGTTCTCCGGCGCCGCGCCCAGATCGATCATGGCCGTGACCACCGCATCCAGAACGCCGTCCAGGGCACCGCGCCAGCCCGCATGAGCGGCGCCGATCACGCCCGCCTTGGCATCGGCCAGCAAAACCGGGACGCAATCGGCAGTGAGGATGCCCAACGCCAACCCGGCCGTCCGCGTAACCAGCGCATCCACCTTCGGGGCGGCCTCGCGCGGCCACGGGCTCTCGACCACGGCGACGCGGTTGGAATGGACTTGATAGGCGGTGACTAGGCTGCCGTCGTCCAACTCCAACTGCGCGAGGGCGCGGACGCGATTTTCCGCCACCCGGTCCGTCTCGTCGCCAGAGCCGAAGCCGCAGTTGAGCGAGGTGTACAGCCCCTCGCTGACCCCGCCGGTGCGCTCGAAGAAAGCGTGGCGGACTCCCGGCAGATCGTTCAGCGGTCCTGTGGTCAGCATCGTGGGGGACCTTAGCCTAGTCGGGCTGGTTCGGGAAACCGGGCAAGGGGCCCACCTCAGGGTGACTTAAGGCCAGGACCTTGAATAAGGCTCCCATCTCGGCCGGGTCGGTAAGGCGGTGCACGGCGGCATCGATTGCCGTGACCTGGGCGGGCGATGCACCGTGGCGCAGAGCTTCGGCCCGCGCATCGAGGCCTAACGCGTGGAGGAAGGTGCCTTGAGGAACCGGACCCTGCGCCGTGGCACCGGCGTCGCCGGCGGCACGGGCGAGGGCGGTGAAATCCACATGCGCGGTGAGATCGGCGGTGCCCGGCTCGGCGAGAATATCGTGGCGGGCATGGCCGCGTACCGCTTGCAGGGTCGGCTCACCTGGCGGGCGGGCATCGCCGTAGTCGATGATTAGCGCCGTGCCGCCGTGGCTGGCCAGGCGGCGGCCGATCTCGGTGGTCACGCCGACGGCTGCGGGCGAGACCTCGGCGATGGCTCCTTCGGGTGCGGTACGCAGAGCGGGTGGCAGCAGAATTTCGACTTGGGGGTTCGGCGGGCTGAGGGTGAGCATCAGGGTGCGGCTATCGGCGCCGACGGTCACCAGCCGTTCGCACCAGCCGGTGGTTGTGCGCGCAAACTGGCGGATGGGCAGGGCGTCGAAAAACTCGTTGGCGATGACCAGCATCGGCCCTTCCGGCACCTCGGCCAGGCTATCGTGCCACACCGGTGCCGGATCGTCGGTGTGGCTGCGCAAGGTATCGGCTTGGCGCCGGCGCAAGGCGGGACTGACCTCCACCAAGTGCGGCCGCACGGCGCGGTGGAAATCGGGGAGGGTGCGGGCGGCGCGTAGGGCATCGGCCATGAGAGTGCCGCGTCCCGGGCCCAGTTCAACGAGCAGCACCGGGCCGGGTGCGCCCAAGCGCTGCCAGACCTCGGCGCACCACAGACCAATCAGTTCGCCAAACATCTGGCTGACCTCGGGCGCGGTGATGAAATCGCCGCCGGTGCCGAAGGGATCGCCGTGCATGTAGTAACCGTGCTGTGGGTGGGTGAGCGCCTCGGCCATGTAATCGGCCAGGGTGATTGGCCCGAACCGGGCGATGCGGGCGGCCAGACGCACACCCAGTGCGGTCGGGACGCCGCGCTTAGCGCCGGACGCGTCGGGCCCAGACAATGAAGCCGATCCCGGCCAGCAGCATGGGGATCGAGAGGATCTGACCCATGGTCACCCCGCCCACCAGATAACCGATATGCAAATCCGGTTCGCGGAACATCTCGGCAATGAGGCGCGCGATCGCATAGCCGCTTAGAAAGGCCCCGGTCAGCAAGCCGCCCGTCCGCAATGCGCCCCGGCGCACCATGATGTAGAGAACGATGAAGAGGGCGATGCCCTCGAGGCCGGCCTCGTAAAGCTGACTTGGATGGCGCAAGACCGGACCGCCCATCGGAAAAGCCATGGCCCAAGGCACATCTGCCGGGCGGCCGAAGAGCTCGCCGTTGACGAAATTGGCAACGCGCCCAAGAAACAGGCCGATAGGTGTCGCCGCCGCGACAACATCGGATAGGACGGTGAAGTGAACCTTTTGATTGCGGGCGAAGAATAGGATTGCCGCCGCCACACCCAGCATGCCGCCGTGATAGCTCATGCCGCCACGCCAGATAAAGACGATCTCCAGCGGATTGGCTAGATAGAACCCGGGCTTATAGAACAGCACGTAGCCCAGACGGCCGCCGATGACGATGCCGATGGTGGCCCAGAACAGAAAATCGTCGACCGCCTGTGCGCTCAGTTGCTCCGGTGGCCGTGCGGCCAGCCGTCGGCAATAGCGCCAGGCCAGGAGAATACCGGCAATATACGCCAGCGCATACCAGCGGATGGCGAAGGGGCCGATGGACACGGCAATCGGATCGAAGGACGGAAAACTCAAGGCGGCGAGCATCGGTTAGGTCTCCTGCTTGGCCAAAATATCTCTGATATAGAGGCGCACGCCCTCTTCCAGGCTGGTAAACGGCCGATCGTATCCGGCCTCGCGCAAGCGATGCATATCAGCCTCCGTAAAATACTGATAGCGATCACGGATGTTTTCCGGCGTCGGGATGTATTCGATCGCCGGTGTTCGGCCAAGGGCGGCGAACAAGGCATCGGCGAGGTTCGCGAAACTACGCGCCTTGCCGGTTCCCACATTGAACAAGCCATTCACCCGGCGGTTGTCCAGCAGCCACAGCACCATGTCGACGCAATCGCCCACCCAAATGAAATCCCGTAGCTGTTCGCCATCGGCATAGTCCGGATGGTGTGAGCGGAACAGACGAGCCGGGCCGCCGGCGTTGACCTGCTTCCAGAGAGTCCAGGCGACGCTGGCCTGGGCGCCCTTGTGCTGTTCGTTCGGGCCGTAGGCGTTGAAGAACTTTAGCCCGGCCCATTGCGCCGGCCGTGGCGCCCCGTCGGCTAAACGGCGGGCAACCCACCGGTCAAACGTATGCTTGCTCCAGCCATAAGCGTTCAGCGGCCTCAGTTGCGCCAGATACTCGATCGAGGCGTCGTCGTCGAAGCCTTGCGCCCCATTACCGTAGGTCGCCGCCGAGGAAGCGTAGATAAGCTGCTTGTTATGCTCGGCGCAAAAGGCCCACAGGCGCATCGACAAATGGAAATTGTTTTCAACCAGGGCATCGGCGTCCTCGGCAGTGGTCTCCGAGATGGCGCCCATGTGCAAAATGGCGCGGATCCCGTCGCCGCGAGCGCCGAGAAACTCCGGAAGAGCTTCGGGGGCAACAACGTCCTCGACCTCCACGTGTGCAATGTTGCGCCATTTATCCTGCTTGCCCAGGCGGTCGCAGATGACCACTCGCTCGCCGCGCGCGGCCAGCGCCGTCGCCAGGTTCGAGCCGATGAATCCAGCTCCGCCGGTCACCAGGATCACGGCGCCAATCTCTTCAGTTCGCGTCGCAAGGGTTGGTTTCGCATGGCACGGCCCGTTATAGAAGGCGCGTCCCCGCCCCGGCAAGCGCCGCCTTGGTTGCGGCACACGGGCGTGCAGGCGATACTGACTCGCTAACGCCAATCTCACGGGCGTTTTTTGCCGGCGTGACCTCAAGGATACGAAGACGATGCAAACACAAAACCGTCTGCTCGACGATCTTGCCCGGGTGACGACCGGGGCGCTGGGCGTTGCCGCCGGAATGCGCGGCGAGATCGAGGCGCGCCTGCGCGATCAGTTCGAGCGCATCCTCTCGCGCATGGATTTGGTCACCCGCGAGGAGTTCGATGCGGTTAAGGCCATGGCCGCCAAGGCGCGCGCGGAGCAGGAGACGTTGCACGAGCGGCTGGCGGCATTGGAAGCCGAGTTGTCGGCGATGCGCGCCAAGCCAGCCCGCAAACGCAGCACCGCCGCTAAGGGCAGCAACTGATCTTACTTGAATTGCGGCCCGTACCGGCCTGTGGATCGAATGGGCCTGCGCCGATAATCCTCTATTGCAACGCCGAATCGAATTTGGCACCCTAGATTTGGTGGGTGGTTGTTCGTAACACGCCATATCTCGGTGTTGGAAGGATCGCGCTAGGTAGGAGCGTTCCCTCCGACACCAGCGTTCCAAGGGGAGATGCGCGTATCATGGCGAATGTTGCAAGCCGACATCTCGACCTTTCGGTTAATCCGCTCGACGTGCTGGAAGAACTGGTCAGCGCTAATGACTGGACTTTCAACAGGCACAGCGACTCCGAGCTGATGGCCATCGTTGCCGGTCGCTGGTGCGGCTATCATATGCACTTCGTGTTGCAGCGGGAGATGAGCGCCATGTTCTTCTCCTGTCAACTCGATCTGCGGGTGCCGGATACCAAGAAGGCGGCCGTGTATGAGCTGTTGGCGCTGGTGAACGAGAACTTGTGGCTCGGTCATTTCGACTTCGGCTCCGAAGAGGGGGCGCCGATGTACCGTCACACTCTTCCGTTGCGCGGTGCACCGGGGTTGAGCGCGGAGCAGCTTGAGGACATCGTGGACGTGGCGTTGGTCGAGTGCGAGCGTTTTTATCCGGCCCTACAGCTTGTCGTTTGGGGTGGCCGTTCGGTCGCCGATGCGCTGGCGGTGGCGCGGATGGATACCGTCGGCGAGGCCTGATCGGGCGGCGATGGCGGGGCCTGGCATCACAACCGGCGGCCCACTGCTGCTTGTCGGATGCGGTAAGATGGGCGGCGCCCTGCTGTCCGGATGGTTGGCACACGGTGTTTCGGCGACCACGGTGAGCGTGGTCGAGCCGAACCCGGCGGGCGGTTCGGTGCCGAGCGGTGTTACCATAGTCGCCGGGATCGATGCCGTGACCGTGGCGCCGGCCGTGGTGGTCCTGGCGGTTAAGCCTCAGCAGATGGACACGGTCACCGCCCAATGTCGCGGCTTTGTGCGGCCGGGCACCGTCTTCCTCTCTATCGCGGCGGGCAAGAGCATTGCCTATTACGCACACGCCTTGGGCGATGCGGCGGCGATCGTCCGTGCCATGCCGAATACACCGGCGGCGGTGGGCCGGGGCATGTCCGTCCTCTGCGCCAATACTAAAGTAGACGCGGCCCAGCGGGAGGTCTGCGGCGCCCTATTGGCGGCCGTGGGCGAGGTCGCCTGGATCGATGATGAATCGCTGCTGGATGCGGTTACGGCGGTGTCCGGTGGCGGACCGGCCTATGTCTTCCTGCTTATCGAATGTTTGGCCGAGGCCGGCGTCGCGGCGGGTTTGCCGGCGGATCTGGCCATGCGGCTGGCGCGCACAACCGTGGCCGGGGCGGGCGAGTTGGTGCATCAGGCTTCCGAACCGGCAAGCCGCTTGCGCGAAAATGTCAGCAGTCCCGGGGGCACCACCCTCGAGGCATTGAAAATCTTGATGGCCAAGGATGGTATGCAACCCTTGCTGACCCGAGCCATCGCCGAGGCGACGCGGCGTAGCCGGGAATTGGCATCGTGAGTGGCGCCCTGAAGGGCAGCGCGCAGCGGGTGCAGGCGGCACTGGACGCGCACGGACTTGCGGCGGAGGTGCGCGAGTTTCCGGCCAGCACACGCACCTCGGCAGAGGCCGCGGCGGCCATCGGCTGTACGGTGGGTCAGATCGCCAAGTCACTGGTCTTTCGGGCGCGCGAATCCGACCGGGCGGTGATGGTGATCGCTAGTGGCACCAATCGGGTGGACGAAAAGGCGGTAGCCGCGCGCCTGGGCGAACCGATCGGCCGCGCCGATGCGGATTTTGTCCGCGAGCGCACTGGTTACGCCATCGGTGGCGTCCCGCCGGTTGGACACTCGTCCCCATTGCCGACATTCATCGACCACGATTTGCTCGGCTACGACGAGATTTGGGCGGCGGCCGGCACGCCCAATGCGGTCTTTCGCCTGCGTCCGGCCGATCTGGTGGCCCTCACCGGCGGCGAAGTGGTCGACATACGGCAGGTCAGCTAGAGTAGGCCCCTTCCGGTCGCCCCTTTGCGATCCCACATATCCTGCAGGATAATTGCCGCTGGAGGTGTTATGCCCAGGAAAGCTGAAGCCAAGAAAGCCGAAGCCAAGAAAATCGATGTTGCGGCCAAGGTTCTCGAAACGGCCATGAAGCTGGCCGCTGAGGGTCGTTGGCGCGATCTGTCATTGGCCGAAATCGCGGATGCGGCCAAGCTGCCCTTGGCCAAGATTTACCCGGTCTATCCCTCGAAACAGGCGATCCTGAGTGCCCTGTTTCGCCAAATCGACGCGGCGGTCATGGAGACTGAGGATGCAGCGGCGGGCGAGGGGTCGGCGCGGGACCGGCTGTTCGACGTGCTAATGCGCCGCTTCGACGCCCTGGGCCCGTATCGCGAGGCCATGGCCAACATCATCGGGGCGCAGATGCGTGACCCCCTGGCGGCAGCCTGCGGCTTTGCCCGGCTTGGCCGGTCCATGGCCTGTATGCTTGAGGCTGCCGGGCTCTCCACAAGCGGCCTCCGTGGGGCCCTGCGGATCAAGGCTCTCAGTGCCGCCTACCTAGCCACCTTGCGGGTCTGGTTGAGTGACGAAAGTCCGGACATGGCACCTACCATGGCCACCCTCGACCGGCATCTGGGGCGCCTGGATAGTTTGGCTAAATGTCTCTCGCGATTGCAGTATCGACGTCCTGGATTTGCCTAAAATTGGCGAAAAACAGGGACTTATATTTTTTGTGCGCTGCACCATTTTTCCTCTTGACCTGGGTCGGCGATAGGTCCATATAAGCTATGCATTGTGCATCGCAACATTGCGATTGCGGCCGAAAAGACCCCACGGCCCAGAAGAGACTTAGGAGAGATGAAAATGCCCAAGACCCAGACAAAGACCGGTAATCCGTTCCTGGACGGTGATTTCGGCGCCATGACAGACTTCACCAAGGTTGCCGAGCAGTTCAAGGTACCGGGGGTCGATTCGAATGCCCTGGTCGAGAGCCAGCGGCGCAATTTCGAGGCTTTTGCCGAGATTAACCGAGTTGCCTTCGATGGCGCCCGGGCGATCATGCAGCGCCAGGCCGAGATTCTGCGTCAAGCGACGGAAGAGGCCACCAAGGTTGTCCGCGAGCTGTCGAAGCCGGGCAAGCCCGAGGAGACGATGGCGAAGCAAGCGGATCTGGTGAAGCAGGCTTACGAGCAGTGCCTAGCCAATGTGCGTGAGCTGACCGAAATCGGGACCAAGTCGAACACCCAGGCGGCAGAGCTGTTCAACCATCGTTTCACCGATGGCATGGATGAGCTGAAGGGTGCCTTCAAGCAAGCCAAGCAGGCCAACGGCGCTAAGTAAGCAGCCGAGACGCCCGCCGGCAAAATATCAGTCGGCGTTAGAGACCACGAGGGGTCGCCGCAAGGCGGCCCCTTGTTGATTCACCGCTCCGATTCTGTGCTACGCTGCGGTCGATGAGCGAGACGTCCGCGCCGATCGATTACGGCGATTTCCTAAAGGTCGATATTCGTGTCGGCACGGTGATCCGCGCCGAGCCGTTTCCCGAGGCGCGCCGGCCCGCCTACAAGCTATGGGTGGATTTCGGCGAGGCCATTGGCGTCAAGAAAACCTCGGCGCAGCTAACCGCGCACTATCAACCCGACGATCTGGTGGGGCGGCAGGTCGCGGCCGTTACAAACTTCCCGGCCAAACAGATCGGACCGTTCATGTCGGAGATCCTCGTTCTTGGCTTTCCCGATGACGACGGCGAGGTCGTGCTCATCGGTCCGGAGCGGGCGGTTTCCAACGGCGGGCGATTGTTCTAAATCTCATCCACGTAATGAGGGTACGGCCGGGTGTGCAGGTCTTCGTAGTGGACCAGCACGGGCGCGCCCAGGGAGCAGGGTTCGCCGCCGCGAAAAGCCCATTCGCCACGTGCGCAGGTATCGGCTTTGACGTAACCGTTGAGATAGACGCGCCGGTCCATGCGCGATGTATTGGGACCTGATCCGTGCACGGTATTTAGATTCCAGAAGGCGACATCGCCGGGCTCGAGAACCAAATCCACGAGATTGCTTGGATCAAGGCCTAGGGCGATCAGATCTGCATCGCTTTTCGCCCGGTCCATGATGCGGCCGGTCTCGGGAAAGCTGAGCTCGCCAAGCTTGTGACTACCGGGGTAGAGGGTCATCGCGCCGTTCTCGCGTCGGTGCGGATCGATGGCGATGGCGGTTTGCAGATAGGACTGCTCCGGCGCCCGGTAGGCGGTGCGTGGACGGCGGAACCGGATATCCTGATGATAGCCGAATTCGACCATCTCGGCCCCCGGCGGCTTCCAATGCATTTGGTTGATGATCTGTTTCAGATCGGTGCCGAGCAGCGGCTCGACAATGCTGAGAAGACGGCGGTCGGTGCGGAAGCGCGCCAACACCTCGTCGAAATAAGACGGCCACTGGACGTATCGCACGATGCGACCCAAGACGGGATCCTGGGCGACCTGGAAGAATGTGTTCTGATGGCGAAAGCTACCTCGGTGGCTAAGGGCCTGAGCCTGCACCCGGTCGAAGGCCTGCCCCAACTCACGCACATCGTCGGGCCCGAAGACGCCTTTGACCACCGCATAGCCAAACTCGTGATAGGCGGCGATATAGTCGTCGCTATCGTTGAAATCCGGGCGCATGTTCTAGCGACGGACAGCTTTGTTAAGCGGCGGGCGGCGCTTGATACGTAGCAGGTCCTTAGCCGCATGCCGCGCCGCGTGCACGTTAGGGAAAACCCGCCGGTCAAGGGACCAGACGTCCGCCGCGGCGGCGTGAAAGACAAAGCCGGCCTCATCCCGGACGATCATGCCGACCGGCTCGCCAGCCTCCTCGATAATCCAACGGTCATCCGCCTGCTTGCTGGTCATGGCTCCGATGCTCGCCTGCCAAACGGGGACATACAGAGTGCCGCTGGCGGGCTAACAATTACTGAAGCCCGCGCACTTCAATTCTGTCGATAACTATACCGTAGGAAGATTTGTAACAGTAGATTGAAATTACAATTGTTTTTTATTATACTATACGCAGTATACTTAATGAGTATGGTTAAATAATTCTTAGGCGCCGGGCGCTCCGTCAATCGCGTAGAAAATAGACGAGATCGAGAGGCGGTGCCTCGTAGCCCATCTGGCTGAGCAGGGTATGCGCCTGGCCCCGGTGGTGAGTCTGGTGGTTGAAGACGTGCGCCAGCACCTGCGCTAGCGGCTGCTCCATGTCCTCGCCCCGCATGTTGCGGTACTTGAGGGTTCCGGCGAGTCGAGCTTCGTCCATGCCGCCGACAACACGGACAATCCTGTCATCCTCGGCGGTCCGGGCTTGGCGCAGCGTGGCGAAACCCTCGCAGAGGATCTGATCGAGGCTGGCCGGGGGTGTGCCTTCCCCGGTGATGCGGGTGAGCCACGCCCGGTCGCCAACAAGGATGTGGTTTAAGGTGCCGTGCACAGAGCCAAAGAAGGCGCCCCGGTCCTCGTGGTATTGCGCGTCGGGTACTTCGGCGACGGCCGTATAGAGGCGTTGGTTGGCCCAAGCATTGTAGCGGGCAAAAGTCTCGAAGTGGGCTTTCATTGACTCTCCCCCTGGGTGCTAAACCGGCAGCCAGATGCGTGCCCGCAGGCCGCAATCGGGGGCATCCTCTAGCGTTAAGTCGCCGCCATGGTTGCGCACCACATCGCGGGCGATGCTCAGACCCAGGCCGACGCCGCCGGTGGCCGGGTTGCGCGATTGCTCGAGACGGACGAAGGGACGAAACACATCCTCCCGGCGGTCCTCGGGAATGCCGGGCCCGTCATCGTCGATAGTGATTTCGACGGCCCGCCGCCGCCGCCCCGCCCGCACGGAGACATGCTCGCCATGCCGCCCGGCGTTGCTGATGAGATTGGTCAAGCAACGGCGCATGGCCTCGTGCCGCAAGGGGAGGGTCATGGTTTCCTCTACATGCAGATCGATGACCACGCCATCGCGGCGCATCTGGGCAACCACATCGCGCAACAGTGCCGCAAGATCGGTCGGCTGCGGTTGCTCGGTCCCCTCGCCGCGGGCAAAGGCCAGATAGCCCTCGACCATGCGCTCCATCTCCGTAATGTCGGAGCCCAGGTTTTGCGCTTCCGTCACATCGCTCAGCAAGGCCAGCTGCAGCTTCATGCGGGTCAGGGGCGTGCGCAAATCGTGACTCACACCGGCTAGAAATTCCGTACGCTGGTCGATCTGTCGTCGGATGCGGTCGCGCATGCGCAAGAAGGCGCTTGCCGCCTGGCGCACTTCCGCCGCCCCCTCGGGTTTGAAGTCGGCCACGTCTCGCCCTTTGCCAAAGCTGTCGGCGGCCTGCGCCAAACGGCGGATGGGCCTTACCTGATTGCGCATAAAGATTACGGCGACACCGAAGAGAACGATTGAACTGCCAACCATCCACATGATGAAGATGTAGGTCGTTGGGCTGAATAACCGCTCGCGCGGGACCAGCACGCGCAGCACGCCACCGGCAAGCTGAACCAGTATTTCAACCTCGTCGTCGAGCGATCGTGTGTCGATCAGAAACGGCCGGCCGACGAAATCGTCCAATGCCTTGGTCAGTTTGCGGTCGAGCGTGTTGGTAAAAATATTCAGAGAGCCGCGAGTCGTATTCGCCGGCAAGCGGCCGCCTTCGCTGAAGCTAAGGTTGATATGCATGGTGTTGCTTGCCAGGCGAAAGATCTGCAGCCGATCCACCGTGCCGGGCTCACGCACCAGCAGCTGCACAACCGCGGCGACGTCGCCAGCTAGTCCCTGTGCCAGGCGCTTAGTCGTGGTGTCATAGTGGCGGTCGAAGAACACCCAGGTCGAGATAACCTGCAGCAGCACCAGCGGCGATACGATGATCAGCAACGACCGGCCAAGGAGTGTGCGCGGCAAGATCCGCTTGAGCAACGAGCGCCGGCGAATCTGTGGCGTGGCGAGGTCTGCCATCAGTCGGCCATCAGGATATAGCCCACACCGCGCACGGCCTGCAGGTAACGTGGAAATTTCGGGTTTTGCTCGATCTTGCGACGCAGGCGGGTTACCTGCACGTCGATTGCCCGCGCGGTACCGATCACCGGGCTTTCCGTGGTCAATTGATCGCGACTTACCGCCACACCCGGCTGCCGGGCCAACGCTCGGAGAAGGGATGCTTCGGCGGCGGTCAAACGGACGAAGTCGTCGCCTTTGCGCAACTCGTCCCGGTCTAAATCGAAACGGAACGGGCCGAAGTGAACCTCGTTGTCCGTCGCCGCCGGTGGCTCTTGCGCGCGGCGCAGGATGGCATTGATGCGCAAGGTCAACTCGCGTGGGTCGAACGGCTTGGCCAGATAGTCGTCGGCGCCGCTTTCCAGACCAGCTATGCGGTGCTCCGTATCGCCCATGGCGGTGAGGAGAAGGACCGGCGCCCGTTCTTCTTGCCGTAGCCAGCGCGTTAGGTCGAGACCGGATTCCCCCGGCATCATAATATCGAGAACCAGCAAGTCGAAGTCCATGGAGATGAGTTTGGCGCGGGCATCGCCAGAGTCGGCTGCCGTGGTCACACGAAAGCCTTGCTCGCGCAGATACCGTTGCAAAAGATCGCGCAGGCGCGTGTCGTCATCGATAACAAGAATGTGCGGTGTGTCGGGGTCCATCGCTAAGAGTATAGGGTGACCGGCCGACGGCGACTAGCCGCGGCCAGCCGATGATTTCGATCGCGCATCCGGCCCCCGGGCTTGCGCGTCCTGGGACGTAAAGCGGGCCCGGTTGCTCTCGTCCATGATGTTCACCAGCACGCCGCGGAAACCCTCAACCGCTTCGGCGCCGGCTTCGCGAAAGGCCCGGGCAACGCGGTTGCGTTGGTTCTCGGTCAATTTCCGCTCCAAGGCCGCGCCTTTTTCGGTCAAATCCAGAAGGCGCCGGCGCCGATCTCGCTGCCCAGGGCGCTGGCGGATGAAACCCTCGGTCACCAGTTGGCCGAGAACTCGGGAGAGGCTCTGCTTGGTAATTCCCAGAATCTGCAATAATTCGCTCACGGCGATGGAGGGGTGCCGGCCGACGAAATAGATAACCCGATGGTGGGCCCGCCCAAATCCATACTGGGCCAGGATCTGGTCCGGCTCGGCGGTGAAGTCCCGGTAGGCGAAAAACAGCAGCTCAATCGCCTGCCGCAATTCTTCCTCACGCAGGAAAAGAGGGTTGGGGCCGGATTTTACGTCAGCCATGTTGACATATATGGCGTAGTGATGTTACGCTCAGCGAGTGACATTCGACAGAAAGTAACAATTTTGCCCTATTTTGAGGGCGGACAGAACACAATAACGAGGCGGTGTGAGCCATGAGCGTACTTCCTTTTGACGACCGTGACGGTGTGATCTGGTTCGACGGCAAGTTGGTTCCGTGGGGTGATGCCAAGCTGCATGTCCTTAGTCACGGCCTACATTACGCGAGTTCCGTGTTCGAGGGCGAGCGCGCCTATAACGGCGTCATTTTCGAGATGACGCAACACCATGCGCGCTTGCACCGATCGGCGGAAATTCTTGGCTTTAAGCTGCCCTATTCGGTCGAGGCGATCGATACCGCGGCGATGGACGTCCTGGACGCCAACAAGATTGTCGACGGCTACGTGCGCCCGGTGGCCTGGCGCGGTAGCGAGATGATGGGGGTTTCGGCACAAAAGTCGAAGATTCACGTGGTCATAGCGGCCTGGGAGTGGCCGGCCTACTTTGCCCCTGAATTGCAGGAGAAGGGTATCCGCATGATGTTTGCGCCTTGGCGGCGGCCCGCGCCGGAAACGGCGCCGACCCAGTCGAAGGCGGCCGGGCTCTATATGATCTGCACCCTGTCCAAGCATGCCGCCGAGGCCAAGGGGTATCACGACTGCCTGATGCTCGACCATCGCGGCCTGATCGCCGAGGCGACCGGCGCCAACGTGTTCCTGGTTCAGGATGGCAAACTCCATACGCCCACACCTGATTGCTTTCTGGATGGCATCACTCGCCGGACGATCATTGCCCTGGCGAAAGAACGCGGCATCGAGGTTATCGAGCGCGCCATCCAGCCGGAGGAGTTGACCAAGACTAGCGAGGTCTTCCTCACCGGCACGGCAGCAGAGGTAACCCCCGTGGGGGAGATCGAGTCATACAAATTCACGGTTGGCCAGATTTCCCAAGATCTCATGGCGGCGTACGGCGATCTGGTGCGCGGTCAGAAGAAACCAGCTGCGGCCAGCGCTGCCTGAATACCGGTTGTATGAGGACATTACTCCGCCGCGTCTGAGTCGGTAGTGGAGTCCTGGGGGGCGGAGTCCGGGGTGCCCCAGCGTGCCGCCGCTTTGTCGTCGCTAGCCTTCGCCGTTACCCATTCGGCGCCCGAGGATTTTTCCTCCAGTTTCCAGAATGGGGCCTTGGTCTTCAGCCAGTCGACCAGGAACTCGCATGCCTCAAAGGCGGCTTGCCGGTGGGCGCTGGCGGTGGCGACCAGGACGATACGCTCGCCCGGCTCCAGACGGCCGAAGCGGTGGATGATGAGAGTAGCCTTCAGGGGCCAACGGTCTGTCGCCTCGGCCTCGATACGCTCGAGCATGGCCTCGGTCATGCCCGGATAGTGCTCCAGGGTCATGGCGCCGATCGCCTCTTCGTCGGCCATGTCGCGGACCAGGCCGATGAAGACGGCAACGCCACCGACAGCGTGATTGCCGGCGCTGAGCGCCGCGATCTCGGCGCCGACGTCGAAGTCCTCCCGCTGCACGCGGATCATTGAAACATCCTCATCCACCTGTGACCGGTGGGAACAAGGCAACCTCGTCGCTAGGTCCGACCGGATCGCTCGGCACAGCATACTCCTGATTGACGGCGACGCGCAGGGCCGAAAGATCGGCCAGGGCCTCGGCATAGCCGGGTCCGCGCGTTTGCAGCCAAGCCAGTAACTCGGCCACGGTCGCCACCTCCGGAGGTGGAGTCACGTCTTCCTCGGCGACGCCGGTCCTGGTCTTCAGCCAGGCGAAATAAAGCAGCTTCATGCGGACAACTCGCTGAAGGGCAGAAAATCGACCATGGTCCCCGGCTCCAACCGGGTCAAGTCCTCGGGCAGTTCGATCAAGCCGTCCGCGTCCACCATGGACGAGAGAATGCCGGCGCCATCGCGCGGGAACTTGACCGCCTGCCAGCCGGCCTTGCCACCGTCCACCAAGCGGGCCCGCAGCCATTCTCGCCGGTTCTTTTTCTTGTCGTAGGCAAAATCGGCGGCCACCCGAAAGCGGTGCGGGGTCAGGCCGGTGCCGCCCATCAGGCGCACGATCATCGGCCGCAGGATAGTCATCGCCGTGACCATGACCGCGACCGGATTGCCGGGCAGGCCGGCAAAGGGCACATGGCCGAT
>JAJFGP010000110.1 GCA_021776055.1 Kiloniellaceae bacterium
ATTTTTATCCACAACCGGGCTGCGCGGGTGCTCTTGCCACGGGCCCGATAAGTCTTCGGCAAAGTGCAAACGTAACGTGCCCCGGCGATCGCTGCTGGTCTCGCTGAACATCCACCACATGCCGTCGCGGCGAAAGATGGACGGATCACGGTGGGGACCTTGCATCAGCTCGCCAACGAACGCCCATTTTTGCGGAAATTCCGTTGCTTTGTAGAGCCTTACGGCATTGGCCTCGGCAGTCTCCGGGATCATGTAGTACTCTCCTTCCCAGGCAAAGACATGGGGATAAGAGAGGTGGAAGGGTTCCTCCAGGATCATGCGCTCGTAGGTCCAGGACAGCCCATCGGTGCTGCTTGCCAGGCAGATCACGCCCTTGTTCGTGTCACGAAGTAGGGTCTCGAAGAACATGAACCAGCCGGTATCTTCGCGGACCAGGAATGGGTCGGCGATGAATTCCGCGGATACGTCGGTTACGCTGGCGGCTGTGAGGACCGGATTGGCGGCCTTGTCCATGTTGCGCAACGCGAAGGGCGAGGACCCACGATATATCTCGATGTCCCACGTCGTTCGACGCAGTTGTAGGAACGGTAGAACAGCCTTCTTCAACTCTGCCAAATTCATTGTCGCAGCGATCTTTGTTGATACTGTTGATGTGATTTAGCGGCTGTTGTCCTGAACACCCTCGGGGGGGTCTAGTAGGAATTCAGTGATCGCATCGTTGTAGATTCGCGCATACTCCACGTCGGTGATGCCGCTGACGTTGATTCCCCAATGGCTGCTTCGACCCTGCAACACATCGGCGATACTTGCGTTGACGTTGGCGCGGTAGTGACTGCCGTCGTAGGTATTCTCGGGAAGCACCGTCAGCTCGGACGGGGCGGAAAAATCATACATGGCATCGAATCGCTCCGCGATCGCCGTCATAACCCCAAGATACTGGTCGATGTACCCGGTCAAGTGGAGTTCTTCGACTGTGCGCCATGCCGATGTGGGCGGCACGTACCCAACAAAGCGGGCATCCGGAAAAACGTTGCGCAACTCGAAGAACATCTCTTGCCGCGAGGGCTTGAATTTCCAAGTTCTTGCGACCAATTCACCGCGTTCCGGCGGCGCATAAATCGGTGCATCCGCATTGGCCCTGCCGACGAAGTTCGAGTCATAGGCGCGCGCATAGGGCGAATCGCCAGCTAAGGCGCGCACCGAGAAGGCCAACGTGCTCGCCGTCAGGTAGGTGGGAATCCACGCTGGGGGCCGTTCGCCGCTTTTGACGAAATCTGTCAGGTTCGGCTTCATACTGCGCCAAAAATTGAAGGCATCGACACCGACGATGACCAGCTTCGGTGAGAACCCCTGCGCTTTGATGTAACGCGCCGTTGCAAGGAATTCGGAAACCACGCCGGAGGAAAAGGAAAGGTTGGCGCACGTGTAGCCTGTGATCCGAGTCTGGTCCAGAAGAGTAGCCCGTGAACTGCCAAGAATGACACAGTCGTAGCGGTCGGGCGCGCGCAAGAATCGGTTGAGCTTGGCGAAGCGTTCGTTGAACGCGAAATTCTCGCCCGTCACGATGTTACCGCGCCAATACCACAGTGGGTCGACGGCCGAATTGACCGCTAATACACCGCATGCCGCAGTCAAGGCCGCCGCGAAGATATACACCAAATAGCGCCGAAAAAGGTTTGCTCCGGTGCGCTTGGCCAGGCCCGATCGGCTGCTTTCTAGTATTGTCGGTTGCATCGCGATTTTTTCATGGAAACGGCCTCTAGAACTGAAAATAAAGAAACTCGCTGACCCGGTTCAAGTGGAGCAAGGCGAAAATGGCGATGCTGGCGAACAGGCCGGCCCAGACCGGGGAGGGGCGCCAGAAGAGACACGGGATCAGCCGTTGCAGGGGTGCCGGGGGATCGCGCCGCGTGGCCGCCGGGCCTGGGTAGCCGAGAGCTGGTCGAAAGCGCGCCATGAGTTGTTGAGTGGTGGGCATTGCCCACAGAAACGCAATCCAGAAGACCAACCACATAGTGTTCTCGATGTTCGTGCCCGTTAACGCAACGCCACCTTGAAAACGAAAGCCTATATTCGTCATTACATCCTGTAGTGGTCCGATCTGGCCGGAGAGGCTTTTCGGCAAGTTCGCCATGCCGGCGAACATATTGGTGGCGCCGGTGAAACTTTCCGCGCGAAAAAGTACCCAGGCCAATGTTACGGCAAGAAAGGTCGCCGCGCGAGCCATTGCGCGCGACCACCATCGGTTGATGTGCCATGGAAACGCCGCCCGCCAGGCGATGTTGGCAACCAGCATCAGGCCGTGTACGCCACCCCAGACGACGAACGTCCAGTTGGCACCGTGCCATAGTCCGCCCAGAAACATGGTGACCAAGACATTCCCATAGCGCCTGATTTTGCCGCGCCGACTACCGCCCAGAGGGACATAGAGATAATCCCGGAGGAAGCGAGAGAGCGTGATGTGCCAGCGGCGCCAGAAATCGATGATACTTGTTGCCCGGTAGGGTGCTGCGAAATTGAGGGGAAGCTTGATACCAAAGAGGCGCGCCAGCCCAATTGCCATGTCCGAGTAACCGGAAAAATCGAAGTATATCTGTAAGCTATAGGCAAACGCCCCACCCCAGGCCTGAAAGAAATCCAGGGTCGCGCCGGTTTCCGCGGTGGCAAAGACCGGGATTGCCATTTCCGCCAACCTATCGGCGATGACGACTTTCTTGAACAGACCAATGGCAAAGATGGTCAGGCCAATCGCCAGGTTGGTGGCACGGAGGCGAAAGATTTTTTCGCGGGCGAACTGTGGCAAGACCTCCTTATGGTGAACGATTGGGCCGGCGATTAGCTGCGGGAAGAAAACGACGAACAAACAATAGCGCAGGAAACTGGGTTCCGTCGTTTCACCGCGGCGGACGTCGATCAGGTACGCGATCTGCTGGAAAGTGAAGAATGAAATGGCCAGTGGAAGCGTGATGTCGCCTAGGCGAAATTCCGTTTCGACAGCATGGTTCGCCATGCTTGTCAGGAACCCGGCGTACTTGAAGTAACCAATCAACCCCAGGTTGACGGTAATCCCGAGCACCAGTGGTACCGAGACGTGCTGACCGTCGTCGTTCAAGCGCCCCTGAGCAAGCCGCAGGCCCAGCAGATAGTTGAAGGCGACAGAAAAACCGATCAAACCGAGGAACGCAGGATTCCACCAGCCATAGAAGAACAGCGAGGCCACAACCAACCAAGCAATAGGCAGCACTCGGTTGCCAGTCGCCGACAGCAGAAAAAACACCGCTAGTGTGACGGGCAGAAAAGCAAACAGAAACTCGTAGGAGTTGAAGAGCATGGCGTTCTTGGGGGCAGTGGTAATTCAACTCTACACTAAGCCGAAAAGACCTAGCTCAAGATGTCAATGCCCCCACGCTCACCCAATCGGCGAATAGCCTGCAAAAACTCAGGTGCATTCGCATCCGGTATGCCCGCGTCGGCAAGCAACTCACGCACCTTTTGGCCGTTGCGAATACGGTTCAACAGCGCCAAATCGCTTTCCGACAACTGGAACGATTTTTCACCCGCGACCTGGCCCATCAAAACCTCGCGCCAGTCGTTGCGCGTGTAATGACGGCTCACGCGGACGAGACGCGGCGATACCTCGGCGGCACAGTCCAGGAGGTCGCGATCCGTCATCCGTGCCAAGTTCGCTAACGAAGCCTGGCGTTGCGTTGCGATGAACGGGTCCTCGGCAAGCGGATCAAGGCGCATGTCATTGAATTTGAGATAGAGAAGGACCGCGTTGGCGCCGTTGATGCGCTCGTGATAGATCGCCGATCCCAGGAACAACACCACGTCTCCGACATCGACATAGAGCTTTGTCGGCTCGACGTTTTTCAAAACGTTCTCCGGCAAATCGGGGGTCGCGAAGCTGTTTCGCCAATCCTCCGATGAATCGAAACCGTTAACCTCACGCGACTGGTCGGGATAGAGGACAACGGCTGACTCCGCCGGCATGAAAAGCGGGATACCCACGGCTATCTTTGAAGCGAACCGGTCCTTGTGTGCTGGCGGGTTGGGGTGCGCCTTTGGTGCGTAGACTTTGATATGGCGCTCCGAGGTGGTCACCCTGTCGGGCGCCATGTCGGTTACGGTGGCGACCGTATCCATGGCCCCGCGCAAGAGCCTGTTGTTCTCGGGAAATTCGAACAGATACTGCTGCTTCTTGTTCTTGAATTCCCATTCCGAGAGAAACTGCGACCGGTCGCCCTGATATTCTTCTAGCCGCGCCTTGGCCATTTCGATGAATTCAGGCGTTACCCCATCTTTGATGTGAACGTATCCCTTGGCTCGAAATTCCGCGACGTACGACATCGGATCGAAATCGAATACCTTCGCGGGGGCGTTGATACGCCCAGCCAAGCGCAAATCTCGGGTCTCGCGCGAATCGCAAACTACATTTTCAAGGGACATGCTCATAATCCTTTGCCGCTATTGACGCCTACCTGGGTTGAACCGCGACGCCGGGCGAGCGGAACCGAACAACCACGCCAACCCCGGCAGCAACGAAACGCAGCAGCCAGGTGCCGGCGGTCAAGTCAGTCGAGGATCCCCGTGCAACCCCTCTAGCCTGCTGTTTTCGCAGGCGCCCCATTTCGTACCAGAATTATGTAATTCTATCGAAAAACTAGTCTAATGGCAAGTATTCGTCTAGTTTTTCAGTCAAAGTATTAAGAAATACTATGAATCTCTTTGCGGCTGTCGACGGCATTTTGAGACAGTTCGGTTGCCGCGTGGTGGGATGGCTTGCCGAAAACTGCCAGCCGCGCCCATTTCGCCTGGGTGGAGGACCGCGATTGCCGTGACCATGGCAGCCTCAGTCAGCGCTGAACGGCGGTCCCGCCCAGGGGTTGGGCCCGCCGCCGGCAAACAAGCCGGTTCAATCGCCGCCATGCCCCGACCACGGCGGGTAACGGATCGCTCCAGCAGAGGAACTGGAACTGCTGCGGTCGCATGATGCTACGGAGCCAGCGGAGGAATGTCATTTTCCCTTTGCCCCTCAGCTCTCTGAAAGCCAGTAAATCTTGTGTCGGTAGCCAGAGAGTTAAGCCGGACCGGTAGGTATCCACGGCGGGTAAGGGGCGCCCGGTTAGCTTGTTGTAGGTCAGGAGCGCGAGATCGAGGCCGGCTGCTTTGACCAGGCAATTCGCCGCAGTGAAACGCGCATTGCACTCGATAATCTTCAGTTTTCCGTCGCGGGGATCGCGCTTGAATTCGACGTTGCCCAATCCCCTAAGTTTGACGTGACGAAAGAACTTGAGCCCCATGTCGCGAACATCCGGGCTCCAATCCGTTACGTGGTAACAACCTTCGCCCATATTCTCCGGATAGCGCCGAATGACCCGTTTTGTGAAATGAAAAAGGGGTGACCCGTTCTCGTCCATGTACGTGTAATAGCTGCATAGAAGGTCGTCGCCACCGGGTATGAACTCCATCAACAAGAACTCGATCCCGTGGTGTTGCAATTCCGTGAAATTTCGATGCAACTCATCGTAGCTTTCAACGGCCAGATATTTCCGGTTCTTCCAGATGTTGCGTGTGTGATGCGAGAACAGCGGTTTGATGATCAGCGGGAAGATGAGTGCGGCCCTTATTTCCTCCAGGTCCGAAACGGACCGGACGCGCCAGTAACTTGGCGTTGGGATATCCGCCTCGACCGATTTGCTATAGGTACGCAGCTTGTCGAGCATGCTCAGGCGCAGCTCCCCATCGCCTTCTTCGATCACAAACTTGTCCGCCAGCTTCGGTCGATGGGCGATGATCATTTCGATCGCCTCGTCGCTGCACGCCAGCAGTACGGCACCCCGAAGGTGGTCGGAACGTGGGCTAAGCAGAAAATCACCCCAGGCGTCCGGGCCACCATCGCTACCGGATAGATCAATCCAACGGCAAGTCCGTGAATAGCGAACCCGAGAGTTCGGACGGTTCAAAACATAAGCAGGAATACCTGAGGCGTGCAGGCTTCGCGCCACCGACAAGGCGTTTGCGTCGCCACCGACAACTATGGCCGCCGGGCTACCCGTTTGCTGCTCTGACTTCACCGATATCACCCAGAGCTGTTTGCAGCACAACGACGGCCGCCGAAAATTCGCCGCCCTTCTTCAGGTAGTGATAGTAGAATCCCGGCGTCGTATTCACATCGACAACAGCCCCACGGGCTTCGGCAAGGCCGATACCCGGATTCGGCGTGATAATGTCGACACCGGCAAGCCGAACATTCAACTGCTCGACGACCTGTCGCCCTGTCTCGACGATTGATTTGCAGACCAACGGCATGGCCGCTTCGTTGTCGTCGGCGCGATTGCTATTGATAACATTCTTTACCCGCACGGCTTCGCCTTTACCGGGAACGCTGGATAACGACTTGCCTAACGTAGCCAGGGTGTTCTTCATGTCGAGATCCGCCCGCAGTGTTGCCTGCGCAACGGTCATGCCGACCTTAACCCGCAAGACGTTCTCTCGGCGGACCAACTCTCGGATCGATGCGGTTCCGTCACCGGTTAAGACTGGCGCTCGGCGAATGATGCAGTCGATCAGTTTGCCATCCAGATATAGGAGGCGGTAGTTCTCGCCCGCGACCTGTTCCTCGACCACGGTTTCGGGACAGAACACCCTCGACCAGGCCATGGCCCGCGCCAATTGTACGCCGTTCGCGATGTTCGTGGTCACGCCGGCGCCCGCACCGGTTCCATACGCGGGTTTGACAACGATCGGTGTATCCGCGGCCTGTAGAAACCGCTTGGCGGCACTCAGGTCGAGGCTATCGATCGCAATATGCTTTGGCACCGGCACACCGGCCGCGGCCAGTAACCGGTAGACAGTCGGTTTCCGTCCCGCCAGCCGCAGCGTGACGGAATCGTCGAGCGGGCTAAAGTTTAGGCACACTCGGACTCTGCGTTGACCGTGCTGCACTTCAAAAATGTCGGAACCCAAGGCCGTTATCGAACAGCCGAGCTGCGCGGCCGCGTCGCGCCAGGCCTTTTCATAGAACGCCCGCCGGTGGTTGGCCAATGCCGCCGCCGTGGCCCCTCGGTTCTGCAGGATGCTGCATAGCCTGTAGAACAACGACAGCGAATCCAGAGCTTTTCTTATCATCCGACCGTACCAAACCAGCGGCCCGCGCGCAGGTGCGTAGCCAAAGCTATCCCCAGCGCGTTGCCGGTCGAACTCACGTCACCCATATGCCCCACCTAAGCCGCTTTGGTCTTCGGCGCGTTCGCTTGAGCGGCGCGCATTTCCATGGCCTTCCTACAACTGGCAGGGACAGTACTGTTGACGGCAAAATATGCAAGGTTGTCAAGCCAAGGGAAAGAAAACACTTTATTCATCAATTACTTGATAAAGCATTAACCAATGTTCCCAGGATGCGAATTCCTGGCCGCCGGCACCGCTTAGGTCTTGGCGTTAGTGAATTCGTCAGAATGGTATGCAAAATCTAGCTGTCGATGGCGCGCTACAGGAGAACGCGCCATTTTTGCTTACGCTGCGGGCCGGGACGTCGTTTCACGTAAACAATGTGTGGGGTCGTCGATTCTGGTAGAGGAAAGACAGTAACCGTCGGTGGTTCTCCGTCCCGCCGCATAGAAATTGCAGGTTTCCTATGAGTTCGGATCTTCGAATAGCGATTCTCGGCCTTGGCTATGTCGGCTTGCCGTTGGCCATATCACTGGCGCGTAGGTTCCGCGTCGTCGGCCTCGATGTCGATAAGTCGCGCGTGGCAGAGATACATGATGGGCACGACCGAACCGGTGAGGTCGACGACGCAATTTTGCGGTCCTCGACATTGACGACGGTGTCAGATCCCGCGGCCATTGCGGACTTGGATATCTACATCATTACAGTGCCCACGCCGATCGATGCTGACAACAAGCCGGACCTGAAGTATCTCTCGGACGCATCGACAATGGTTGGCCGCGCCATGAAGGCCGGCACCGTCGTGGTCTATGAGAGCACGGTCTATCCTGGCGTGACCGAAGATTATTGCGGACCGATACTTGAGCGGGAGTCGGGGCTTACCTGCGGCAGCGATTTTTTCCTTGGGTACTCGCCGGAGCGTATCAACCCCGGTGATCGCGAGCACACGCTTGAGCGTGTCACGAAAGTAGTCGCCGGCCAGACACCCGAAGTAGCCGAGCGTCTCGGCGAGATTTACGGCACGGTCAACAATGGCAATATCTTTCTAGCGCGGGATATCAAGACGGCCGAGGCTGCCAAGGTCATCGAAAATGCCCAGCGCGACATCAACATCGCCTTCATCAATGAGGTCGCCGTTATTTGCAGCCGCATGGGCCTGTCGAGCCAAGACGTCCTGGAGGCGGCGCGGACCAAGTGGAATTTCTTGAACTTTCAACCGGGCCTGGTGGGCGGGCACTGCATTGGTGTCGATCCGTATTACTTGGCGCATTGCGCCCGCAGTCTTGGACACGAGCCGGCCGTGATTTTGTCCGGCCGAAAAATCAACGAAGCCATGGGGGGCCTCGTTGCCAAGTCGATCCTTGATACACTTCACAGCGCATTTGTCGGGCAGGCGCGCACGCGGATCCTTGTCCTTGGTTTGACCTTCAAGGAAAACGTTCCCGACCTTCGAAATACCAAAGTTGTTGACGTGGTGACATGCCTGGCGAGTAACGGCTGTGACGTAGAGGTCCATGATCCGTTGGCCAGCCGCGATGAGGCCAAGTCAATTCACGGGATTGATCTGCGCGCGAGTCTCGATGGGCTCGGGCCCTATGACTGTGTGGTTGGCGCGGTGCCACACCGCGAGTACTGCGAGTTTGAAGAGGCGAGTTTCAGCAAGCTCGTGCGTCCCGGCGGTCTGATCGCGGATATCAAGGGTATGTGGCGCCAATCCAAGCTGCCGGACGGGATCCGTTACTGGTCGTTATAGCGCAGCCTGGAGATGAACAAATCGTCTGAGCCGGTACTGCTCATGAGCGACCCATCGAACGTCGCGGTTGCCGTAAATGAACCGGTAACATAGGCCCCGCCGCGGCCGTCCGCGGTGATCCCAAAGCCGCTATCCGCATCGGCGCCGCCGAGGGCCCGTGCTGAAAGCAGCATGCCGTCGGGGGCGAACACAGCCACGAATACGTCGCTATCGCCGGCGCTGGTCAGCGTCATGTCACCGATGGCCATTTTGCCGCGAAACGATCCGGTGAGCAGGGCGTTGCCATCGTTATCCGTCGCCACGCCACGGGCGGCGTCATCGCCACGGCCGCCCAGCGAGACGGCCCAGGCCAGGGTCCCATCCGACGCAAATTTGGCGATGAACGCGTCATCGTCGCCGATGGATTTCAACTCAACGTCACCGAATTCGGCAATGCGGTTGAATCTTCCGGCGACCAGCACGTTGTCCGCCGCGTCCGTTGCTACCGAGTAGGCCATATCGCGGCCTCGGCCGCCGGCCGTTGTGGCCCACAACAGGTTCCCGTCGGGGTCATACTTGGCGATGAAAATATCAAGATCGCCGGCGCTTTTCAGCACCGTGCCGTTGAAAGCCGCGATTCTTGCGAAGGCACCGCTGACTAGAACGTTTCCGGCACTGTCGGTAGCCACTGCATTGCCCCAGGTGTGCCTGTCTCCGCCGGCTTGCCGGACCCAAAGAGGGGTGCCACCGGCATCGTATTTCGCGACGAAGGCATGGCTCCCTTTTTCGGCGGCGACCGTTAGGCTGTCCGCAAAAGTGGCCTGCCCCTCGAATCCGCCGGTAACGAAGACATTACCGCTGCCGTCGGCGGCTATGCCGCGGCCCTCGTCGATGAGCGGTCCACCCGCCCGGCGGAACCACATTGGGGCGCCGGCCGGGTTGTACTTGGCAATGAACACATCCCGATGTCCTGCCGAGTCCTTAGCTGTTTCCCCGAAGATGCCGGTGCCGCGAAAAAAACCCGTAACCAGGGTATTTCCATTGCCATCCATCGCGATGCTCTTGGCCGAATCGCGATCGGTGCCACCGGGCCGTCTGACCCAGACGAGTTGGCCATCCGGACCAAATTTAGCGATAGCCGCGTCGAGATCGCCCAGCGGCGCGGGTGCCGCGCCCGCCAGTGTCACCACGTCGGTAACGCGGCCCGCTAGAACGGCATTGCCGGCAGTATCGGCGGCGATCGCAAAACCAATGTCGCTGCTCTCGCCGCCACCTGAAATAGCCCATTCCGCAGCAGTGGCCTGGGCCCGTGCAGCCGGCGGCGCGGTCGTCACGAGCAAAGCCAGGCCCATCGCGCAAAAATGGATGCAGCAACCTTTGAGGGCAAAAGTCTTGAACGGTATGGGTCGGAAAAACATGCTTCTTCACAGGCAATTAGGACAGGCGGTGCTCAACAAGCCGCAGCTTAGGGGATTGCGGCAGCGCAGTCGAGTTAGGGTCACACGGCGCATGTGTTCACCCGTTGGTCTCTATCGGCAAGAGTGTTAGATTTCCGTCGCGCCGCCGGAAGATGTGGGCGGCTTTTGATTGGCTTGGCAGGTAGCGGATGGGTGAATCTATCGCGATGACCGAGGCTCGACGGGTCCGCCGATTGACGGTGTCCGGCACCATTGCGGCTGGTTTGCTTGTGATGGCGGTCGCGGTTGGGCCCGTGGCAAACGCGGGCGAGCACCCGGGAATGCACGCGCCAAGGGCGGAGGCCCACGACTCAGGTGACGACGATGCCCTTAAGACGCCGGACTTTTCCGACGGCAAGCTCTCGCCGTCGCCGGCGCGGGCGGTCGCTACTTTCGAGTCTCTGGGGTTGTACTGGCGGCCTGGGAGCACCGAAGCTCGCGACTGTCTGATCCGCTACCGGCCGGCGGGCACCGAGGCATGGCGCGACGGATTTCCGCTTTGGTACGACGCACGAAATGATGAGTGTCGCGGCAGTTTGGTGAAGCTGGCACCCGATACGGAATTCGAGATCGAACTGCTGGAGCCGGCGACCAAGGCTCTGGCACGCTTACAGGCACGAACCTGGAACGAGAGTTTCCCCATCGGGGAGACGGTCTATTTACCTGAAAGCTCGGACGAGACCTTGATCGTCACGCAGTCTGGCCGTCCCGACGGCTATCTGCTTGTTGCTCCAAGGCCAGGTGCGTCTGCCACCATTGACGTCGGGGGGCGCGCCGATAGCAATATTCTGATTAAGGGTTCTTACGTCATCGTCCGTGGACTTGCCCTGAAGAATGCGGGCCGCAATGCCATCGTTTTGAACAGGGGCGTTCACGATGTCGTTTTAGAAGAGAACGACATTAGCGGCTGGGGCCGTGTTGGCGCCGATGGGTGGGGCGAAAACATGGACGCCGCAGTCTCTTCGGGCCGTGGAGACGCGGTGCCACTCGAGCGCGTGATCATTCAGCGGAATAAGATACACCATCCGCGTTCCGACGCTAACGCATGGGATGAATACCGGCGTGACCAAAATACACCACATCCGCTTGGTCCACAGGCAATCTCACTGTGGAACACCGGCGGCAACCATGTCATCCGTTATAACGAGATCTATTCCGACGAGTCTCACAAATTCAACGACTGTATCGGCGGTGGGTCCAATTTTAGCGAGCGCGGCTTTCCCCATCGCGATAGCGATATTTATGGCAACAAGCTGAGCCAATGCTGGGACGATGCCATCGAGTCAGAGGGCGGCAACGTCAACGTTCGTATCTGGGAAAACTACATCGACAACTCTTTTGTGATGATCGCTGTCGCGGCCACTGAAGTTGGTCCCATCTACATCTGGCGCAATGTCGCGGATCGAAGTCGCTTGTCGGCGACCCGTGAGATGGCGGACGCTAAACGAGGTGTGTTTTTGAAGTCACAGAGCAAGTACGCAGGCGGGAGAGACGAAAACGGCGATCGTCGTTTCTTCGGCGACGGGCGCATCTTTGTCTTCCATAACACGCTAATCCAGCGTCTCGGGGAAAACACCGGCGTATATGGCGGGTTGTCAGACCTTTCCGGCAAAATGAGAAACGTGACATCGCGCAATAACATTCTGCACGTTAATTCGGATCGCCGCTCCAGCATTGCGGATCGCGAGCGGGAGCCCAGCAACGACTTTGACTACGATCTCTATAACGGCCGGGTCGCAGTCCGCGATGGGCAGGAGTCACATGGGATATTTGGCGTGCCAGTTTACGACCCGGCCGCAGGGGAGGGCGTGTATCCCCTCGACCCGTCAAGTCCAGGCTATGACGCCGGCGCGATCCTGCCTAACTTCAGCGACGGTTTCACCGGCAAGGCACCCGATATGGGCGCGCAGGAAGCCGATACAGCGCCGCTGGAATTCGGCGTCGGCGCATACCGCTAGCCGGCGGTTACTCGGCCGGCGCTGGTTGACGCAATGGGGTATCGGGGAGGCGCCCACGCTGGCCCGCTTGTTCCTGCGCCATCGCATACGGGGTTAGATGCATGGTAATCGCGATATAAAGGACCCACGGGATTGTCCCATGGTCCGGGAACACCTGCGCGGCCATTCCAAAAACAAACATGAACAAAAGGAACATGACGTACCATTGGCCGCGCCGGTCATTGGATTGCGCCAGTCGTTTCAAGGCGCGTCGCCCAGTCACGATAAAAGCGGTTAAGAATAATCCGAGGCCGATCGTCCCCAACTCCAGCCATATATCGAGGAAGCTGTTGTGGCCGTTTCCGGTGAGCAGACGGTTGGTCAGACCGCGAGTCCAGAACGTACGATAGCCATGACCCAGGAGCGGCTTGTCACTACCGACCTCGATGGCGGCTGCCCATATATCCGTGCGCCCGCTGAATGTGTCGTCGCGGCCCACGGCTTGCAGGCCAACATCGGCATATTCGATCACCACGAACCCCAGAGTGCCAAGGCCAGCAAGGGCTACCAAAAGAACTCGAATCATCAGGGGAATCTGCGACCGTTGCATATAGTGCAGGAACGGCACGGCGAGAAGCAGACCGAAGGCGGCAATCCACGAGGTGCGGGACTGGGACATCACCACCAAAAGCAGCGACAACGCGATTGTCCCCAAAATGGGCCATCGATAACGCCGCACCTGCGGCATGACCGCCCAAAGCACAAGTATGGTCAGAACCATGGTGCGGCCCAGAATGTTTTTGTGGCCGAAGGCGCCGCTCCAGGCCCCATAGTTGGAAGCCCAGTGGATGGCGGTCCGTGGCGAAAACAAGACAAATAGCAGGGATTCAATTGCGGAAAATCCCAGCGCGATGGCGAGCAGAATCAAGAGCTCGGAGGGACTAAACCGCAACGCCAGGTAGACGGCGAAGACGGTCGTGCCGACCAGGGCCAGCGCTCGGCGCAAGGTGACCGACGGCAGTTCGGACCACATCATCGACAAGACGACCACGCCCATGAACAGGACTAGCGCCTTGTTCTTTGACAGGAGTGAAATCACCTCCTGATACCTGGGCAGGAGCATGATCAAGGCAATTAGGTAGACCAAGGACCCTAGTATCTGGAATCCCAGCGAGCCGTCGGTGACCAGGGCGACATTAGACTGTAGCTGTTGAATCTCGGCCTGGCTGGAAAAAAACGGCTTGATCGCGCCGATGACAAGCAGAAGCCCGACCATGGCGTAGCCCTGTTCGAGCAACCTGAGCGGGTTCTTTGGGCCAGATGCTGCCGCCATGGAAGAATGCCTCGGATCGCGTCTCTGTCGGCCCCACAATAACAAGAATTATGCCGGGGGGCATCCCAAACGCAAGGCCTGTGCCCTATTCCGGATGCTTGAGGCCAAGACCGCGCCGCACGTTGTACACGGCGATCAGCCAAACCATCAGCCAGGGCTCAATCAGGTAGCGAAACGTGAATCGGCGGGGATTGGTACAAAACCTGTAAGCCCACTCCAAGCCCATCCTGCCGGTCCAGCGTGGCGGCGTGGGCACGGTGCCGGCAAAATACTCGATCAGGGCCCCAACGGTGATGATGCAGTTGGCATTGAGGGTGTCGATGTTGTCGAGAATCCAGTGCTCTTGCCGCCCCATACCCATGCCGACGACAAGCAGGTTGGGCTGGAATGCGTTTATGGACTCCACGACCGCGGCATTTTCAGCACTTCCCGGACGGGCGTCAAAGAAACCGTCGCGGCCCTCGATCTGTAGGGTTGGATGCATCTCGCGAAAGCGTGCCATGCCTTTCTCATAGGCATCTCGCTTGCTGCCCATGTAGTAGACACGCCAGCCGTTTCGCGCGGCATTTTCCAAAACCAGCGGAAACCAGTCGAGCCAGACCGTCCGGTGCTTGCGCGTCACCGGCAGACCGGCGAGTCGGCCGGTCATGATGATCGGCATGCCGTCGATACGCACGAGGGTATGATCCCGCAAGTGCAATTCGCGGAACCGCGGATCCTTAAAGAAGCAATAGATGGCGTGCAGGTTGAGGCTGGCGATCACACGGGTCGAGCCGGTCGCGACCATGTCGCCCATGGCATCGATAATCTGCTCGATGGTCATCGGCGTAATCTTGAACCCGAGAAGGTCGTACGACTTCAGCGTAGTCTTCATAATTTTGTCCCTGCTGCGGCGCTTCTAGCACCTATTCGCACGGCGGCCGCGCGGCGCAGCTAAACATCCGCAAAATTAACACTTTATGAACAGGTCGCCTGCTTTATTCCGGGTCGATTGCGGGTATGATCTCTGCGGGGTTGGGCAGGGTTTGTTATGTCCGCGCCACGCGCCGCCGCCGTTCCACTTTGTCCGAGGTCATATCGCATCATGGCGGCCATTCCAATGGCTACTCGGGGGAGTGCTTCCGGCCGGACACGACCGCGCGATCGCTGGGGTTTCTGAATGGACCAAGCGACATTTATTGCATTTGTCCACGATCTTGCCGCTGAGCCAACGGTCGAAAAAATTGCCGCTGCACACGGTCCGGGCAAGCCGCGCCAATATGACCTCGCCGATGGCCGTCTGACCCTGTGGACGCGGACCCAGGCCGAGGAAATTACGGGGGCTGAGGAAATCACGGGCCGCGCCGGCAAAACACTGGTCAAGGTCAATAAGTCGCGGTCCACCGCCGTTGCCCCGATACCCGCTCAGGTGGTCGATCAAGGCGCCGTGCCCGAGGGCTTGTTGGAGCAGGTCGATCAGTTCTGCAGCTATATTTATCTAGATAACCGAAAGCGCGCCGTGCTGTGGACCGACCACGTCGGGTTTTCCAAGATATTCCATGCGACAATCGACGGCGGTCAGATGTTTTCCGACGATCTCTCCGCTTTTCGTTTGCTGGGCTTCGACGTCGACCAGGGGATGGTGGCGAGCTATCTGATCAATGGTTCGATGGTGGCAAACCAGACCTTGTACGA
>JAJFGP010000012.1 GCA_021776055.1 Kiloniellaceae bacterium
GCAGTTGGTCGCGACCGCCAGATCGGCGATGGTGGCATCCTCGGTCTCGCCGGAGCGATGCGACATGACAGCCGCATAGGCCGCCTTGTGAGCCATGCCCACCGCCTCCAAGGTCTCGCTCAGGGTGCCGATCTGGTTGACTTTGACCAGGATGGCGTTGGCCACGCCGCGGCTAATGCCATCGGCTAAGCGCACCGGGTTGGTGACAAACACATCGTCGCCCACCAGTTGCACGGTCTTGCCAAGCGCATCGGTCAACGCGGCCCAGCCGTCCCAGTCGTCTTCGGCCATGCCGTCTTCGATGGAGAAGATGGGATAGCGGGCGCACAGATCGCCGAGGTATTTCACCATCCCGGCGGCATCCAACGTTTTGTTCTCGCCCGCCAAAGTGTATTTCCCGCCTTTGTAGAATTCCGTAGCGGCACTATCGAGGGCAAGCAACACATCGTCGCCGAGGCGATAGCCGGCGCTCTCCACCGCTTTGGCGACAAAGCCGAGGGCCTCGTCGGTCGAACCCATGTTGGGCGCGAAGCCGCCCTCGTCGCCTACGTTCGTGTTGTGCCCGGCATCGCTCAAGCCACGGCGCAGGGCATGGAAAATCTCCGCCCCCGCGCGCAAGGCCTCGGCGAAGCTATCGGCGCCGACGGGGACGATCATGAATTCCTGAATATCCAGGGCGTTGTCCGCATGAGCGCCACCGTTGATGATGTTCATCAGGGGCACCGGCAAGGTGCGGGCGGCAACACCACCCACATAACGGTAGAGCGGCAGGCCGGCATCCTCCGCCGCCGCCTTGGCCACCGCCAGGCTGACACCGAGAATGGCATTCGCGCCCAAATTTCCTTTGTTCGGGGTGCCATCAAGCTCGCACATCAGCCGGTCGATATTCGCCTGATCCTCGGCATCCTGACCGGCGAGCAGGTCGAGCAGGTCGTGATTGACCGCCTCCACCGCCTTGCGCACACCCTTGCCGCCATAGCGCTTCTTGTCGCCGTCGCGCAGTTCCACCGCCTCGTGCTTGCCCGTCGAGGCGCCGGAGGGCACGGCAGCGCGGCCAAAGGCGCCGGTCTCCAAGGTCACCTCGACCTCGACCGTGGGATTGCCGCGGGAATCCAATATCTCGCGGCCCTTGATGTCGATGATGGCGGTCATATCCGCGGTTGCTCCGTCATAGATGAGATCAGATTGGACCGACCGGCCGCTCTTTCGCCAGGCGGTCGAAGGCGATGAGGGTCTCGACCAAGCCGGGAAGGTCTTTCAGATGTACCATGTTGGGTCCGTCTGACGGGGCGTTGTCCGGGTCCTGATGCGTTTCCATGAAGACAGCGGCAACACCGATTGCGACGGCGGCGCGGGCGAGCACGGGGACGAATTCACGTTGACCACCGGTGGTAGCACCCTGTCCGCCCGGCTGCTGCACCGAATGGGTGGCATCGAACACCACCGGGCAACCCGTCTGGCTTGCCATGATCGGCAGCGAGCGCATGTCGGACACCAAGGTGTTGTAGCCGAACGAGGCGCCGCGCTCGCACACCATTACGTTACGATTGCCGGAGGTCTCGATCTTGCGCACCACGTTGGTCATGTCCCAAGGGGCCAGGAACTGGCCTTTTTTCACGTTGATCGCCTTGCCGGTCTCCGCCGCGGCCACCAACAGATCGGTTTGCCGACAAAGAAAAGCCGGGATTTGCAACACATCCACGGCTTCCGCTACGGATGCGCAATGACCGGGCGCATGCACGTCGGTCAGCACCGGACAGCCATAGGTCTCGCGCACCTCGGCCAGGATGGGCAGGCTCGCCGCCATCCCCAAGCCCCGGTTCGAGGTCAGGCTGGTGCGGTTCGCCTTGTCGAAGGAGGTCTTGTAGATCAGGCCGATACCCAGCTTGCCGGCCATCTCGGTCAAGGCGTGGCTCATCTCCAAGGCATGCGCCCGGCTTTCCAGCGCGCAAGGCCCGGCGATGAGGACGAACGGCCGGTCATTGCCAAGGGTCAAGTTGCCGATGGTGACGTGGCGGGTTTCGGTCATATCGGCGAATTTCGATTCATTTTTTGCAGTGTTTTTCCATCTGAACGATTGGAAACGTTATATCGCGTCCGAGGTCGAGTTCCATAGAGCTGACAACCCGATATCCCATGAAAGAATAAAAGGGAACAGCATTTAGGCTCGAATTGACCACAAAACGTTTGACGCCCTCCATTCGCGCCGCATCCTCCGCCTGAGTCACAAGACTTCGACCCAAGCCTCGCCGCACCCAATCCGGATGGACGTAGACTGCCCTGATACGCGCCAACCCTACTTCTTGCACGGCAGGTGTCCAGCCGCCGCTGGCTACAAGCGTGTCTCCAACTTCGGCGAGGTAGTAAGTTCCGGACGCCGCAAGGCCGGGATCAACGGGCATGAACGTCTCTAGCGAAGCTTTAATCTGAATTGGCGAATAGTGTGACGAGCAGAGATCTTGGACGGACAAGTTGTGCAGGTATTGAATTTTCGGTGTGTCATCCGCGCGAGCCAATCTGATACTGACATCGCTCACATCAGCCTCGACTGCGCCACCGCCGCCTCGATGAACGAGGTGAACAACGGATGCGGGTCGAAGGGCTTGGATTTCAGTTCGGGGTGGTACTGCACGCCGATGAACCACGGATGGTCGGGGCGCTCGATGATTTCGGGCAAGGTGCCATCCGGCGACATGCCGGATAGGCGCAGGCCCGAGGCCTCCATGGCCTCGCGGTAGTTGATGTTGACCTCGTAACGATGCCGGTGGCGCTCGCTGATTTCGCCGCCGCCGTAGATCCCATGCACCTGGCTGCCGGCTTCGATGACGCAGGGGTACGCACCGAGGCGCATGGTGCCGCCGAGTTCGCTGTCGGTATCGCGCCGCTCGACCCGGTTGCCGACCGTCCATTCGGTGAGCAGGCCGACGATCGGCTCGGTGCAGGGGCCGAACTCGGTCGAGCCGGCCTTTTCCACGCCGGCTAGGTTCCGCACGGCCTCGATCACTGCCATCTGCATGCCAAAGCAAATCCCGAAATAGGGGACTTGATGCTCGCGCGCGAAACGCGCCGCTTTGATTTTGCCCTCGGAGCCACGCTCGCCGAAGCCGCCGGGTATGAGGATGCCGTTGACGTCCTCGAGGGCGTGAACCGTCCCATCCCCTTCAAAGATTTCGGAATCGAGCCAGTTGACTTTGACCCGTACGTTGTTGGCGATGCCACCGTGCGTCATGGCCTCGGCTAGGGATTTGTACGAGTCCAGTAACGACGTGTATTTGCCGACGACGCCGATGGTCACCTCGCCGTCCGGTTTGCGGATGCACGCGGTCACATTATCCCAAGCAGTTAGATCAGGCGCGTCGGTATCCAGACCGAAGTGCCGGCACACTTCATCATCCAGCCCCTCACCATGGTAGGCGCTGGGCACCGCATAAATTGTATCGACATCCAGGGCTTGCACGACTGCCCGGGGACGAAGGTTGCAGAACAGAGCCAGCTTGTGCCGTGCCTCTAGAGGTATCTCGCGCTCGCAGCGGCAGACCACAACGTCGGGCTGAATGCCCACGCTCTGCAGTTCCTTGACCGAATGTTGCGTTGGCTTGGTCTTTAGTTCACCAGCAGAGGCCAGGTACGGCACCAGAGTCAGGTGGACGAACATGCTTCCTTCCCGACCCAGCTCGTTGCCGAGTTGGCGGATAGCCTCCAGGTACGGCAGACCCTCGATATCGCCAACGGTGCCGCCGATCTCGCAGACGATGAAATCCTCGCCATTCAAATCGCTGCGGACGAATTCCTTAATCGCATCGGTGACATGCGGAATGACCTGTACCGTCGCGCCCAGGTAGTCGCCGCGCCGTTCCCTGGCGATGACCTTGGAATAAATCTGTCCGGTGGTGACATTATCGCTGCGCCGGGTCGGCACGCCCGTGAAGCGCTCATAGTGGCCCAAGTCTAGATCGGTCTCGGCGCCGTCATCGGTGACATAGACCTCGCCGTGCTGATACGGGCTCATCGTCCCTGGATCGACGTTGAGGTACGGATCCAGCTTGCGCAGGCGCACGGAAAACCCCCTGGCCTGGAGGAGGGCCCCCAACGCCGCAGAGGCGAGACCTTTGCCGAGGGAGGACGTGACGCCGCCGGTGATGAAGATAAACCGCGTCATAGAAGCCCACTATTGTCGGAAGCGAACGGCCGGGCAAGTCCCGCCATGCCGCGAGGGTGGTCTATCCAACTGGCTCTGCGAAAGCCTTGGAATTCCAGGATTCTTGAAACACTTGCCGAGCGGTCGGCGGGCTCAGCCACAGGCATGACTCGCGGCAGCGGGCGCGACTCGGGGCCGCCGAGTCGGCGGCCGTTTCGAATGGGGGTGGTGGGAGTCCGGTCTCGGGTCGGGGTGCCGTGCCGGACCCGATTCACTGCACCGGGACGGACGGTCGATCCGGCTGTGCCGGCGCCGTGTCGATGATTGGAATCTCGTCAAGGATCGACCGTGGCGCCCGGTCGCTTGCGGCCAGGATGGTCAATGTCAGGCTCGTCAGCATGAACCCGGCCGCCAGAATAGCTGTTGTCCGAGTCAGCAGATTGGCCGTGCCGCGGCCGGACAGCAGACTGCCCATACCACCGCCACCACCGCCGCCACCGCCAATGCCCAACCCGCCGCCCTCACTGCGCTGCAACAGCACGGTCAAGATCATGGCGATCGCCAGCATCAGGTGGATAACCAGCAGAACACTCGTCATAGGCCGCCGTCTTTCCTCGATCATAGGCGGAATGTAGAACCGCCTGTCCGGTATTTAGTGGTTCATCCCGGCAAACGCCAGACTCAACTGGTCGCAATGGCCCAAAAATCGTCCGCCTTCAGACTGGCACCGCCGACAAGAGCCCCATCCACATCCGCCAAGGCCAGCAATTCCGCGGCATTCGCCGGCTTTACCGAGCCGCCGTAGAGGATACGGATGCCTTCCGCTGCTTCGCCCCCCAGAATCTGGGCCAGCACGCCCCGGATGTGCGCATGGGCCGTGGCCACATCGTCCGGGGTGGCGGTCAACCCGGTCCCGATGGCCCACACCGGCTCGTAGGCGACGACCAGGGTTGCCGCCGTAGCGCCTGGAGGTACGGAACCCTCGACCTGCCCGGCGATGACCGCCAGGGCCTTGCCCGCCGTCCGCTGTTCCGCCGTTTCGCCGACGCAGACGATGGGAATCAGCTCAGCCGCCAGAGCAGCCTCCGCCTTGGCCCGCACCATGTCATCGCTCTCGCCATGGTCGGTCCGGCGCTCGGAGTGACCCACGATGACGTAAGAGCAACCCGCATCGCGCAGCATCTCAGCGCTGATATCGCCGGTGTGGGCGCCGGAAATCGCCGCGTGGCAGTCCTGGCCGCCAAAGGCGACCGAGTTGCCCCGGAGGACTGCGGCAACGGGAAAAAGGAGGGGTGCAGGCGGGCAGACCAGCATATCCGCACTGGGGGCCGCGCCACGGGCGCGCTCGGCCAAAGCCTCGGCCAGCGCCATACCGGACTCCCGGAGGCCGTTCATTTTCCAGTTTCCAGCAATCAGCCTGCGCCGCATAGCCCCTCGCCTGTCCTAAAATCTACCGGCCGGGTACTACCACGGGCCGCGATGCCGGCCAAGAGGCTGGAAAAGGTGTGCCAGAGCCTTGGAATTGCGTGTTGCCGGGCGGTGGTCGGCTTTCTAAGATGCCGCGCGCCAGTAACCCCGCCGGTCCGAGGAAGGCAGCCGAAAACGTATGGCAAGTAAATCACGAAAAATCGTCACCAAGGTCGTCGTCTTTGTTCTCTTCGGCCTTCTCATCATCAGTTTCGTCGTCTGGGGCGTTGGCGACATCATTCGCACGCCCAGCCAGGTTGCGGCGCTGGCCGAGGTTGGTGACATCCGGATCGAGGAACGGGAGTTCCGGCAGAATCTAGCGCGCGAGATGAGCCGCCTGAGCGCCCGCCTGGGCAGCCGTATAGATATCGAGCAGGCGCAGGCGTTGGGCATCGTCGACCAGGTGTTTGGCCAGATGATCGGACGGGCTCTTTTCGATCAGAAGGCGGACGACTTGGGCATGCTTGTAACCAAGGCCCAGATCGGACGGCGTATCGCCAGTGAGCCGGCCTTTCAGAACACCCTCGGCGAGTTCGACCGAGGCCGTTTCGCCCAGGCCTTGCAGATCAGCAACCTCGGTGAGCAGGAATACGTCGACACCCTGACTCGGGATATCATCCGCCAGCAGCTTGTCGGCGCCGTCACCGGCGCCGTGGTCGCGCCAAGCCGACTGGCCGAGGAGTTGTTCCGGTATCAGCAAGAACGCCGTGTGGCCCAGATCATGACCGTCCCGGCCAGTAGTATCACCGACCTGGGGGAGCCGGCCGAAACGGCTCTTGCGGAAATCCACAAAGAAGAGTCCGCGCAGTTCATGGCCCCCGAGCTTCGCCGTGTGACCTACATCCAATTGCGTGCCGAGGACCTGCTGGCTGAAGTTGCGGTATCGGAAACGGAGTTGCGTGACGAATACGAAGCCCGGCGCGACGACTATGTGATCCCGGAGCGCCGCACGATCGAGCAGATCGTGCTGCCCGACGAGGCGACCGCCCGTCAAATCGAAGACCAGTTGAAGGGCGGCTCGACGTTCGCCACCGCCGCCAACGCCGTCACCGGCCAAGCGCCAATCGATCTGGGCGAGGTCGAAAAAGAGGACCTGCCACCGGAATTAGCCGAGGCGGCCTTTGGTTTAGCGGCCGATACGGTAACGGCCCCCCTGCAGAGTCCGCTCGGCTGGCATATCATCCGGGTTAGCGCAATTTCACCCGGGCGGGAACGAAGCTTCGATGAGGTCCGCGACGAGCTGGCCCAGGACCTTGCCATGCGCCTGGCGGTGGATAGCATGGTCTCCATGGCCAATCAGCTCGACGACAGCCTTGGCGGCGGCGCTTCGCTGGAAGAGGCGGCGAGCGCCTTCGGCCTCAAGCTTGGTCAGGCCCAGGTTGTCGACAGCCAGGGCAACGGGCGCGACGGCAAACCGATTGAGGCCCTGCCCGGCGAGCCGTTCCTGCAGGTGCTCTTCGAGACAACGGCAGGTACCGACAGCTTGCTGACAGAGGCCAACGACGGCGGTTATTTTGTGCTGCGCACGGACTCGATTGACCAGGCCCGGCTGCGGCCCCTGGCCGAAGTGCGTGAGCCGGTTGTCGCTCTGTGGCGCGATCGGCAATTGGCCGAGCGCACCGAGGCCAAGGCGCAAGAATTAGCCGAGCGCCTGCGCAGCGGTAACGAGTTCGAGACGATTGCCGCGGAAGCCGGGCTTAAAATCACCGTAACGGAACCGCTCTCGCGATTCGACTCCCGGGCAGCGAACAACCCGGCCCCCTCGTTGCCTGGCAAACTCTTTCAGTTGCAGCCCGGCGAAGTCACCACGGCGCAAGCAATCGAGGGCCATGTGATCGCCAAACTGGACAAGATCATCCCGGCCGACCCGGCAAGCAGTCCCGAGGACCTGGCCGACGTCCAGGACGGCGTGGCCACGGCCATACGTAACGACCTTTTGGAACAGTTTGCCGCCGCCCTGCGGGTCCGTTATGGCGTGACCGTGAACGACCGTCTGGTCGAAAACACGCTAGCAAACTTCTAGGCTCATGCGCCCATCGCCGAGCTTCGAGGAATTCGCGTCCCGCCACGACGCGGGCGCTCCGCAGGTCATCTGGACCACCCTGGTCGCCGATCTGGAGACTCCGGTCTCGGCCTTCATCAAGCTCGCGGACGGGCAAGCAAACAGCTTCCTGTTCGAATCCGTCGAAGGCGGCAAGGTTATCGGTCGCTACTCGTTCATCGGGATAAAGCCCGATCTGATCTGGCGCAGCCGCGGCAATCGCGCCGAGATCAACCGAAACGCGGCAAGTGCGGGGTCCGAGTTCGAGGTGCTTAGCCAGGGGACACTCGACTCATTGCGTGATCTGGTGCGCGACTCGCGGATCGAGTTGCCGGACGGGGCGCCGCCCATGGCCTCGGCCCTGGTCGGCTACCTCGGTTACGACGTGGTGCGCCTGGTGGAGCGCCTGCCGGACGAAAATCCGGACGTCCTGGGCGTCCCGGACAGCGTCTTTGTCCGCCCCACCGTCATCGCCGTCTTCGACCGGCTGGAAGACCAGATGACCTTGTTCACGCCGATCTGGCCGGCGCCGGGAATCGCTGCCCAGCAAGCGTTCGATCTGGCGCAAGCGCGCCTGGCCGAGGCCACGGCGTGCATCGAGCGGCCCCTGCCCTTGCGCCGCCGACCGAGCGAGAATCCGGTCGCGGTGCCGGAGGCGGACTCAAACATCAGCCGCGCCGAGTATCACGCCATCGTCGAGCAGGCGAAGGAGTACATTCGCGCCGGCGACATTTTCCAGGTGGTGCCGAGTCAGCGTTTCCGCCTGCCCTTTGCCGAGCCGACGCTGTCTCTCTATCGGGCCTTGCGCCGGCTAAACCCGTCCCCCTTTCTCTTCCACTTGGACTTCGGCGATTTTGCTGTCGTGGGCTCCAGTCCCGAGATCCTGGTCCGGGTACGCGGCGATACGGTGACCATCCGGCCGATCGCCGGCACCCGGCCGCGCGGCGCCACCCCGGCCGAGGACAAGGCATTGGCCGAGGAATTGCTGGCCGATCCGAAAGAACGCGCCGAGCACCTGATGCTTCTGGACCTGGGCCGCAACGACGTGGGCCGTGTGGCCAAGATCGGTACTGTCCGTGTGACCGAAAGTTTCACGGTCGAGCTGTACAGCCACGTGATGCACATCGTCTCCAACGTCGAAGGAACCCTGGACCCGGCCTACGACGCCTTGGCGGCGCTGATCGCCGGCTTCCCGGCCGGCACCGTCTCCGGCGCCCCGAAGGTGCGGGCCATGGAGATCATCGACGAGTTGGAGCCCGAGCGGCGCGGCATCTACGCCGGCGCCGTCGGGTATTTCGGCGCCAACGGTGACATGGATACCTGCATCGCCTTGCGCACGGCGCTGCTCAAGGACGGCACGATGTATGTGCAAGCGGGTGGCGGCGTGGTCGCCGACAGCGACCCGGAGGCGGAGTATCAAGAAACCCGCAACAAAGCCCGCGCCCTCATCCGCGCCGCCGAAGAAGCCATGCGATTTACGACCCGGCGGAACTAATACCAAGTCTCACGAGCAATTATGCCAGCTTGAAATCCGGATTGTAGATAAGTCCGACGACGTTTCCCCACGGGTCCTTAACCGTCGCGACCATTATCTCGCCGCCAACGTTGGTCGGCTTCGTATCCTCGGTCGCTCCCAATTCAATAAATCGTTCGACCGCCCGGTCGATGTTTTCAACGCCCCAATAGCTCAGGACGTTTGCGGTTTTGTCAGCCGCTGGAATAGGCTCTTCCAGTAAGCCAAGTTCATACCCGGCAACATTGAAACCGACGTAAAACGGTTCATCGAAATAAGGCGCCACTTGAAATGCTGCGCCATACCATTCTTTGCCTTTACCGATGTCATCAACCTTGTAAATGGTGGTCCTGAGACCGAGGATCGACGTTGTCATTTTTGCTTTCCCTACAGCCAAACCCGCGGCCAAATTAATTGCTGGCATTCCCATCTTACCGTCCAAACCGGACGCTTAGATGTGGAGCCTAGTTCACTGTGTTCTCCGCATCATGCGCTTCCCGAATATCAACACCGCTCCTCCATAGAAACAGCAGGCCGAGCCCCACCATCAGAACGATCGTGAGAATCTGATTGAACAGGATCATCGCCAGCGCCTGCTCATCGGGTACGCCCAGCAATTTTAGCGCGAAACCGGATCCAATAGCGAAGCCTCCTGGCACGCGGATAAAGCGGGCGAGCACCAGTGCAAATCCCGCAAAAACCATAAGAAACAAGTAGTCGAAGGGCGCCAGGACGATGCCGACCGCCAGACCCGCCCACAGGAAGTGCGTGGCCGCGACGATCTTCATCAGAACACTTGCCAGCACCGCACCAATTTGGCGGCGGCGGCGACGCGGCCAAATAATGCCGTCTCGGATTGCCTTCCTCAGCCCGTCGAGGCGCGTACCACCCTTGGCAGCCAGCCAGTCGATCCACCGACTTGTCCGCGAGTCCTCGCGGCCCAACGGCGAGCGGCCGACAAACAACAAACAAAGCAGCGCGGAAAATAGAATGAGATTCAAACCACCCGCGGCTGCAACGCCGGTCCTTACTTCGCCTTCCACATCCGGAATTTGACCGACCGTCGCGACGAGCGCGGCAACCAGCGCAAAAACGATCCCATCAAGAAAGCGCTCTATGGCCGATGTCATCAGAACACCGGCCAAACGCAAACCCTCCAACCGCGCGATCAACCACGACCGCACAAGGGGGCTTATACCCAACGGAATGAGGATCGCGACACCATAGCCCGCGAGGATCGCGCCAAATAGCCTGAGACTCGAAACAGGTTTCAGATCGAACAGAATCTGTCGCCATTTCCAACCCCGGATCAACTGCTCAAGAAGGATGGTGCCGGCCAAGACAAAAAGCCAACCCAGCTCGGCGGTGGCGACGGCGGAAAGAAACCGTTCGAAGTCCAAATCCTGGTAAAGCCAGAACAGGGCGACGATCCCGAATGCCGCGCCAATCGTCGGAAATATCCAGCGGACTAAGGGCCCGTGGCGGCCTCTGACTGGCTTCAATTTCGAATCCAAGATTGCGCGATGGTGACGTCAGTGTGGCTCACCTACCGCACCAGGTGCGACTGGTACGCCGACCCGTGTGGACGCTAATCCGTTGTGTTCGCGGCGGCCTGCGTGATGCCGGTCCGGTGGCGGACGATGGCGCTGATGGGGACCAAGGCAATGCCGCGCCGGCGGGCCTCCGGCAGCCATTTGGCCAACACCTTCAGGGTCGCCCGATGCGGGTGGCCGATGCCCACCGCATAGCCGCGGCGCTTTGCGATAGCCTCCAGCTTGGCAAGCTGAGCCCGGATCAAGGTGGCGTTGTTGGGGTCGTTATCTATGAATACATCACGCACCGCATAGGGAACGCCGGCGTGCCGCGCCGCTTCCGGGCCGACGGTCGATGCGGCGGTCAGGGAATCCAGAAACAGCAGGCCACGAGCGCGCAACTCGCGCATTACGTAAGCCATGCCGTCCGGCGAGGCCGTAAAGCCACTGCCCATATGGTTGTTGATTCCGACAAATCCTTTGAAGCGCCCCAACCCCCAATCCAGACGGCGCTCCAACTCGGATGCCGGCAGGTGCGCATCGAGTACGTTCGGGCCCGGATCGTAGCTGCGGCTTCTCGGTTGCATGGGCACATGCAGCATCAACTCGTGGCCGGCCTTCGTCGCCGCGGCCGCCATTCTCTCCAGGCCCTCCGCATAGGTCATGAAGGCCAATGTCAGGGGGGCCGGCAATTCGATGCTGCGATAGGCGCGGCCGCGGTTGAGCCCCAGATCGTCGATCACGATGGCGATCATCGGGGCGCTGCCCGCATCCGCCACCGACACCGCATACCGTTGCCACGGCGGCGGGTTGGGCGCTACCCGGTTGAGGGCATCGAGTGCCGGGAATCTCACCCGCGCCGTGCGGACCGTCGCGGCGCCGTCGGGCCGCTGTGGATCGGTTTCCGGGGCTCGGGATAGCGGTTCCTCGTAAACGCGCGCGATCGCCACCTCGACGCTACCGGCGCTGGCAACTCGGGCGCTTTCAGTGTCGACGTGCGCCGGGCCCGCGTCGCTTGCGCCCAGTGCCGAGTCCAGCACCTGGGCAAATTGCACCTCGCCGGGGCGTAGCCGTGCGTCGCTTGTAACCGATGCCGCGCCTTGCAAGAAGCCGCTGCGCGCCAACAGCCCGCCGCCGCTGCCACCGGCGATCACAACGACAGCGCAGAGTGCCGCTATAATGCGGCGACGGCGACGTGCGTGCCCGACGGCAGCCACTTCTTCATAGCGGCGAGCCTTGGCGCGAATGTCGGCGGAGAGTCTACCTGGCCTATTGGCGTGCGACATATGCCACGAATCAGGGATTACGAATCGGAAAAAACGAAGAATACCATTCGTCCTACCGCTACCGATAGCGGGGTACCCCGGTTCTAACGCCAATATGTTGTGGATTATTTAATTTTTTCGACCGTAAACGGCTGTTAACCGTCGGCTGCCCCGGAAACCCTCGTTTCGCCCGCCAGATCGTCGAGAATCGGGCACTCCGGGCGCTCGTCTCCGTGGCATTGGGCGATGAGATGATCAAGCGTGGCGCGCATGCCGTGGAGTTCCGCGATCTTGCGGTCGATCTCGGCCCGATGGCGCTTGGCCATGTCCTTGACCTGGGCGCTGGTCCGATGGGCGTCGTGCCAAAGGCCCAGCAAGCCGGACACATCGTGCACCGAGAACCCCAGGCCACGAGCCCGCTGGATAAAACGCAGGGTTTGGACATCGTGCTCGCCATAGACTCGGTAGCCAGCGCCGGTGCGTTGCGCCTGGCGGATCAGGCCAATGCTCTCGTAATAGCGGATGGTCTTGGTCGGCACGCCCGACTGTTCCGCGACGATACCAATATGCATGACCGTACTCTCCTCAAAGCGACACGCGGCGCAGCCGCAAGGCATTGCCGATGACCGAAACTGAGCTGAAGCTCATCGCCGCCGCGGCGATCATCGGGCTGAGCAGCAGACCGAAAACAGGATAGAGAACCCCGGCCGCAATAGGAACGCCCAGGGCATTGTAGAAAAAGGCAAAGAACAGGTTTTGCCGGATGTTGCGCATGGTGCCGCGGCTCAAGCGGCGAGCCCGGACGATGCCACGCAGATCGCCCTTTACCAGAGTCACACTGGCGCTTTCCATGGCCACATCCGTGCCGGTCCCCATGGCGATGCCCACCTGTGCCTGGGCCAAGGCCGGGGCATCGTTGATGCCGTCACCGGCCATGGCAACCACCCGCCCTTGCGCCTGCAGCCGCTTGATCACCTCGCCCTTCTCTTCCGGCTGTACCTCGGCCTCCACCGTGTCGATCCCCAGGCGACCGGCGACGGCCATCGCCGTGGTGCGGCTGTCGCCGGTGAGCATGACGATCTTCAAGCCCTCGCCCTGGAGCAGGCGGATGGCCTCCGGCGTTGACTCCTTGATCGGGTCGGCCACCGCGATCAGGCCGGCAAATGTGCTGTCCACTGCCAGGAACATCACCGTCGCTCCCTCGGCGCGCAAGGTCTCGGCTCGCGCCTCGCTGTCGCCAAGCTCGACCTTGAGAGAGTCCATGAGCCGACGATTGCCCAGGCCAACTGCCTTGCCTGCGACGGTGCCGGTCACACCCTGACCCGTCACCGATTGGAAATCCGCTGCCTCCTCAGGCTCCACGTTGCGCTCCCGAGCGCCGGCGACGATGGCCGCCGCCAGGGGATGCTCGCTACCCCGCTCCAGGCTTGCCGCCAGGCGCAACAGCTCTGGCTCGGTGAAATCGTTGACCGGGATCACATCGGTCAGGCGCGGCTTGCCCTCGGTCAGCGTGCCGGTCTTGTCCACGACCAGGGTGTCGACCTTCTCCATGATTTCCAGCGCCTCGGCGTTCTTGACGAGCACGCCGGCGCTAGCCCCCCGCCCGGTGCCGACCATGATGGACATGGGTGTCGCCAGGCCCAGGGCACAGGGACAGGCGATGATCAACACGGCCACCGCGTTGATAACCGCATAGGCCATGGCCGGGGATGGGCCGTATAAGCCCCACACGATCAGGGTCAGGACTGCCACCAAGACAACGGCGGGTACAAAGTAACCGGCAACAACGTCGGCCAAGCGTTGGATCGGGGCCCGGCTCCGCTGTGCTTCGGCGACCATGCGGACGATCTGCGAGAGCAGTGTGTCGGCACCGACGCGCGTGGCCTCCATGATGAAACCGCCGGTACCGTTGACGGTGGCACCGGTCACCTTGTCGCCCGTGGCTTTGGTGACCGGCATGGGTTCGCCGGTGACCATCGATTCGTCGACGGCGCTGCTGCCCTCGACCACCACGCCATCCACCGGCACCTTTTCGCCCGGACGCACGCGCAGGCGGTCGCCAGGGTGCACCAGGTCCAGGGACACATCCTCCTCGTTCCCGTCCGCCCCTAACCGCCGGGTGGTCTTCGGCGCCAGGCCGAGAAGGGCCTTAATCGCATTCGAGGTCTGGCTGCGCGCCTTCAACTCAAGAATTTGGCCGAGCAGAACCAAGGTGACGATGACGGCGCCCGCCTCGAAATAGACGGCCACCTCGCCGCCAGCGCCGCGAAAGGCCGTCGGGAAGATGCCAGGGGCCAGCGTGGCGACTAGGCTGTAGACATAGGCGACACCGGTGCCGATCGCGATCAGCGTGAACATATTGAGATTGCGGGTGACGATGGAGGCCCAGCCCCGCTCGAAGAACGGCTTGCCGCCCCACAGGATCACCGGGGTGCCCAGGATCAACCCGATCCAAGAGAGCAGCGGACCGGATACGAAATCCTTCAGCGGTTCGCCCGGAATGAGATCCGCCATGGCCACGGCAAACAACGGCAACGTCAGTACGGCGCTGATCCAGAACCGGCGGGTAAAGTCCACCAATTCCGGGTTGGGCCCCTCCTCCACGGTCACCGTCGTGGGCTCCAGGGCCATACCGCAGATCGGGCACGACCCCGGCTCGTCGCGCACGATCTCCGGATGCATGGGACAGGTGTAGGTGGTGCGGGTGGGCAGCATCGGCGTCGCCGGCTCCAAGGCCATCCCGCATTTCGGGCAGGCGCTCGGCCCTTCGCTCGCTACCCCCGGACACATGGGGCAGATGTAGGTGCCAGGCTTCGCCGTAGCGGCGGCAGCCGACGCATCGGCACCATGACCATGGCAGCAATGCTCGTGGGAGTGTTTGGATTGTCCGTCGGCCATTGGAAACATGCCCTTGTGTACTGAATTGTTAGCCCCTTACATAAGGTTTCCAGTCACTGGAAGGCAAGGGATCGATCGTGTCCGGTGCCGAGTATCTCCATTGCTTCCGTCGCTTCCGGCAAGCTGATATAAGATGAGGCTTAAATCCTCAGCATGGTGCTGAGGAAACGGTCCCAGGCGTTTGGAATGCTTCTACTAATCGATAACTACGACAGTTTTACGTACAACCTGTACCACTTCCTGGGCGAGCTTGGGGCCAAGGCGGAGGTGCGGCGTAACGACGCCTTGACGGCAGCGGAGGCCTTGGAGCTAAAGCCCCAGGCCATTGTCTTGTCGCCAGGGCCGTGCGACCCGGCGCGTGCCGGTATCTGCCTGGACCTGATCAAGGCCGCCGCCGGCAAGGTGCCTTTGCTTGGTGTCTGCCTGGGACATCAGGCCATCGGCGAAGCCTTTGGCGGCGAGGTCGTGCGAGCGCCGGTGCCGATGCACGGCAAGGTCAGCGGCGTCACCCATGATGGCACGGGAGTCTTTGCCGGCCTGCCCTCGCCCTTCACCGGCACGCGCTATCACTCGCTGACCGTCGCGCGGGAGAGTTTTCCGGAGACCCTGGAGGTCACGGCAGAGACTGACGATGGTCTGATCATGGGCCTGAAACACCGGGAGTTACCGCTTTACGGTGTCCAGTTCCATCCGGAAAGCATCGCCTCCGAGCACGGTCACGCCCTGCTCGAGAACTTCCTGAGCCTTGCCGGTTATAAAACAGGTGAACGACGGAGCGCCGCGCAATGAGCGGTATGGTGGCGACCGGCGACACAGCCGATCTCAAGACGCTGCTGGCGTACGTCGCCGACGGCAAGCCGCTGGACGCGGCCCAGGCGGAGCGCGCCTTCGACATCATTATGTCGGGCGATGCGACACCGGCGCAGTTGGGCGGCTTCCTGATGGCCCTGCGGGTGCGCGGCGAGACGGTGCCGGAGATTACCGGTGCCGTTCGCGCCATGCGCTCGAAGATGCTGACCATCGAGGCACCGGCCGGCGCCATCGACACCTGCGGTACCGGCGGCGATGCCAAGGGCACCTATAACGTTTCGACCGCCAGTGCCATCGTTGTAGCCGGTTGCGGCGTGCCGGTAGCCAAGCACGGGAACCGGGCGCTGTCCTCACGCAGCGGTGCGGCCGACGTGCTGACCGCGCTGGGCGTCAACATAGACGCCCATATGAGCCTGGTGCAGAAATCCCTGCACGAAGCCAACCTCTGCTTTCTCATGGCTCCCCGCCATCATAGCGCCATGCGCCACGTGGGTCCGACCCGGGTCGAGTTGGGCACTCGCACCATCTTCAACCTGCTTGGCCCGCTCTCCAACCCGGCGGGGGTGACGCGTCAGGTGATCGGCGTCTTCGCGCCGCAATGGGTAGAGCCGTTGGCCGAGGTTCTGCGCGGCCTGGGGCATGAGCATGCCTGGGTGGTGCATGGGGCCGATGGCCTGGACGAGCTATCCACGACCGGCGCCTCGCAGGTGGCTGAGCTCAAAGACGGCAAGATCAAGACATTCGAGGTCTCGCCCGCCGATGCTGGCCTGCCGGCGGCCACTCTGGCCGACCTCACCGGCGGCGAGGCGGAGCACAATGCGGACGTGCTGCACGCCATGCTCGAGGGCAAGGCCGGACCCTTCCGCGACATCGTGCTGTTTGGCAGCGCCGCCGCCCTGATCGTTGCCGGCAAGGCCGCCGATCTGAAGACGGGCGTGGCCATGGCTGGAGAAGCCGTGGATAGCGGCCGGGCACGACAGACCTTGGCGAACCTGGTGGCCATCAGCAATGAGGCACCGCCGCCGGAGACGGCGCCATGAGCGACGTGCTGGCCCGCATCTGCGCCGACAAATGGGCGCTGATCACCACCCGGCGCCAGGAAACACCCTTGTCCGACGTGGAGACGCAGGCAAAGGCCGCACCACCACCGCGTGGCTTTGCCCACGCCTTGCAAGCCCGCGCCGACGCGGGGGCCTATGGCCTAATCTGCGAAATCAAAAAAGCATCGCCCAGCAAAGGCTTGATCCGGGCGAATTTTGACCCGCCGGCCTTGGCCAGCGCCTATGCAGCGGGTGGCGCCACCTGCCTGTCGGTCTTGACCGATACACCCTACTTTCAGGGCCGGGACGAGGACTTGGTTGCCGCCCGTGCCGCGGTCGAGTTGCCGGTGCTGCGCAAGGACTTCATGCTCGATCCCTACCAGATCGCCGAATCGCGAGCCCTGGGGGCCGATTGCGTGCTGCTTATCCTAGCGGCGCTGACCGATGCGCAGGCGGCCGAATTGGAAGACGCGGCACTTGGCCTCGGCATGGACGTACTGCTGGAGGTACATGACGGCGCCGAGTTGGACCGAGCCTTGGCCCTACGCTCGCCACTGCTGGGCATCAACAACCGCAATCTGAAGACCCTGCGGATCGATCTGGCCACCACCGAGGCCCTGGCCCCGCGGGTGCCGGCGGAACGCCTGCTGATCGCCGAGAGCGGCCTCCATGGTCCCGGCGATCTGGCCCGGCTGAATGCTGTCGGCGCGGCGGCGTTCCTGGTCGGCGAATCCCTGATGCGGCAGCCAGACGTGACTGCCGCGACAGCCGCCCTGTTAACCGCGGCCTGAGAGTATGAGCAAGCTCACGCATTTCGACGAACAGGGCAATGCCGCCATGGTCGACGTCTCGGCCAAAACAGAGAGCGAGCGGGCCGCCGTCGCCAAGGGCTCGGTACTCATGGCTCCCGAGACGCTGGCGCTGATCCGCGACGGCGGGGTGAAGAAGGGCGACGTGCTGTCAGTCGCCCGTCTGGCCGGCATCATGGGGGCGAAACGAACGCCCGATCTGATCCCGCTGTGCCATCCTTTATCGCTCAGTTCCGTTGCCGTGGATCTGACCTTGGCGCCGGAACGGGATGCGGTCGATATTGCCGCCACCTGTAAGCTGGTCGGCCGCACCGGGGTCGAGATGGAGGCCATGACCGCCGTCGCGGTCGCGGCGCTGACCGTCTATGACATGTGCAAGGCGGTGGATCGCGGCATGCGCATCGTGGATATCCGCCTGACCCACAAATCCGGCGGCAAGTCCGGCGTTTACGAGGCCGACTGAATGCTCTCGGTCGCCGAGGCGCTTGCCCGCATCACCGGCGCCTTCGCCCCGCTGCCCGCCGAGACGGTCAGCCTAGCCAACGCCCTGGGCCGCACCTTGGCCGAAGACGTGGTCGCCCGAGTAACGCAGCCGCCTGCCGCGGTTTCCGCCATGGATGGATATGCCGTGCGCGCCGCCGATGTGGGCGCGGTGCCAGCACGCCTGCGAGTCATCGGCGAGGCACCGGCCGGCGGCGCCCACGATGGCACAGTGGGTGCCGGAGAGGCGGTGCGTATCTTTACCGGCGGCCCCCTGCCCGCCGACGCCGATGCCATCATCATTCAGGAAGATACCGAGCGCGACGGCGATACCGTCGTGGTCAAGGAAGCGGTTGCCGCCGGCACTTATGTCCGGCCAGCGGGCCTGGACTTCCGTATGGGCGACGTCGGGATAACCGCCGGGCGCTTGTTGGGCGCCCGCGACATCGGCCTGGCGGCGGCCATGAACCATCCTTGGCTGCGCGTCCGGCGGCGGCCGCGGGTGGCCATCCTGGCGACCGGCGACGAGGTGGTCCTGCCCGGCGATCCTCTCGGTCCCAACCAGATCGTCAGCTCCAACGGCTTCTCCTTGTCCGCTTTTGTCGAGGCCTGTGGCGGGCAGCCCCTACACCTGGGCATTGCCGGCGACGACCAAGCCACCCTAGCCGACATGGTCTCCGGCGCACGGGGCACCGATTTGCTGGTCTCCAGCGGCGGAGTCTCGGTGGGTGACCACGATCTGGTTGGCCGGGTCCTGGGCGAGCAGGGCATGGAACTCGACTTCTGGAAGATCGCCATGCGCCCGGGTAAGCCGTTGCTCTTTGGCCGCGTCGGTGGCACGCCGGTGCTTGGCCTGCCGGGCAACCCGGTTTCCGCCCTGGTCTGCGCCACCCTGTTCCTGCGCCCGGCCCTGGCGGCGATGCTTGGCCGCTCCGAGCCGGAGGGGGCGCACGAAACCGCCATCCTGGGCACCGACCTGGCGGCCAATGACCGCCGGCAAGATTACCTGCGGGCCCGTTTGAGCATCGATTCGGCGGGCCGGCGCTGTGCTACCCCCTTCCCGCGCCAGGATAGTTCCATGCTGGCCACCCTGGCGCACGCCGATTGCCTGATCGTCCGGCCGCCCCTGGCCCACCCGGCAAAGGCCGGCGATGTCGTTGATATCGTGCCACTTTCCGGCGGTATACTCGGCATCTGATCGACCCCTGACTCCGGTTGCGCGCATAACTCCGCCAGGCAGCGGCAGGAAGCGCTTGACGGGAAATGAGAACCAAACTAGAACATGTGATAACGTTTTTGTTTTGTTCTATATGTAGTGGGTCCTCAGAAATTGGGGCCAAAGGGGTGAGGCCGACCATGTTGACGCGCAAACAGCACGAGCTGCTGCTCTTCATCCACCACCGCCTGTCGGAGCAGGGCGTCTCACCGTCCTTCGATGAGATGAAGGATGCTCTGAAGCTCAAATCCAAATCCGGTATTCACCGCCTGATTACCGGGTTGGAAGAGCGCGGCTTTATCCGCCGCTTGCCGCACCGGGCCCGAGCCCTCGAAGTCATGCGCCTGCCGGAGGACCTCGAACGCGCACCCGCCGCCGGCAACGGCAACGGATTTGCCCCCAAGGTCATCCAAGGCGATTTCGGCGGCGCCCTTGCCGGCGCCAGTCCACCGCCCGAAAGCGAAGCCATGCAGTTGCCGCTGTACGGCCGGATCGCCGCCGGAACGCCGATCGAGGCTTTGCGCGACCACGACAGCTTCGTCGACGTGCCGATCTCCATGGTCGGCCAGGGGGAGCATTATGCCCTCGAGGTGGACGGCGATTCGATGATCGATGCCGGCATCTTCGAAGGTGACACGGTGATCATCGAGCGCTCGGATACTGCCGACAACGGCGCTATCGTGGTCGCCCTGATCGACCGCGAGGAAGCCACCCTGAAGCGCATCCGCCGCAAGGGTGGTGCCGTCGCCCTGGAGCCGGCGAACAAGACCTACGAAACCCGCATCTTCCCGCCCGAGCGGGTGAAGATTCAGGGGCGTTTGGTGGGGTTGATTCGGAAGTATTAGCCGGGGGAGCGTGCAGCACTGTTGATGGTAGGTGTTGATCTGTTCGACGTTTTCTCCTGCATCGGTTCTGCCGAATCCGGCCACCTCGACAAGTGGGTTGATAGGTACCTTGACGGTGGACCATGGGCAAATGAGGGTTTACGCGAAGGTCTTGCCCGACAGCGGCGCTACTGGATCGGCCCGCTCCTGGTTCCGCTTAATCGGCTAGAGCGATGTTGCGGGCCAGAGCCCTGCATGGAGTACTTTGTCCCGCACGGCGCCTGGGAACAAAAGATCACCGGGATTGCCAGTCGACTTTCCGAGCCCATGAGTGTGCCGCCGCTGATCGTAGAATGGCGCGAAGGTGCATTGAGCGTACGCGACGGAAATCACCGGCACGCTGCCATGGTCGCCGTCGGATGGAAGGCCGCGTGGGCAATCATTTGGTGCAACTGTGCAGATGACTGCGACCGTGCGCGGGAGGCTCTCGGCATCCCTGAGGGGCCGTCGACAGGATAAATCAAGTTGGCTTGTAGTGGATCAAAGCGGACACCGCCTAATTGCGGCGATCGGAGGTAGTGTGAGTACGACGGCCACCACAACTTCTCCCAGTGGCAAGACTGTTGAAATTAGATCCATCGACCCTGAATTCTGGGCACATGATGGCCCAGTAGAAGCTGGTCAATACTTCCGTGAACAGGACGAGTTTCTCGCAGAGCGAATGAACCGTGGTGAGATCGTTTATCACTACACTGATCTCATAGGCCTGAGAGGAATAGTCGGAGAGGGCACTATTTGGGCCTCGGACGTGCGCCTTATGAATGATCGAGCTGAGGTGACCTACGCACTGGAGCGAATGCGATCTCTTGTTGCATCAGACAAAACCCATGAAATTTCCGCTGAAACGCTAAATGCAGTATTCCGTCCGGGCCGGATTTGGCAGTTTGCAGCCTGTTTTTCTCTCGCACGTGACCAGCTTAGCCAGTGGCGCGGCTACGGAAGAAAAGTCGGGATCTCAATCGGATTTGACCGGAATCATCTGAGACGGGCCGCAGAGGCCCGAAAAGGAAGATGTGTGGATTGTCGGTACTTTGAACCAGCCGACTTTTCTGGCATTGGCGAGGAACTGAATATAATTGTTGCAGCACTGAATGCCCCGGGCGCACTTAGTCCCGAAGGAATACTTACAGATATGAATTTGCAGAATCGTCTCACGAAGGATGCGGTTGATATTGCGGTTTCAATCAAACACAAATCTTTTGCCGAAGAGCGAGAAGTACGATTGATCGTTCCGCTGAATAAATCGTCAGAAAGCGTCGAATTTCGTTCATCCGCACAATCCTTGAATCCTTTCGTGAAAATTGACATCGATAGTCGACGACTTGGCAAAACGAATAGAGATCGGTTCACGAACCATCTCGGGATGATGGAGGTGCTGGTGTGGCCGAATGATGCCGACAATCAAATATTGGACTCAATCGATATGCTTCTGAGCCCCGTCGGTAGCGTCTTAGTGAGGCGATCTGTTTCACCATATCGCACATAAGGAATGTCAGCTCTTGTCTATAAGTAACGGCGAGATCCTATGCCTGACTACGGCCACAGCACTTTCGGAAACAGACCACTGACAGTACTCTAGAGGATAACTCTTACCTTCGATTTCGCTCGCATCCCTCACCTCTCCGCCCGCCCACGCTTGACGGTCCAGGGCCGCTGCCCCCTTCGGTCGGCCACGGTTTCGACGCGGGCGCCGGTTTCGGATAGCCAGACGGCGTGGCCGCCTTTGCGCCAGAGGTCGAAGCGGTCGATGACCAGGGGTGTGCTGTCGCAGATATTGGTGCGAATGGGTTCCCGGCTGATCACCACCGTTGTCGCCTTGCAGTCATCGATCAGAGCCCGACCGTCCTGGACGAGGGCCACGGACTGGTCCTGCGCGCGGTAGATGCAGCCCAACGGGTCGCATGTTAAACGGCCTCCCGCTGCCGTGCCGGTACGCGGCCAGGTCTCTGCGTCGTTTTCGCCGCTGCGCCGGGCCCAGACATCGGCGTCATAGCGCCGCGCCCGGCCGCTGGAGACGAGCATCTCGCCCTCCGGAGTACGCACGGCGAAAAGACGGCCGTCGCTGCTGGCGAGAACATCCGGCGGCGGGTTGGCCGTCACGGTGACGGCACCGGCGACGACAGCGGCCAGGCCGGCAAGGCGCCAGGGCCGCCGCCACAGACACAACCAGAGGCCGCCCACCGCAATCAGCACCAGGCCACTTGTGGGCATGGCCTGGACCAGGCTGATGGCACCGGGCCAACCGGCCACTTCTTCCGCCACGGAGAGCATAGCTTCGATGCCCCAACCCATCGGCACAAGGGCCAAATGCTCCGCCCCGAACGGCATGAGTAGGAAGGCCACAACCGCCCACGGCATGATCCACATCGCCGTCAACGGCACCGCCGCCATGTTCCCCGCCAGGCCATACCAGGCAATCCGGTTGAAGTGATAGACAGCGAAGGGCGCGGTCGCCAACCCGGCGATGAGCGACGTAAGGGCCACACCGCCGGCATAGATACCGGCACGGACTATCGGTCCGCGCTCAGGGAACCGCCGGTTGCCCCTCTCCCGCCGATCGCGCAACGCCTCGTAACCGGCGATCAGGGCGATCACGGCTGCAAACGACATCTGGAAGCTGGCTGACAGAAGAGTCTCGGGAGCAAAAGCCAAGACAGCGATGGCCGCCCAAGCGACCATGCGCGGCGAGAAGGCGGTGCGGTCCAAGATCACGGCAAGCAAGGCCAGAGAAATCATCAAGACCGCCCGCTGCGTCGGTACTGTAGCGCCGGTGAGCATCAGGTACGCGAATGCCCCCGATGCGGCCAGCGCCGCGGCCCACTTGCGGATCGGATATCGCAAGGCAAGCCAGGGGACCAGCGCCAGTATCGCCCGCACCGAGAAATACAAAAGCCCGGCAACCAGCCCCACGTGCAAGCCGGATATGGCCAAAAGATGGGCCAAGCCGGAATCGCGCATGGCCGACAACTCCGCCGCCGGAATGGCGCCTCGCTCGCCCGTCATCAACGCGGTCGCCACGGCCCCGGCGCGGCCCGGAAGCGCCGCCAGGATGCGGCCGGATACAGTTTGTCGAAGGCTCGCCCACCACAACCGCCATGCTTCGAGCCGGGTTATCTCGGCGCTAACGGCCGTCATGGCACCTGGCGGCTCCACCAGCTTCGCCGGGCCGCGCGCGAAGCCAACGGCCCCGAGACGCTTGAAGTACGCCTGCCGGGCAAAATCGAAGGCACCGGGCGCCGATGGTTCCGGCGGCGGCCGCAGACTGGCGCGCAAGCCTAGCCAATCGCCCGGCCGTATGAGCGGCTCGGCCCCAAACATGGAGACCCGAACCCGCGCCGGGGTTTGTGCGGCGGGCAACCCGTCGATGCGGACCCATTCAAGCAAGATGCGGCGGCGCGGTGGCCGCGGCTCGACCTCCACCACCCGACCGTGTACATCGGCGAAAGTGAGTGTTCGCTCCAGCACCGGAGCCGCCACCATGGCGCTGCGCAATTGCGCCCCGGCGAACCCGGCGGCTAACATTGCCAAGGCAACGGCGATCACGAAAAGACCGATGTGCCGGCGACACAGTATGGCCAGTCCCACGGCCGACGCCGTTCCCGCGCCGCCCAGCCAACCGGGCGGCTCGCTGCCAAGGGCGAAATACAAGGCGACCCCGGTGCCGTAGGCAACCGGCAGCCACAGACCCCAGCGGTCCCGCTCCGCGCTCGCGTTTGTGCTAAGCCAAGCCGCCGCAGTACCTACGCCGTAGTGCGAGATCGTCACAGTGGATTGCCCCCTACGGCCACAAGATTAGCGCACAAGACGAGGCGATGGGGTGGTATTGCTGCAAAACATGGCCGTCCAGTTGTGGATATGCTATGAGCGCGTCCGATGACTACATCCAACAAATCCGACAAATCCGACCAGCCCGTCGTTACCCGCTTCGCCCCGTCGCCGACCGGATTCCTGCATATCGGCGGCGCCCGTACGGCGCTGTTCAACTGGCTGTATGCCCGCCATCACGGGGGCATTTTCCGCCTGCGTGTCGAAGATACGGACCGCAAGCGCTCCACGGATGAGGCTGTCGAGGCGATTTTGGACGGTATGCGCTGGCTCGGCCTGACCTGGGATGACGAGGTCGTGTACCAGTTTGCACGGGCCGCTCGCCATGCCGAGGTAGCCGGCACCCTGCTGACAACCGACAACGCCTATCGCTGCTTCTGTACGCCGGAGGAGTTGGAGGAAATGCGGCGCCTGGCCCGGGCCGAGGGACGCCCGATACGCTATGACGGGCGCTGGCGCGACCGCGATCCGGCGACGGCGCCGGCTGACGCCAAGCCGGTC